>DATCTN010000026.1 GCA_036567965.1 Candidatus Kryptoniota bacterium
TAAGAAGAAACCAATAAACTAGGCGCCTTACGGCGCCGTCGAACACTATTCGTTTCTTAGACCCACCCGGGAAATTTCCTAATCGCCATTTTTTCCTGAGGCCGTATCAGAGATTCTTCTATCCTGATACAGATTGAGTCACCGCCAAACTGCATCCCCCCTTGCAAGTCCGTCCGCCGCTCCATAATTTCAACCAATTACAATCAGGTGGTTTCTCTTGGACGAATCACAAGTGCGAGCTTGCACGCGCTCCGTCGCTGAAGCTCTGGAGCGTAAGCGACCGAAGTGCGTTTCGGCACGTTTACGCGCCGTAGCGTCAGCACGTGCATGCAAGTGCATGTTAATGCGCTTCAACGCGCAGGCACGCAGGCGTGCCGCGCTGTTCGTCTGGCTGGAAAGGGAAAGCGGGCGAAATGGCGGGATATGAATACCTCTGCACATGATGTGTTACACCACATGAGTAGCGGAAGTGTTATATTCTAACCAATACGATGATCCCTGATGAAAGTATCTGAAAAAAGTTTGCCGAGAGGTATTCCCTTGCCGCTTGTGCCTGAGGGGCTTCCGAAGACAGCCGTACTGGATGAGAACATTCGGCTTGCGGATTTCCCGAGCACGAGGTATCAGGGAAGCAAGCGCAAGATGCTTGCATGGATATGGGAAAATCTTCGTGAGATCCCGTTTAAAACAGCTCTTGATGGATTCGGAGGTACTGCATCAGTAAGTTATCTCCTAAAGAAGATGGCTAAGAGAGTAACCTATAACGACAAGCTCCGTTTCAACTATTTGATCGGGAGGGCACTGATCGAGAATAGTAGGATAAAATTGACAATGGAAGATGTTGAATGGTTATTAGCGGAACACGACGATGTTGCCTACTCTAATTTTGTAGTTGATAATTTCAAAGGAAAGTACTTCCGTGACAGCGAGAATCAATGGTTGGATAAGGTAAATTCAAACCTCATGCAGTTTAAAATGCTGCTGCCAGGGCCTGATCAATACAAAGTTGACTTAGCGTACTACGCCCTTTTTCAGGCATCGTTAATGAAGCGACCGTTTAATTTGTTTCACAGAGAAAATTTGTCAATTAGGACTCGAAGGGTGAAAAGGACCTTTGGGAACAAGAAGACTTGGGAAACGCCTTTCGACGATTTGTTTAGACGGTTCGCATTGGAAGCAAATAAGTTGGTTATAGACAATGATGTTAGTTGTTCTGCTGTCAATTATTCCATTTTCGATATCAATCCCGAAGAATTTGACCTGGTTTATCTCGATCCGCCTTACTTGCGATTAAAGGGGGGCAACGAAACGTCTAACTATTTCAAATGCTACCATTTTCTGGAAGGGATGAGTAATTATTCTTCCTGGTCTGATGTTTTGAATAGATTTCAAGAAGATGGGAAATCCGATTTCGGTTTGGATGATATCCATTTGACATTCGAGCGTATGCTGGAACGGTTCAAGGGAAGCAAAATCGTGCTATCATACAAGAAAAGTGGAGCACCTTCTATTGAGTATATATGTAGACTTTTGAAAAAGTTAGGCAAAAAGGTCTACACGCGGAGCATTCATTATTCATATGCTCTTAATCACCAGAACGGCGACGCAAAAAAAAATCGTGAATATCTTATCTTTGGTATCTGATTAATGATTGAGAATTTTACCTCTTTCCTTAAAGTCGACAAACAAATAGTTCCCCTATTAAGCAAATCAACCTACACGCGGAACTTCCCTTACGCTCTTCGAGAACTGGTGAGTAATGCATACGACGCGGATGCTTTGAGTGTTTATATCACAATCTCGGAAGATCTCAGCAGCATTGAAATAGAAGACGATGGGAATGGAATGTCTAAAGAGGAATTTCAATATTATTGCACGATTGCTGGTCAGAGAAGGGATGTTAAGCTTTCAAGGAAATACAAACGAAAAAGGATTGGTCAGTTTGGTATCGGATTTCTTTCGATTTTCCCTTTTTGCGAGGCCCTTCAAATTGCGACTTCTGTCGAAAATTCACCGGAGGTATTGACAGCGAGAATACCAGCTGGAAGATTTTTTGACATCGATTCTCCTGCCGAGATCGCCGACATTCCTATAGAAGGGACTATAGTGGAGAATCGTGGTCAAACTACTAAGCATTTTACTAGATTCACGCTAGTCAAGCCAACATACCTCGTAAAACAATACTTCACCGTAAAGAAAACCAAAGAGAGAAAAACCATCAAGAATTGGGAGCCCTTGGACAGACTCTCATGGGAACTTCAAGATGACTTACCAATATCCTTGCCTCCGAATTCCCCTCTAGGTAAAATCTTGAAGTACGAGGAACCTATTGGATTAGATGTTTTCCTTAACAGGAAACAGCTTCAAAGAAATGACCCAGGCAAACACATACTTGATCATGGTACTGAGAAAATAGGGGGAATTGAGTACAAGTATGCTATCACCACGGATTGGGACGCAATAAGCCCAGTCGAAGCTCGGGGGCTTAAGATACGGATAAGCAATGTCGGGATAGGAAAGCGAACCGATTTTGAGCTTAAAAGGTCCCGCGGATTTTCTAGATTGCATCAGCTTTCAGGTGAAGTGATGATTTCAGAAGCACTAAAGAATTTCCTAAATATTAGCCGAGATGGTCTGGTTTCAAATGATCTCGTCGATTCGATTCTTGATAGCATCAGTGAAAAATTCAGACTGCAAGCATATTACGTTGACCATGTTAACGATGCCCAGAAATCATTAGAAGATATCCTTGGAGAAGAGAGAAAGATTATCCTTGAGCCTAAACAAGATATTATTGGAAGAAATCTCGACAAGTTAAAGAAACTGGGATTTAAGGTAGTTACGCATCCGAGAGGTTCTGCCGATGCCGGCCGCGAACCTATTAAAATTGACAAGTTCAATAAAACTGTCTACATGAAGGAAGAGGTTGATGAAATTGTTGTAGACAGAATTAAAGTGCTTGGTAAGTTCGTAAAAGTAAAATACTCAAAGTGGGATTATGAAAAATCAGAATACCCTTCTTGCAGACTAACTCAGGATGATTCAGTAGAAATCAATCAGGGTTATCCGCTCTTTTCATCCAAGCAATATGGTACAGTGTTTAAAAGGATACATATAATGTTGCTCTTGCTGAATAAGAAGAATGAAAGCTCGGCCGATCTATTGAAGGATTTTATGAATAATTTCTTGAAAGAATTCGATGAACAAGAAGAAATAAAATGAGGCTGTTATGTTCATTCGCAGGTTTGCAATAACTAACTACCGCAGTTTAGTTGATTTCAAGATTGAACCGATGGAACAGACCACAATTCTTTTTGGCGATAATAACGCAGGGAAATCTAATGCTCTCTTCGCTCTCTATACCATTTTTCAAAGGAAGAGACAAGTAGACAAAGAAGCGGGTCTCCGCACGTTTACCTCTCCTAGAAATTTCTATAGCGGCGTGATCGAGAACTTTGCAAACGATTTCCATAACAATATCGCTGCTGATATCGAGTTTCAGGTAGAGTTCTCTTTATCTGATGCAGAGCTTGACTTAGCGGCGAAGCTCAAGAGACAATTCAGAAGGAGATCCCTGATCGACCATAATGTCATGGTTTTCGGGGGTTCCCTCGTCAAATCTGATGTAGGCGAAGATACCGCTGAGATAGTACTGAAGGGGGTAACTTTGAACGGCAGGTCTGTATACCAGTTTGATGGACAGAAACAATCTTTCACTTATTTCCCTTTGGACGACCCAACCAGAAAACAACAAGGTCGGTTAGGCGAGCCATTCGCTAGGTTGGTAGAACCGTTTAATGATTGCGTAGCCTTAATAGAGAGTTCCAGAGATATGGTTCCTGTTCCGTTCAATTATGACGGACAAGTTGAGCCAATCGGCTCTCATAATTTTAAACATTTTCTTCATACTCTATACCTAAGCGACAAAGGGCATTCTGAGTTCGAACAGATAAACGACGTTTTCAACAAAGACCCATTCAAGCTAGGGATAATCTCATTTGGGAAGCCGGGGAACCAACTAGAAGTGATGATACAGCAGAATGGTATACGGCTGCCCATTAAACACATGGGGTCAGGTGTTCTCCAATTTCTATATATTATTGCAAGAGCAATCCACACAAAAAGCAGGGTGATTTGCATAGAAGAGCTAGAGCAAAACCTTTCTCCAAAGAATCAAGAGCTGGTCCTGGCAAAATTGCAATCGATGATCGCGGATAAAGCAAACAACATAGATCAGGTGATAATCTCTTCTCACTCGCCTGTTTATGCTGATGGAAATCTTGGGGCAGTCTACCTTCTAGAGAAAAAAGGTGATATTACAAGAAATCAATCACGGCTGACGAAAAAGATGAACGAGGGATTTAAGGAACATTTGTTCCCTGCCGCCTTACCTCCAGATACATACACAGACGAGGAATTCGAAGAACGAAGGAAGGAACTAGATCGGATCACAGAAGAAATGTTCCGTCGATAAATTCGAAGACTTGATTTTCCCCCTATAGCTCGGAAGAAGTTCTGCTCATGAGCAAGAGTTACCTTGCGAAGGTTTCAGAGCTAAAGCAAGGTTACCTTCGCAAGCTTGCTCCGCGTTCCCTTCACTTTATCACATACGTATAAACCTCTCGTATCTCCACAGACCATCCCAAATCTGCGCCCGCCACATTGCCCAGGGCCGGATGCTTTTTTGCCGCTTCGATTGCCTTTTCCATATTCTTTGCTTCAATTATGAATACGCCGCCTATCTTTTTTCCTCTTTCCGTCTTTGTATTCCCGTCTACTCTTCCTATTCTCCCGTTATGATGGCCGAGTGTAACCGATTCGGTTTTTACGCCGATGTCCATCAGGAATTCCGCAGAGCCGTAGAGTCCCTTTCTTTCTCCTTCCCAAGCTCCCGCTTGTGACGAGTTCTTCTGGAGCTCTGCTTGATTTCATTCCTAGATTGCTTAGCGGACTGCTCATTGAAGGCCTTGGACACCTCGATGCCACGCGACAGGCAAGTGTTCGCTAGGACAGCTATGCCACCGTTCCGGTAGTAGCTATGGGATCGCCACGTCCCGACTTCGTCCGGACTCGCGATGACGTAAGAATTGTAAAGGGCGCCCCGAACTGCCTGCATGACGTTCCCGAGTTTTTGCATAGCCCTCCGGTCGACCGGCTCCGTCGTGCCGGGTACAAGTTCCTCGCTCCCAACTGCCAGTTCCGCTGTCCCACCCACCGGACGGAAACGGTTGGGTACTTCAATAACCGAATTGAAATTGTTAAATTGCAGGTGAGGTCGTCATGAGAAAAATTATCATCACTTTCTGCTTCTGTGCCACCATATTTTATGACGGAACTGCGTTCAGCCAGCAATCTCATTTCACGGACATGTTCGGCAACGTCAGCGGGTGGGTGAAAGATCAGGAAACCGGTGCGCCGATCAAAGGGGCCAGTGTATATGTTCTTACCTCCGGCGATGACCCCGTAGACAGCGCCAGGGCAATCGACAAAGGGATTGCGTCATACCAGGAGAACTTTGAGCCTAAGCAGATCACAGACCAAAATGGGCGATTCCTCATCAACTCCGTCCCGACTTCAGATGAAGGACCGTTGTATTCGGTGCTCGTCGAAGCGAATGGATATCGAAGTTATCTCATCAAGAACTTTGCCGTGCCTCCGGGAGCTTCGCTCTCATTTGATTTCAAAATCCTCCTGAAGAAAGGTGAAGGGAAGATGGAGGTTATCGAGAAAAGCAGGATCAATTCAATCATCTTCGATCGCTACGGGAATAATCCTGAGGAAGACAAAGAAGCTAATATGATGGAGCACATCGGGATCTCGCCAAATAAAGATAAAGTTGCTTTTTCTCATCCCGATTGGTCCATGAACCCGGCAAGAGATGGGAATCCAGCATCCTTCAACGTTCGATATTCCCTTTGGGTGATTGACCTGACATCGGATCGCGCGCGATGCCTTGCTGGAGAAGACAATGATTTCACGAACCTGTCCAGACCATCGTGGTCCCCTGACCAAAGCTGGCTCGCGTTCATGGCAAGCATGCCGGGAGGATATTCACTCAGCCTTTGGGTTGTTGACACCAGCGGCGCAAACCTGAAGCAGTTGGTTATTCCTGTGGGACTCCAGATTATGTATCATTCGCCAATAAAATGGAAGAACGGGCACACTGTAGTTGTCGAGGGATCCAGAAAAGAATTTGAAGACAACAAAGTAAAAATCATTGCGAAGATTCTTGACTATGACTGTGAAACTGGAACACTGAAGTCAGAGAATTAGATGTCAGAACTTATGCACGGTCACCTTTGCAGGGTTACAAAGCATCTTTCGCAAGCTAACTGCATCTGTATGACCACTTATAGCTCCCAAGGAGTTCTGCTCCTGAGCCGGAGGTTTGCCGGGAGTTCCTCAGGGGACTCCACTCGGACAACTCCCTCATAGTTTGGGTCGTGGTTGGACAAAGCATTCTTTCTCCTAAAACGTTTTCCCTTTCACTTTACCACGTACGTATAAACCTCTAGTATCTCGACAGACCATCCCAAATCTGCGCCCGCCACATTGCCCAGGGCCGGATGTCTTTTTGCCGCTTCGATCGCTTCTTCCATATTCTGTTAGCTGAAAGTCTTGGATAGCTCGATGCCACGCGACAGGCAAGTGTTCGGAAGGGCAGCCGTGCCACCGTTCCGGCAGTATGTATGGGAGATCTTCCCGATTGTAAGGCACGATTAGAATTGCTATTTTCAAACGCAGAAAGGAAAAGATATGGGAAAAGCACTCGTCGTGAAGCCGAAGACAAAATCAGACATGAAATTCTTGTCCGACCTTTTGCAGAAACTGGGCATCAAATCGAGTATCATCGATGAAGAGGCTATTGAGGATGCCGGACTTTCAGCCCTGATGAAAGAAGCGGACAGGACCAGGAAAGTCAGCCGCAAGTCTGTAATGAAAAAGCTGAAGTCGTAATGCGTGTTGAGTTTCTTGAAAGGTTCAGCAAAGACATAGATAGGATATCCTTAAGCAGTGTCAAAAAGTCAGTTGAAAGGTTGATTCGCCAGATTGAGAGTGCAGAATCACTTGAGAAGATCCCGCAGGTAAAGAAGCTGACAGGATTTAAGTCGGAATAAAGAATAAGAATTGCGGATTATCGGGTTGGCATTTTTGTCGAAGGTGATCTGGTCCAGTTTGCGAGAATAGTTCACCGAAAGGATATCTACAAAGTCTTTCCTTGATCTTACCCTCTTTCCTTACCCATCTCCAACGAAATAATTGTGAAGCCAGGCTGCTTATCCGTTGCGGAGGGGGCTTTTTTTCTCCTTCTCAAGCTCCCGCTTGTGACGAGTTCTTCTGGAGCTCTGCTTGATTTCATTCCTAGATTGCTTAGCGGACTGCTCATTGAAGGCCTTGGATAGCTCGACGCCACGCGACAGGCAAATCCTCGTTTCCACACCGCCGGAATTGCCGCCGGGACAGTAAGACTCCAGTTCCATCTCTCAAATAGCCCCCCGAGAAGGATAATATTGGTCAATATTACCGCTCCCGCAGTAAATTGCTTGACAAATATGCAATCCTGGTGTATCTTAACCTAAAACAACAGACGATTACCGCTGAAGCAGTAAGATCATGATCAAAATCGCCGATATAGCCGAAGCTGTCCGCCGCCACAGGAAGGAAGCCGGCCTGAGCCAGAAACAATTGGCCGATCTCGCCGGAGTCGGCAAAACAGCCGTCTTCGATATCGAAAAAGGAAAAGAGTCGGTCCGGCTCGACACTCTCGTGAAAGTACTGGACGCGCTCAACATTAAGATGACCCTCGATGGCCCTTTGATGAGACCGGAGAATGAGAAGCGCTAAAGTCTCTAACTTCGGCAGGTATGCCGGACAACTCGTCGAAGTCGAAAAGGGGAAATCCTACCGGTTCGAGTACGACGAGAAGTATGATGGTACACCAGTTTCCCTGACTATGCCGGTCTCGCAAAAGGTATATGAGTTCGACAGGTTCCCGCCCTTCTTCGAAGGCCTCCTTCCCGAGGGGATGCAGCTTGAGGCGCTGATCCGTATCACCAAAACCGACAGAGACGATCTGTTCTCCCAGCTCGTAATCGTCGGCAAAGATCTCGTAGGCTCGGTAACGGTTGAAGGCGAATGAACTTCTGCCCGATTACATATGAACCGTGCGGCGATGACAAATACTCGAAAGAAGGTCTCAGGCTGCTGTCGCGTAGCCTGAGTACACTGAACGACATCCCGCTGACACAGGAAGAGCAGTTGAGAGAGGTGGCGGCGAGGGCAACGAAAATGTCTATCCAGGGAATCCAACCGAAACTGAGCGCGGTTCTGAACGTAAGATCAAGTTCGTTTGAAATCGTTGACAGAGGTGGAAGATTTATACTTAAGCCTCAGAGCAATTTGTATGCAGAGCTTCCTGAGAACGAAGACGTCACGATGCGCCTTGCGAAGGAAGCTGGTCTGGATGTTCCATTACATGGCATGGTGTATTCAGTTGACGGGAGACTGACGTACTTTGTCCAGCGGTTTGACAGGCACGGCAAGGACGGTAAGTATTCTCTGGAAGACTTTGCGCAGTTGGCGGGGAAGTCCAGGGATACGAAATATGATTACAGCATGGAGAAGGTGGCGGGGATTGTCGAGACGTACTGCACGTTTCCGCTTGTGGAGAAAGTGAAACTGTTACGGCTGACCCTTTTCAATTTTTTAGCCGGTAACGAAGATCAGCACTTAAAGAACTTCTCGCTGATCACACGGAACGGCAAAGTTTCCCTGTCGCCGGTTTATGATTTGATCAATACGACAATTGCGCTGGTGAATCCTCAGGAGGAAATTGCGCTGCCTCTGAAGGGGAAGAAAAGAAACCTAACGCGGGAGACTCTCATAGATTATTTGGGAAGAGAGAGGCTCGGCTTGAATGACAGGACGATAGAAAATGTCACGGGCTCGATTCGGCATGCTATTCCACGATGGAACGAGCTTATCGAAAAAAGTTTCCTGTCAGGTAAGATGAAGGAGAATTATTCTGCACTTCTTGCAGAACGAACCGGGATCCTTTTTTGAATCCGAGCGACCTTGCGAAGGTTCCCGAGCTAACTCAGAGTCACCTTCGCAAGCTTGCTCCCCGTTCCCTTTCACTTTATCACGTACGTATAAATCTCTCGTATCTCGACAGACCATCCCAAGTCTGCGCCTGACACATTGCCCAGGGCTGGATGTCTTTTTGCTGCTTCGATTGCCTCTTCCATATTCTTTGCTTCAATTATGAAAACGCCGCCTATCTTTTTGCCTCTTTCCGTCTTCGTATTCCCGTCTACTCTTTCTATTCTCCCGTCATGATGGCCGAGTGTAACCGATTCGGTTTTTACGCCGATGTCCATCAGGAATTCCGCAGAGCCGTAGAGTCCTTTTAGATATGGCTCGCATTCCTTCATGACTTTATCCAATTCACCCTTTGAAAGAGCGTCCATCTTCTCTTGATCAAAATATCCAAAGCATGCGTATTTCATGAAGAAGTTCTCCATTTAAGTAGTGGTACAATACGACGAAAGCGGCGCCGGACAACCTTGCGAAGGTCGTCAGAGCCGGCATACCTTCGCAAGGTGGCTTCACCGAGCTAACGGTGGCATCGGTAGCGGCTGTCCTTTCCCATACCCTCAACGGTAATGAACCTCAAGGTCATAGGGGTACGGACGCCCTTTTCCCCTCTCGAGCAAGTCTTTGAGGCTCAACAAAAAGACAGCCCATCTCATCGAGCAATGACCCTGAAAGTCCGTACTTTCTCTCCAGCCAGAGTGCCGAAACTGAACGAAGGTCTGCTTCTCATCCGTCGACAAATCGAAGGTGACTTCGGTCTCCTCCCATTCGTCGTTACCTTGCCCCTTCGGTGATTTCCATGCGACACGCTTTCCCGGCTTAAGTTCCTTGACATTTAATTTCTGGCAGGAGCCATTATACTAAAATTCAAGAGTGTCCCCGACCTTTGCACCGTTGCCTCTCGTGTCCGTTGTCCACCACTGAGCGAGCTTCTCGGTCTCGGTTAAAGCCTTGTAGACTTCTTCCGGTGATGCCTTAATGCCCACTTGATGGTTAATTCCGTAACTCATTTCTTCATTGCCTCCTTCTTGATGGCCTCTTTTACCTTTGCCACGTCCGGGCCTTCTCCTGCCCCCTCATAAAAGGAGAGGTCCTCGTCGATTCCGACTAGCCGGAGGCATTGACCTCCCGGAGCCTGGAAGTAAAGGTGATGGTCCGGTACCTCAAGCTTCCTGACAAGACCGGACTCGACAATTTTTCGGCTCATATCCTCCACGTTGTCGGACTTGATTTCTAGCCAAATAGCTCTCTTACTTCGTAAGAACTCGCTCTCATCAGCGACATCCCCATAGAGAAACCCGATGTAGAAGTTTTCTCCCAAACGAATGAAGTCCCTTTCGGGATCCGCTTTCATAATTCTGCCACCGAGCACATCACAATAAAATTTGCGAATGCTGTCTCGATCTTGCCGCGGAATTAGAACCGACGAATGATTTCCAAAAATTACGTTTGCCATGATTACTCCTTTACTTTCTCTTGCGTGAGGCATCCCCAAGGTGTCTAGGGAAGATATCTAAAAAGTAGTTTCAGCCTTCCTCAATCGTGCCGAGGGTTTTCTTTTAAAACGACATCGCCCGTTTCAAGGAGTGACTTCAAATTGGAAAGGCAAATTGGCCATGCACCGGATACAGATTCGATGAACTTAGAATTCAGAACATCTATTCCGTGCGTAACTGTCAGCTTTACGGCTCCATCCGCCCGTTCCAAATCAAATGTGCAACGTGAAAATCCTTCTTCCTTCATTTCCGGTTTCCATTCGTTACGCCACTTAATTACCATGCGCTTAGGTGGACTAAATTCAACAACTTCTCCTGCGTCAGCGACTCGCCCGTCTGGAAACTTCATCATCCAAGCAGAGCCGATTTTCCAATCGGTTTCAGTGTCCATGCCAATCCAATACTGCTTCATAAGTTGCGGCGTGGTAAGTGCCTGCCACAATTTCTCTGGTGTCGTTTTGATGTAACTGACGTAAACAAACTTCGATTTCATTTTCTCCTCATTATTTCTTCACAGGCGTATGAGCGTCATCCCAGCGGTATTTCTTGCGTGAGCCACTTCCCAATTGCTCACAAAAAATTTCCAAAAAATAGTTCCACCCTTTCTCGTGTCCCTTTGCCAGCTCATGATCCGGAAGGTCGCAGTGCACGAGGGTCATGAGCATGTCTACTCCCTGTTTCTTAAAGGTCAGGGTAACCATTGACTCTTGTCCTAACGTACTTGGTGACACCCAGGTATGTTGAATTCGACCCGGTCGCTCGATCTCGGTGAATCGGCCGTAATGGGACGTTCCCTTGAGGGTCCAGTAAAAGAGCCCGTCTACTTTCGGATCCAACATAAACTTTTCGGCTGCATTCCAAGGATTGCCGGAGATCTTTGGGTTCAGCCACGCATCGTAAACCTCACCCAGCGGAGCGGGGATTGTTCGTTCAAACTTAAATTCGATTGTCTTCACTGATTTTTTCCTCTCCTCCTGTGCCATGATTAATACAAAAATTAATTGTTAATAATGATCCCAATAGCTTAGGATCAAAACCTTAAAAATAAGATATGACTCTCTTAGATTAACAAATTGTAAAAATGCGAAATGTTAACGGATGGTAAGTTGGCGCCCAAACTCGTTGGAAACTTCGGTGGCAAAAAACTTAGGTGGGAATCCGGTCATCCTCTTGAATTCCTTCGTAAAATGTGCCTGATCATAATAATACTTGTAGAGTTCGTCTTTGAATTCATCGAACGACCGGCCGTAAGCCCATTTCTTATAAAACTTCTGGAAGCGAAAAATTCCTGCCAGTACCTTCGGAGAGAAACCGACATGATCCCCGAAGAGAATTTCCAGATGGCGGCGCGTGTAGCCGGTCTTGCGTTCTAAATCCGCAATCGTCATGAGACCGTTTGTCGATTTCAATGAGTTGATGCAATACTCCACGATAGTATTTCTGAGCCGCCTCTTTCCTAACAGCCTGACGAGTTGGGATTGAATGAAATCTGCCGCTTCCTTTGCGCTTTTCAGTTCAGGAAGGATGTCGCGTACTTCTAGATGCCACTCAGCGGAAAGAAGTTCGGCAGGCAAAAGCCGATTGGTCATTTCGGCCATCGGTATTCCAAAAACAGGGTACGCTCCGTGCGGGTAAAACTCTATTCCAATACAACATGCCTTCCCGGATTTTGTGCGAAGGACTGCGGAGCAGTCCCGGGTGCCGGCGAAATATAGACAGTGTTCTCGACTTTCCTGAACCCGTCCTTCGACAATAGAGGTAATTGAATTTTCATAATTGAAAATTAATTTCGGACAGCCATTCGGTGCGGCAAGGTTGTTGTCGGACGGGAGCATCCCTACCGGGCTCTCAAATATCCAGATGGATTGAATGTAGGGTCTCAACTCCTCGCGCACCGATATGAATTCGAATCTCATGATTATGGTAACGCTGGCAGCGCTATCCGCGTTCCGGAACGAATCGCAATGTAAGAGGCCGGACAAGACACAGGGAAGTGGTTTGGGAATCTCGCCTCTATTGATTTTGTAAGGCCCGCTGCTGACAAAGACTATGCACAGTTGCGAAGGAGTTCCACTCCTTAGCATGAGCGTTCAAGCAGTCGCTTTAGCAGAGCGCTTCTTGCTGAGATAGTCGACCACGATCCACGCCGATCCGGCCATTGCAAGATTCGAAGCGTTCTCGACCCAGTTACTCATCTCATGCAGATGGATTACGCATGCCGGCACCCATATCAACACACCGAATCCGATCAGCATTGTTGTGAGCAGCCTGGACGCCAAAAGAGCTGAGCGACCTGATAGTATGGCGATAGCTGCAAGTGCAAATGCAATTGTCGTAGCTACCGTCCAGAACATCTGACCGGGAGGAATCCACTTCGGAACTAAGCTTGCCGTATAGTTGAGATAAAAGAGCTGATATAATGAATATGAAATAACGCAAATCCCATAGCTTATGTACGCAGCTCTTTCTATCTTTGCCGCTACTTCCGGATGACTTAGAATAGTGGATGCAAAAACAAAGACGCCGCCTAAGAGAATGGAAAATTGCTCACCAAAGTTGCCGTAGTTATCGAAGGACAGAGGCGTCTTAATGATCTGCGGTATCCAGTAAAGTGAGAATATCAAAAAGATCGCCGCAAGTATCACGGCTCCGAACCTCATCGTTCTCTGCCATTGTATTGCGAAGCCGCCGATAAGTTCGAAGATGCCCAAAATGTATACCAGGATTTCGGGATTTGAAATATTCCCAAGCGCCTCAATCTGATGCCAGTTCAGAGTTATAACGCCGTAGGCTATGGCAGCCAGGCCAAACACGTGACGACCTAAATGAAGTCTCATGTTATCTCAACAGCCATGACGTTTCGTTGAGTTCCTGGATACCTTGCGAAGGTTTCAGAGCTCAAGCGTCGTTACCTTCGCAAGGTTGCAAGCTTGTTTCGTTTTCATCGAACAGCCATATTTACCTTCGCAGGGTTCCAGGCTTTGAAATACCAAGACGAAAAATACTATCATGTTTACAACCGTGGCGCGAACAGGCAAAACATTTTCATCGGTCCGGCCAGTTATGATTCGTGTCTTCGCCTGCTCAAGAAATATCTTTCCAATTATGGAGTCTCGATAATGTCGTATTGTCTCATGCCTAACCATTATCATCTTCTTCTTCGTCAAAATGTGCGCGGATCTATTTCCGGCTTTCTCCAAACGGTGTTCAACGCCTATACTCAGGCGATCAATCTATCGACAGGCCACAGCGGCACGCTATTTCAGGGAAGAGCTAAGGGCCTGGAAATAATATCGGACGAATATGCCGTTCGATTGTGCAGGTATATACATTACAACCCGGTTGCGGCTGGTCTTGTCTCAAAGCCCGAAGATTGGGAATACTCGGACTATTCGGTATGGCTCGGAATCCGAGAGCCGGTTTTGTCCGACCTTAGATTGAGAGACGTGTATTATCGAGACCCGCGAGAGTATAAGACTTTGATGGATGAATATGTTATGGACAGAGAAATTGCAGAGTTAACGCTTGAGGGTGATTAGGGAAGCGGCCGGGTCTGAAACCTTGCGAGGGTTTCTTGGAAAAAGGCGGAGCTACCTTCGCGAGGTAACAGCATTCGCCAGGCAACTTCTCTTCAGTCCTTGCGAACCTTCCATGCAATCACCGTATTTACCTTCGCGAGTTTCACACACAGGAGAATCAAAGAGATGCGAACTCATAAACTTGGAACGCTCAGTGTTCCGGCGATCGGACTCGGGTGTATGGGAATGTCGGAAGTCTACGGTCCTGCCGACGAATCGGAAAGCATCGCCACTATCCATGCCGCGCTCGATGCAGGCATTAATCTTCTCGATACCGGCGACTTCTACGCGATGGGAAGCAATGAGATGCTTCTCAGAAAAGCTCTGCACGGCAAAACGCGCAGCGAATACCTTCTCAGCGTCAAGTTCGGCGGTATGCGTGACCCTTCGGGAGCGTACGTCGGTTTCGACGCACGCCCGAACTCCGTGAAGAATTTCCTCAGCTATTCGCTCAAACGACTTGGCACGGACTATATCGACATTTATCGCCCGTCCCGTATCGATCCGACTGTGCCCATCGAAGAAACGGTCGGAGCGATTTCAGATATGGTGAAGGCCGGCTATGTCAGGCATATCGGTCTGTCGGAAGTGGGCGCAGACACGATACGGCGCGCGCACTCCGTTCACCCGGTCGTCGATCTTCAGATAGAATACTCACTCTTCTCACGCGGTATCGAGCCGCAAATTCTTCCCGCCTGTCGCGAACTCGGCGTCGGCGTTACTGCATACGGCGTACTTTCACGCGGGCTCCTGAGCGGACACTGGTCAAGAGAAAAGTCGGCCGGCAAACGGGACATGCGAAGTCACATGCCGCGCTTCAGCGGCGATAATGTCGATCGCAACCTCGCACTCGTCGAGTCGCTGCGGGGCATCGCAACTTCGCACGGCTGCAGCGTGGCACAGTTAGCCGTTGCGTGGGTCCTCTCCCGCGGCTCCGATATTGTCCCTCTGGTCGGCTCACGCACACGCGAACAACTCAAGGAGGCACTCGGAGCTCTCGAAGTCAGACTTTCTCATGATGACATTGCAGATATCGAGCAGATGGTTCCTCCCGGATCCGTCGCCGGTGACCGGTATGCACCCCAGCAAATGGGGACGCTCGACAGCGAGAAATATGAAAAATAATTCCGAGGTAGGATAACTACCTGCTCAACACCACTCTCACGCGCTCGGCCAAATCTTCCTGCTTCAAAGGCTTCAGCAGAAACTGGGACATGTCCTGGAGTACGCCCTGCGGTGCTAACATGCCGGCGGTGTAACCCGACATGAAGAGTGTCTTTAGATTCGGCTTGAGTTTCCTCAACCTGCCGCCTGATCCAGACGATCATACAACTTCGATTCCCTCCGCGTGTATATCAGGGAGGTGACGCAGGGCAAATGTCATTGAGAATTCGTAACAATTCTGTTTTATCTCCCTCTTGATTATTCTAGATATGTCTGCAGGATGCTGCCTAAAAGTTTATTTTGCGGCAAGCGGCACGTGTGCTATCTTTTCATTGTACCGGAGGCAACCATGACGATTTCTACACGAATACCCGAACTGATTCGGAAGAAGATCTATATTGCAGGACTCCTTCTCCTTTTAGTT
Source organism: Candidatus Kryptoniota bacterium (assembly GCA_036567965.1). Taxonomy (NCBI): domain Bacteria; kingdom Pseudomonadati; phylum Candidatus Kryptoniota; species Candidatus Kryptoniota bacterium. The sequence continues at coordinate 15,759 of DATCTN010000026.1, forward strand.
CCCTCACTGTTGTCAGCACAAACTTCGTTCGATCTAAAATCTCCGAACGGTAATATCAATATGAAAATCGATGTGGGAATTAAGATCGAATGGTCAGTTCAGGAGAATGGCCAACAGTTAATTTCGCCGTCTACGATTTCATTGCAGCTTGATGATGGCGAAGTGCTCGGAGACAGCGCCAGGCTAATCTCATCGAGGAGGGAAGAGAAAGACTCTTCGTTTCCTGCGATTAACTATTTCAAGTCGATAATTCCTGACAGGTACAACCAGCTCACATTGAACTGCGCCGACGACTTCGGTGTCATCTTCAGAGTGTATGACGATGCTGTGGCGTATCGATTCTTCACGAAGAAGGAAGGCGAGATCGTCGTGAAGAATGAAGAAGCGACCTTCAATTTTTCCGACGACTACAAAGCTTTCGTTCCATATATGAACGATTACAGGAACGGTAAGATCTTCAATTCATCATTCGAGGCGCTCTACAGGGAAATCAAGACTTCCCAGTTCGCAAAGGATTCGCTGGCGTTTCTGCCGCTCTTAGTCGATCCGGGAAACGGGAAGAAACTAGTGATCCTCGAGGCTGACCTGCAGGACTATCCTGGAATGTATCTCGGGCTTAATCAAACCGGTAAAGGTTTCATGGGCGTTTATGCGCCGTATCCGCTCGAAGCGGAACTCCACGGCATAAATTATATCCCCACGAAAAGAGCCGACTACATCGCAAAGACAAACGGCACCAGGAGTTTCCCGTGGCGCATCGTCGCAATCGGTAACCGCGACAAAGATTTGCTGAACAACGATGTAGTGCAAAAGCTGGCTGCGCCTCCTAAAATTTCGGATATCTCGTGGATCAAGCCGGGGCAGGTGTCGTGGGATTGGTGGAACGACTGGAATATTTCTAACGTCAACTTCAGATCCGGCATCAACACACAGACTTGTAAATACTACGTCGACTTCGCGTCCGCATACAAAATCAAATACATCATTATAGATGCGGGCTGGTCACCGGCAATGGACCTCACAAAAATAATACCCGCTCTGGATCTCCGGGAAGTTGTCGACTACGGCAAGAAGAAAAATGTGGGAGTAATTCTCTGGGCAACCTGGCACGCGACGGCGGTTCAGATGGACACGGTGTTTCCACTCTATTCAAAAATGGGAGTGAAAGGTTTCAAGATTGATTTTACAGACCGTGACGACCAGGTCGCTGTAAGTTCTCTCTACCAAATCGCCGCGAAGGCGGCTGAGTATCATCTCCTCGTCGATTACCACGGAGTGTTCAAGCCTGCAGGGATTCATCGGACATACCCGAATGTGGTCGGCAACGAAGGCGTCAGGGGAATGGAGTATCTCAAATGGTCTGCAGACGATGCGTCGAGGGAGCTCGTGAGCATTCCTTACATTCGCATGCTCTCCGGTCCGATGGATTACACACCGGGCGCGATGAGAAATGCCACGAGAGATGCGTTCAGACCGGTGAACTCGATGCCGATGAGCCAGGGTACTCGCTGCCAGCAGCTGGCTATGTATGTCATGTATTTCGTGCCGCTCCAGATGCTTTCGGACAATCCGACTATTTACATGAGAGAGAAGGAGTGCACCGAGTTCATAACGAAAGTGCCGACAATATTCGAAGAGACAGTCCCTCTCGATGGTGAAGTTGGAGAATATGCTGCCGTCGCCCGGCGCAAGGGAACTACATGGTATGTCGGAGCGATGACAAACTGGACGCCGAGAGATCTCGCTCTCGATTTTTCATTTCTCGCAAAGGGGAAATACCGGGCCGTTATTTTTGAAGACGGGATAAACGCCGATCGCGATGCGACAGACTATAACAAGAGAGAAATGGAGATCTCGTCAGGTGAGAAGTTGAATGTTCATCTTGCCCCGGGTGGCGGATGGGCGGCGAGAATTGAGAAGATGAAATAATCTTGACTCGACAGCCATGATTCCATGAATTTCTCCTGTCGCACCGGGTTTAGAAGGATGAGATAGGGTCATCACTTTAAGTTCCAGCAGCACCATAGACAATCTGATCGGTGTGACAACAGTGAGACCGCTGCTATAACCGCCGTCTCGTGGGGGAAACACATCATTCCGCGGGCGTGTCAAGAGATAGAGAAAGATTTCAATGTGTAACTAAGTAGTAAAGTAATTGGCTCACCTCGACTAGTCGGGGAATGCCAATTCTTCGATTAGCCTTTTCTTGCGAAGCGCTTCCTCCATTCTGTATCACACCAAAGTCCCCCAACCGATTAAACTGCTCCCTGGTTCTCAGAGTCAAATATTTGACACATGAGTAGATTAAAAATATTTGAAGTGGGGATAGAATAATGAACAGCATTCGAAATTCAACTTTTCGCGCCGCCATTTTCTCAGCGGTTGTAGTGATGTTGGCACTCTCGATTTCTCCCGAGGCGAGCGCACAGAGAAGGCGCGTCATCGTCGAGGGAAGCAGAGGCACGCGCGTAGTTAGACCTGTGCGCAACCCGTATCCTGTAATCGTAGGCGGACGCAGGTATTTCTACAGCGGTGGGTATTTTTATAGAGGCGGGGGACATGGATATGTCCTGATTCCGGCACCGATCGGCGCACGGATAAGAGTTCTTCCTTTTGGATTCATGACTTTTCATGTCGGACCGCTCGCATATTACTACTATGATGGGACCTACTACAATTATCTCCCGGACCAAAATGTTTACGTCGTTGTCGAGAAGCCGAGCGGCGCGACGCCCCCTGCTTCGGGTGATACACAAGACAAGCTCATCCTCACGGACGGGACCACGCTTTCGGGTATTTTTGTAGGCGCAAGTGCGGACAGCGTGGCATTCCAGGTGAACAACGAAGTCCGAAGCATACCGATCACGGGGATCACTTCGGTCACATTCGCTCCCTCTACGTTCAATAACAACGGGCAGAAATAATTGCGGATGAACATTCAAAAATTCTGGCCGGAAAACGTCAGGCTATCCGGCCTATATCTATACATCCCCGGTCTGATTTGGTATATGATGGCACTAAAAGACAGGATTTCAAGATTGCTGTCCTGAGCCTGCGAGCGTAATTCATGAGTGCCGCTACATGCGTTCCAACGCTCACAAGCCGTACCAGCATCTCTCCCGCATCAGTCAGCGGATGTCAATGAGAAGCTGAACTTAAGGGATAACGGAGAATCTGGGAGCCAACAGCCAGATCGGAAGAGGTTGCCGCGCTGATTTCCCGGTAATATTCCTGACGGTCGACTGCAAGATTGCCAATACCAGTTTCGATAGTTAACTTTCTTGCGTCAGGGGATTCGCATGATTCACTTGATGGGTTGGATCATCGACGCTGCAATGGAGAATGTTCCAACCAAATGACGACGAGATAATTTCAAATGAAATCGTATATGTCCGCTTCGAAAACTGCTGCATTGATAATCCTGATCTCGGTACTCAATGTCGATGCTCAGAATTACTTTCTCAGGACATCCGGCGACAGGCCGTACGGTATCGCGTTCGATGGCAAAGGCGGCATGTACATGGTGACCGCGCCCACAAACGGAGACGGTACGCTTTCTCTCGTCGCACCTGATGGAGGCATCACCAGACTTACGACCCTCCATGGCACTTTCATCGGTCCGGGCATCACTGTTGACGACAGCGGCAACGCGCTTGTGACTACCGGCGACAAGCTTTTGAAAATCGCGCCCGACGGCACTAGTAAGATAATCGCTGACGGATTCACGAGATCATTTGACGTCAAGCTCGACAGGAACGGGAGCATCTTTGTCGCCGATGATATCAAGAACATCGTTTACAAGATTACTCCCCGTGGGAATAAGGAAATCATATACTCGGTCGGCTCAAAGGGTGACTTTGCATTGACCGCAATTTGCATCGACCATCTCGGGAAAAATATTTACATCCGCGACAGGAATCGGATAGTGAAACTCCCCTTGATAGCGAATGCGAATTATGTTAGGCCGGAGGTATTATGTGAGAATCCGGAAATGTTCTACATGTGCATGGACAGCAGCGAAGTGTTATATGTCAGCACAATCAAGAACGTCGTAAGAATTGATTCGACCGGCAAGAAGGAAAGTCTTTCAAAGAACGATCTGAAGACATCCATCGGACTCGCGCCCGGAGGGATAGGGTTTAAAGAGGCTTGTATTTACGTCGCGGTCGAAGATGGGATCGTAGAAATTCCGATCTTGCCTGCGAGGGTGAAATGACGCCATCCTATTTCAAGTGTTCTGCGAATTCAACGGCTATGACCGCAAAATTCTTTCCGGATGGTGGGCAAGCCATGTGAGCGGTCACGATTAAATTTGACATTCCACCTGCCGCCCAATAAATTTTCATTTGAATGACAGCCAGGGCGGTGAGATCAAACCTAGACAAGTTATTCTAAGGTGGGCGAAAGATTGAGTATTAATCTTCAATGGAGGATTCATGCTGATTAGAATCGGTCTTCTTATGACTCTGATTTCTTGCTCTACTCTGGCGCAGGTGAGTAAACCGACTGCCGAGCAGGTTATCGAGCGCATAAAGAAGAATGTCGGTGTATCATGGTTTGAGCCGACGGTCGATACCTTCAAGGCCGGCGATTCGAGCGATACGGTAAGGGGAATTGCCGTGACGATGATGTCCACACTCGATGTACTTCAGCGCGCAGCGGCTGATGGTGACAACCTCATCATAACTCACGAACCCACATTCTATGGTCACGAGGACCAGACCACGAAACTGTTGAACGATCCGGTGTACGTGGCAAAGCAGGCTTTCATTAAGGAACATCATCTCATAATATGGCGGTTTCACGATCACTGGCACGCCCGACGGCCTGATGGAATACATACCGGGATGATCCACGCACTCGGCTGGGAAGAGTTCAAAGACAAGGATAATGACTACGTCTTCCATCTCCAGCCCACCACATTAAAAGAACTTGCATTGTCGTTGAAGCAAAAACTTGGAATACACACACTCCGTGTCATCGGGGACTCAAGCGCGAAAGTTTCAACTGTCAGTCTTTCCGAGGGATTCCCGGGATTCGATTCGAACCGGCGCTACTTTCAGTTCCCTGGAGTAGATGTCATGATCATGGGTGAAGGACACGAATGGGAAACGATCGAGTATGCCGCCGACGCAGTAACCGAGAATAACAAGAAAGGTCTTATCGTTCTCGGCCACATACCGTCGGAGCAGGCAGGAATGGAGGAATGCGCGCGGTGGCTCAGGACTTTTGTAAATGAAGTGCCGGTTGAGTTTGTGCCGGCGAAGGAGCCATTCTGGGTGGCCGAATGAATAGAGATCTCATGAACGCGGGCCCGTCGCATTATGCTGGTTTACGCGACGATACGGCAGTCCCTTCATGGAAGACGTGACCGAAGCTCGAATTGATTTAATGATTGATATAAATATTCCGATGAGACATTGCCGGCGATTGGCGATTTCAGATCACTCCTCACGAAATACTCAACTAAACCTGCGATTCATATGAAACAATCAGACAGAAACATCACTTTGATTCACTCTTACCTGTCGATGCGACGCATCGTCGGAATTCTTGCAATCGGATTACCATTCATCATTGTGCTGGGCGGACTTGTTGAGACCGGCTCGATCCTCCAGGGTTCCCTCAGCAGCTACTATTATACGAACATGCGCGACTTCCTCGTCGGACTTTTGTTCGCTGTGGCAATTTTCTTAATCTCATACAAGGGTTATGAACTAATCGACGACATCGTCACAAATCTGAGCGGTGTGTTCGCTTTGGGAATCATCGCTTACCCGACTTCTCCGTTCTCGGGTCAAGCGGTGAGAGTGGGTGTTTTCCTCACGCCTGATGATGTGTCGCAGTATGTCCATCTCGCATTTTCTGTACTATTCCTTTTGTTTCTTTCATTTAATTCCATCTTTCTGTTTACCAGGCACCGCGGTATCCTCGGCAAAGAGAAGAAGAAACGTAACATGATTTACATCGGCTGCGGACTCGTCATGCTGTTGTCTGTAATCGCAATGATTGTGCAAATCGCTTTCTACCCACATACGATTCTCGCACAGGGGAGACCGGTACTTGTGTTCGAGTCGATTGCGCTTATTTCGTTCGGGGTGTCATGGCTCGTGAAAGGGCACACGCTGTTCAGAGATAAGCAGGCGGCATAATCACATGGCTTCTCAGCGCGACCCCGCAATCACCTGATGCAGTGTCTGGAGAAGCTGCTGCTCTGTAAAAGGCTTTGGCAGGAAAACAGATCCTGTCGGTGAAGACTCGCTCTTGTCGGAACTAGGAAGGCCGCTCTGCATAATGATCCTGCAGTTCGGATCGATCTTCCTTATTTCATTGGCTGCCTCAAATCCATCCATCCCTGGCATTGAATTGTCCATCACTACTGCCGCGATGCGTTCTGTGTTCTTTCTGAAAAGCTCGACGCCCTCTAATCCATTTTCGGCCAGTAACGTTTTATACCCCCTTGATTCCAGGACAAACTGGGTGACGCTTCGGACCGACGGTTCGTCGTCGACAATAAGAATATATTCGCCTTTGCCCGGCGGCCTTTGCGCGGCGACCAGCTTGACATCGGCTTTCGCTCCGGATGCCGGCAAATACACCTTGAACGATGACCCTTTCCCCGGCTCACTGTATATGTTTACGAATCCGTTGTGCGTCTTTAATATCCTTGCGACCGTAGACAGACCGATACCGGTTCCCTTGCCGATTTCTTTCGTGGTGAAGAACGGATCAAATATTTTGTCGATGATCTCCGGCGCAATGCCTGTCCCGGAATCGGAGACGGTAATGGCCGCGTAAGAACCGGATTTCGCATCCGGGTTTAATTTGATGAATCCTTCGTCTGCCTCGACTCTTTCCACTCCTATACTTAACAACCCGCCGGAGGGCATCGCGTCGCGCGCGTTAACCGCGAGATTCAACACCACCTGGCTGAGTTGGGTCTCATCACCGTGTACAATAATAGGCTCGGCTGGAAGATCGAGGACTATCTGAATTGATTTTGGAAAAGTCTCCTCCATTATATCGCAAGTCGCTTTTATCAAATCATTAATTCTTACGTCCTTAGCTTCGCCCATAGTGCCCCTTGAGAACGTCAGGATTTGTTTTACGAGTGCTGCTCCTCTGCGCGTGTTCGCCTCCAGGATGTCGACAAGTCTTCCGTTCAGCTCGTCACCCGAATTGGCCTTCAGTCTCTCGACAGCGAGTAAAATGGGAGTGAGAACATTATTCAGGTCATGCGCTATCCCACTGGCGAGCGTTCCGAGACTATCGAGCCGCTGGGATCGAAACGCGGACGCTTCAAGCCGCTTCTTCTCGGTGATATCTTGCACAAGGAATACCAAACCTATTGTCTCGCCGCGGTCTTCAACACCGGAAACAGATATCAAAGCCTCAAACGTCTTCCCGTTAGCCCGGCGGCATTTTTTTTCAAATAAAATAGTCCTTCCTGCGGAGGCCGTAGAGTCGCGCAACGATTCGACAAAGTTTCCGCCTTCCTCAATAAAATCCCGAATGTGCATTCCGCGAGGAAGGAAGTCGGAGACTTCTCTTCTGAATGAAATATTAGAGAACAGCACGTATCCGTCCATATCGGTCACGACCACTATGTCCTGCATTGCGTCGATGATGAATCTTGCGGTCGTCGCGGGCGTGAGCGACATTAACTGGAACTTGTGGACCGCGTAGGTGACCACCGCTGCGGTGGCGGTGCTCGCTACTGTACCGAGCCGCAGCGTCTGTATACCGAGAAACGGAAGAAACACATCTACGACACCTGCGAGGACGATTGGGATCAACACCCCGATCAGGAGGAACAGCGCCTGATAGCGCTCTTGTTTCAACTTCATCGATCTGAATCTCTCATAACACAGGTACAATCCCCAGGTAAACCATATCTCGACCCAGCATATATAAATGAAATAGTAGCGATAGGGCGTGGGACAGAAACCCGTCGGGAGATAGATCGCGGTTGTAATGAATCCCACAAACTGCAGGATGGAGAAAACGATGCCGGGGAAGAAGATCAGGAGATACATCCATTTATTTCCGCGGGGACTGTGTCCGCTGAACTCGAGAGTGAAGTTGAGGAAGAACGACGGCAGGATTGTGTATCCCACTCCACAGATGCTGTTCACCACCAGCGCAGTCTGCACATCAGGCGTCACGCGCATTATGAACTCGCCTATTCCCCAGAGAACGAGACACGCTATCGAGAGGGACCACAACCGGTTCACGGTTCCGTGAGGGTTCTTCAACAGTACAAACAAGGCAAACGCGGAGTTGAGAAGCGTTGCCGCCAGCGACATCGCCGCAAAAATACTCACCCCTAAAACAGGGATGCCCGCATGCATCAGTGACTCCCGTCTGATCTAGTCATGGTCTCGATTTGCGGTCTTCCTCAACATGTACGAGCTCCTGCGATTGTATCTCAGCGTTAATGCGTCCGCGGAAATCTAATAAACGGACACGATTCAGAAACACAAGGTTCGCAACTTCGGACTTCGCAATCCCGATGATCAAGGTACGACCTGATTCTATCATTGGAAATGCTCTTCGTTGAGAGAGTAATTCAGTAAAGAAACTAAATAGCTACTTAATGAGGGTGAATGTCTACCTGAAACCGAGTTTATATTAGTAAGTTCGACGTTTGAAGTCAAGAAGGACCGGCCGATCACGAAATCCCTTGTTAATCCACCATCCAGGGGATAAATTTTCATCCGTAAGCAACTCAGGGCATGTTGATAAATTCAATCCGAATTCGGGACCTCTCATCACCACTACCCAAGCTGTTGCCATATTCAATTTTATTATTCGACAAATCCCAGAGGTGACGCAAATGAAGACAATTAGTCTTGTCATATTCGCGATTCTAATTTCAGTTTCCGGAAATACTTTTTCCCAGATCGTCCAACATGATAGTGCGATCTTTGTTCAACCCAAAAATGAATTTTATGACTCCATTAGCTCTTCGCTGGATAAGTTCTATACTCCGAAGAGCGTGGCGCAGGAAAAGTCGATTTCCCTTGACTTCACGAGATTTGATCCGCCGAAGTCCGTCGGGGAGTTCACGGAGATGTGGCACAATCCTCCGGTTTCACAGGGAAATACGGGCACTTGCTGGTGCTTCTCAACAACCTCCTTTCTTGAATCGGAAGTCTACCGGCTGTCGGGGAAGAAAATGAAGTTTTCTGAAATGTTTACGGTCTATTGGGAGTACGTCGAAAAGGCGCTCGGCTATGTGAAATCGAGAGGCGACCAGACGTTCGGAGAGGGCTCGCAGGCGACGGCCGTGCTCCGAGCGTGGAGAAAACACGGAGTGGTTCCTGAAAATGATTACACGGGCCTGTTAAACGGACAGCCGTTCCATGATCATTCTAAACTTTTCGCGGAACTCGATTCGTATTTGAAGGGCGTCAGGGCTTCGAATGCATGGAATGAATCCGATGTAGAGTCGACTGTCAAATCCATTTTGAATCACTTTCTCGGAGTTCCACCTGAAAAAGTGGAGGTCAACGGTAAGGTGATGTCACCGATAGAGTACTTCCAGAATGTTGTGAAGCTCGATTTGGATGAGTATGTCCCTCTGGTTTCGTTTTCGGACCGGCCGTACGACACTTGGGTCGAATACAACGTCCCCGACAATTGGTGGCATGGAAAGGAGTACTTCAACGTCAGGCTTGATGAATTCATGAAGGCGATAGACGGCGCGGTCCGTTCAGGATACACGATGGAAATTTTCGGCGATGTCTCCGAACCGGGGATCGAGGGCCATGCGGGGATCGCAGTGGTGCCGTCGTTCGACATCCCGTCTCAATACATAGATGAAAATTCCAGAATATTCAGATTTTATAATCACACAACCGGTGACGATCACGGGATCCATCTTGTCGGTTATACTCAGAAAGACGGAAAGAAATGGTACTTGATTAAGGACTCCGGATCAGGATCGAGAAATAATACTCACCCCGGTTACTATTTTTATAACGAAGATTACGTCAAGTTGAAAATGCTGGGAGTCCTGATTCCGAAGAGTGCAATACCGGATATAGCGGGAAGGATCAAATAGCCGACGAATGTATTGCCCGGTACGGCGGGCACGGAGGCATTATTACTTCTGACCCATCCGGGCTTCGGGTATTGTCGGTTGGAAGAGCTCAACCGGGTTGCCCGACGGATCGTCGACGATGACTTGCTTTCCGCCGACACCTGTGACTATTTCATTCCTGAAATGTGCTCCCGCCGACCTTAGCGACTCAACCATGGCGGCGATGTCGTCGACTTGTATCGCAAACCGGTTCCATCCTCCCGGCTCCGGTTTCGTGCCGTCAGGCAAGGACTGGCCTCCGCCTCCTGAGGGGCTCGGTGCACTCAGGACGAGTCTGAGATCTCCCCGCGACAGCATCGCGAACGGCGGTGCCGGATGCATTTCAAGAGTGAATCCCAGATGCCCGCAGTAAAACGAAATGGCCGCGTCGACATCGTGGACGATATAGCGGACCTGAACTGTTGCCATTATGGCCCCTTTCCGTTATCTTTATGATGATGTTACTTGATTTTCAAGATAAAGTCAACGACTGCGTCGCATGAATTCGGTGAGAAAAAAAGATCTTATGAGAGAGTTAATCGTGGGGACGAGGGAAAACTCTATCGGTGCAGTCCTCTTTCACCAGGCGGCAGGCCAGATTCTCGGTCTAAACGTCAGCGACATGAAGTGCCTTGACGCGATCGTGATCAGGGGGCCGTCGACCCCATCCAGGCTTGCGTCAATTACCGGACTCACAACCGGAGCAACCACAACGATGATCGACAGGCTGGAAAAAGCGGGGCTTGTCGAGAGGCAGCGTAACCCTGATGACCGGAGGGGTACTGTCGTTGTCCTCTCGAAACAGGCCGCGAAGAAACTCCCTCCGTTGTTTGACTCTATGTCACGCGCCATGGAACGGCTGGCTTCGGGGTACACGGAAAACGAGTTGAAGCTGCTCTCTGAGTATTTTCGAAAGCTTGCCGTCATTTGGAAAGAGGAACGGTACAAACTCCTCGCGCGCGTGCAGGATCGATGACACAGATCTGCATGAACCTCATTTTATTTTTGGATCAAGTTTATTAATTTCTGTTGTAGTTGTTGTGGCAGCAGGCAAAATTCGTGTAGTCAGGGAAGCCTCTTAGTCGCCGCTACCCATTTGAAAGCCGGCACTTCCAGTTTGATCTCTCTTCTCAGTGCCGGTAATGATTTTGAATTAGAATATCTTTCACTCTGATCCGATAATCGTGCATTGCTAATTCCCTCCTTCCGCGTTTTGTCTGAAAGGAATCTGTCTCTCAAATGAGGAAGGTGTATTGCGTTGGCATTGCATGTTCTTGAGAGTGAATCTCTCGCGGCCCTTGTAAATCGGTCGACGGGTATTTCCGCACAGAAGTGCTACCAGTGCGGGAAATGTTCGGCAGGTTGCCCGGCCGCCGTGGGTATGGACATCGCTCCTAACGTCGTCATGCGTCTCCTTCAGGTCGGTACTGAATCAGCGGATCAGAAACTGCTTTGCAGCTACAGCATCTGGCTTTGCCTCGCGTGCCACACCTGTGACATGCGCTGCCCTATGGAAATCGATCTACCCGGAATCATAGATGTACTCCGCTCGGAATCACTCCGCCGAGGAGCGGTCAACCCGAGGGCAAGGGATATCGTAGCATTTCATAAATCATTTATCGATAACGTCCGCCTTTTCGGCAGGATGTGGGAAATAGGGTTGATCGGCGAGTACAAGGTCCGTACGCGGCATTTTCTTCAGGACATTTTGCTTGCACCTTCGATGTTGGTGAAACGAAAACTCTCTCTATGGCCCGGATTGCACGGGCGTCTTGTCTCACGGATCTTTTCCCGCGGACCAGGCAGGTTGGAGAAAACCAGATGAAGATGGGATTATATCCCGGTTGTTCTCTAGAGGGATCGGCCCGGGAGTATGCCGAATCTCTTCGCGCAATCGCACCGCTTCTTAATCTGGACCTGAGAGAAGTGGAAGGCTGGAATTGTTGCGGTGCGAGTTCGGCTCACATAATTGACCATGCTGTCTCCCTCGCGCTTCCGGCCCGCATCCTGGCACAGGCCGTCAAGCAGGAAATGGATGAAGTCCTCGTTCCGTGCGCAGCGTGCTTTAACCGGCTTGCGTCCGCGAAGCACGAGCTTGCCGCCGACCCTGGCGTGAGGGAAGAGGTGTCCGCCATGATCGGCATGAATCTCGACGACAACACTGAGATCAGGAATATTCTTGAAGTTCTGGACAAAGTACTCACTCCTGATATTATCAAATCGATTCCGAATACTTTTCCCCACAAAGTCGCTTGCTATTATGGCTGCCTCCTCGTCCGGCCGCCTGATGTTGTCCGGTCTGACAAACCTGAGGACCCGGTAGTAATGGACGGACTTATGAAAAAAATTGGCGCGACCACTATCGACTGGGGAATGAAAACAGAATGCTGTGGTGCGAGTCTGTCGATCCCGAGGACGGACATAGTCGGGATTCTATGCGGGCGGATTCTGGAAGACGCCTTCATCCGCGGCGCGGAGGCGATCGTGGTTGCTTGCCCGATGTGCCATTCGAATCTCGACATGCGCAGATCGGAAGTTGAAAGGACAACCGGGAAGAAATTTTCTCTCCCGGTCATATATATAACTCAGGCTATCGGTCTGGCGTTCGGTCTTAGCCCGGATGTGCTCGGCATTCAAAGGCATTTTGTGAGAATGGGACTTGAAGCGAGGAACAAGGTCCCGCAGAAACCGCTGGCCAAAGAAGCAGGATCATAGGAATACTCTCCATGTCACGAATCGGTGTGTTCGTCTGTCATTGCGGCGAGAATATCAACTCGACTGTCGACTGCGGCCGTGTCGCGAAGGAATGCGCCGCAATTCCCGGTGTGGCGCACAGCGTAGACTATAAATACATGTGCTCCGACCCCGGACAGGCTCTCATCCGCGACTCGATACGTGATAAGAACTTAACCGGAGTAGTGGTCGCTGCGTGTTCGCCCCGGATGCACGAACCGACATTCAGACGGGCCTGTGCCGACTCCGGCATGAATCCTTTCCTTTGCGAGATGGCAAATCTCCGTGAGCACTGCTCCTGGGTGCATGCAAAATCGGATTCCACCACCGAGAAAGCGATCGACATTGTCTCGATGATGGTGGAAAAAGTGAAACGCAACAAGCCGCTCTTTCCTATAAAAGTGCCGGTCACTAAGACCGCGCTGGTGATTGGCGGTGGGATCGCTGGAATACAAGCGGCTCTCGATATCGCCAACGCGGGGAAACAGGTCGTGTTGATCGAACGTGATCCGTCGATTGGCGGTCACATGTCGCAGTTGTCCGAGACATTTCCGACACTCGATTGTTCGCAGTGCATTCTCACACCACGTATGGTTGAGATCGCCCAGCACCCGAACATCACGCTCTATTCTTACGCTGAGCTTGAAAGTCTTACGGGATTTGTAGGAAACTTCACCGCCCGAATTCGCAAGAAAGCGAAAAGCATAGACGAAAAAGCATGTACCGGCTGCGGGGACTGCGCGACCGCGTGTCCGATCAAGAAGATACCCAGCGAGTTTAATACAGGCCTCGGTTTGAGAAGCGCCATCTACATCCCGTTCCCTCAGGCTATTCCAAACAAACCGGTGGTCGACAGGAAACATTGCTCTTATTTCAAAAACGGCAAATGCAAATTCTGTGTGACGAAATGTCCGGCAAACGCTATAAAACTCGATCAACAAGACGAGCTTATTGATATTCCGGTCGGCTCGGTGGTAGTCGCGACAGGATTCAGCGTCGTGGATTCAACGTTCTTTCCGGAGTATGGATACGGAAAATACAAGGATGTGATATCAGGATTGCAATTCGAGCGGCTGCTTTCGGCGTCAGGTCCGACTCTTGGCGAAATGAAACGCCCGTCGGACGGATCGCTCCCGAAAAAAATCGTTTTCATCGCGTGTGCAGGTTCGCGCGATCCGGCAAAGGGTATCGAGTACTGCTCGAAGATCTGCTGTATGTATACGGCAAAACATGCCATGCTTTATAAGCACAAGGTGCATGACGGAGAAGCTTACGTCTTCTACATGGACATACGAGCGGGCGGGAAGGGTTATGACGAATTTGTCAGAAGGGCGATTGAGGAAGACGATGTGAAGTATATCCGTGGAAGGGTGTCGCGCGTTTACGAGCGCAATGGCAAGTTGATCGTTCGCGGCGCGGATACTCTGCTTGCAGGCGAGCAGGTGGAGATAGAAGCCGACATGGTCGTGCTCGCAACAGCCGCAGTTGCCAATCAAGGTGCTGAAGACCTCGCACAGAAACTTCATGTGAGTTATGACGCGCATGACTTCTTCTCCGAAGCTCATCCGAAGTTGAGGCCTGTCGAGACGAATACTGCGGGAATATTTCTGGCGGGCGCGTGCCAGGCACCGAAGGACATTCCTGAAAGTGTCGGCCAGGCATCAGCCGCAGCGAGCAAGGTCGTCGGAATGTTTTCAGCCGACGAACTAACCCGGGAGCCGATCATAGCCGTCGTGAATCGTTCCGCCCCGCCGGTCTTTTCCACCTGCGCAGGCTGCTTCATGTGCCAGTCCGCATGCCCGTTCAGCGCGATCGAACGTGAGGAAATCAGAACGAGAGACGGCCAACTAATCAAGACCGTAGCAAGAGTCAATCCTGGTTTATGCCAGGGGTGCGGGACATGTGTCGCGTTCTGCAGATCCAAGTCGATCGATCTGCAAGGGTACACTGATGACCAGGTCTATGCCGAAGTCGTGGAGCTATTTGCCTGATGAATGAAATCTTCGATCCAAAAATAGTCGCTTTCGTTTGTAATTGGTGCACATATGCCGGAGCCGACTTGACCGGAACGAGCAGGATCAAGTACGCGCCGAACGTCCGCATAATGCGCTTCCCCTGCACGGGACGAATCGATTACAATTTGGTGCTGAATGCTTTCGCGCAGGGTGCGGACGGAGTGATCGTGTCGGGCTGCCATCCGAACGACTGTCACTATACATCGGGTAATTTCCACGCGCGACGCAGATGGATAGTCTTTCGTGAACTTATGGAGTTCATGGGAATTGATATGCGTCGGGTAAGATTCTCATGGGTCTCCGCGGCCGAGGGCGCAAAATGGGCGGAGGTCGTCAACTCGACGGTTGAAGAGGTCCGCGCGCTCGGACCATCTAAAGATTTTTCTGTCATGAAGAACGAGTTGGTAGCGTGATGAACATCCTGGCTGTGACAGTTAATCCATGAAAGAGTGCGAATGAATCCACAGACGGAGGTACTTCAGAAGAAGGCAGGGGATCTCCTCGGGTCAGGAAAAGTGGGCGTCGTTATCGGCTATGGCGAGGGAAGCGCCGGACGCGTAAGACCTGTCTTCGTACGAGATACATCGCACATATCATCCCTGGTGTGGGATGAAAGATGCAGGCAAAACCTTGCGGTCTACCTTCTCAAACCGGAAATCAGGAAGCTTGGAATCCCTGCCGTAACTGCCGCACCTGCCGTCGTCATGACTATCATACAATTGATTTCCGAGAACCAGATCAAGTCCGCCGATCTCGTTACTCTCGCTTTTGACAACGACTCGATTGTTGAACTTAAGGACAACTCCGGGCTCGAGGCATACGCGCTGGGTCATCAGCTGGTTGTCCCTGAGTCGGTGGGCAAGGAGATAAAAACCATTTCAGATTTGGACACGCAGGGGCGGTTTAATTATTGGAACGATGAATTATCACGTTGTATAAAATGCTACGCCTGTCGCGCGGCGTGCCCCCTGTGCTATTGCGAGAAGTGCATCACTGACGACAACCAGCCGCAATGGGTCTGCGTCGCGTCCCACGCATTAGGGAACTTTGAGTGGCACATCAACCGTGCAATGCACCTTGCGGGAAGGTGCGTTGAGTGCGGCTCGTGCAGCGCCGCGTGTCCGGTCGGGATACGTGTCGGCCTGATGACGACGGAGGCGGCGAACATCGTGAAGCAAAACTTCGGGTACAGGCCGGGCTTGCGATGCGACTCGCAGGCGCCCATGGCAACGTTCAAAGTGGAAGACGCGGAAGATTTTATTAAATGAATACCATTCAAAAGAATATCACTCACGAAAATCTCCTGAAGTTCCTCGAAGCCGTCCGGTCTGACGGCAGGATTCTATATGGGCCCCAAGAAGTGAAGCATAAGACCTTTTTTAAGAAAGTAGAAGACGTCGAATCGATCACCTTCGATTATGTGCAGACTACTGAGTCACCGAAAGCTGTCCTTTTCCCGAGAGTCGAGAGGCTCATTTCTTACGAGAAGGTGAACGGCGAGGTCAAGATTGTTGATCACGCCGTCGAGATTGACGGGACTGAATTGGTCCTTTTCGGCAGCCGGCCCTGTGACGCTGTTGCTATGAAGCTGCTTGCCGACTTTTTCGAACGTGACACGCCCGACACGTTCGTCAAGCGGAGAAGAGGAAATCTGACTATCATCAGTATGAGCTGTGTGAATTCAGATGAATACTGTTTTTGTACTTCGGCGAAGACATCACCGGGCGATACCTCGGGGAGCGATATACTCTTAACACCGGTCGGTGATAATTCGTATTACGCGGAGATCTTAACTGAGAAAGGGAACGCGCTACATAATGCTCACGGCGGTCTCTTCACGGACAGTGAGACAATTGAAAAAGAGAAGTTTCTGGCGAAAGTCGAAAACAATTTCTCCACAGGCGAAGTAACCAGGCGTCTTTCAAAAGCGTTCAGCCATCCATTATGGAACGATGCGGCATTGAGGTGCATCGGGTGCGGCACATGCGCTTACGTTTGTCCGGTCTGTTCATGTTTTGACATCCAGGACGAGGGAAATTATAAAAACGGCGTCCGCCTGCGATGCTGGGATTCGTGTGGGTTCGCGAATTTCACGCTTCACACATCGGGGCACAATCCGCGTCCGACTCAATCGGCACGGTGGCGTCAGCGGGTGATGCATAAATTTTCATACTGGCCGGAGGATTACGGAACCGCCGGATGTGTCGGCTGCGGCAGGTGCTCGCGGGCTTGTCCGGCAGATATGAACCTAAAAGAACAGCTCAAGGAAATAGTCGAAAAGATCGAGGTGTCGTGACACTTGGAATGAGCATCGGCAATAACTACAATCCATACTTGATGCGAATTGAGAAGATCACTGATGAAGCTCCCGGCGTGAAGACGTTCCGTCTCAATTTCATCGACGACAGCGCCAGGAAAAATTTTGAGTTCCGTGCGGGCCAGTTCGGTGAGTATTCGATTTTCGGCGAAGGCGAATCGACGTTTTGTATTGCTTCTCCTCCAACTCGCAAGGATTACATCGAATGCACGTTCCGCCAGACCGGTCGGGTGACGTCCGCACTGGCAAGGAGTGAAGAGGGAGACATGATCGGATTTCGCGGACCGTATGGAAATATTTTTCCCCTCGAAAAGTGGAAAGGAAAGAACCTCCTCTTTGTCGCCGGCGGGATTGCACTTCCCCCGATGCGATGCGTCATCTGGAACGCGCTCGATCTGCGCGACTGGTTCAAGGATATTACCGTCCTCTACGGCGCCCGTACCGTTTCTGATCTCGTCTATAAGCACGAGCTTCAGGAATGGAGCAACCGGTCCGACATGAAATTAGTTACAACGGTTGATCCGGGAGGAGAGACTTCAGACTGGAAAGGGAAAGTCGGATTCGTCCCCACCGTACTGGAACAATTGGCACCTACGGGCGACAACACTACGGCAATTGTCTGTGGTCCCCCGATAATGATTAAGCTCGCGTTTCCGGTTCTCGAAAAATCCGGCTTCTCACCGGACAATATCTTCACTACTCTTGAGAACAAGATGAAGTGCGGGATAGGGAAATGCGGTCGCTGCAATGTTGGCCCCGCGTATGTGTGCAAGGACGGGCCTGTCTTTACATACTCTCAGTTACAGCGTCTCCCTGCCGAGTATTAGTTCTCATCTCGTGAGATTGTTCCCGCACTAATGTCGTTTCGGGAGTGATCTGTCCGCAATGGTCTCATGATATCTAGAAGAGCGAGGCAAGCGTCCTGCTGATCGCTCAGCCAACTACCTTTGCCAATTCTTCTCGTCTTCGTTTCCATGTAACGATGAAACCGATCACCATTATGATCACGCCGCCCCAAACGAGGTTGATGAAAGGCTTGATGCTCGCTTCTATTATCAGTGTCTCGGTCCCGGCATTTGGCGACGCAGCGGAATTATTTGAAAGAAGAGCCGCGTCCTGGGAATTTTTCACCGGAAGATAACTCAACAATATACCTGCCTGCTTTGTTTTATCGTCAACGTGGATTTGTGCAACTGTGAATTGATCTCCGGACCTGGTCGTAATTGTGTTCTGACGGTTTTCACCTGCCGGGTTGATCTCGTTCGTTAGAGTCAGCGTCTGCTTCAAGCCGTCTCTCGATACCAGGTCGACAGTGGAACTCAACTCAAATGCCTGCCCGTTCATCATTGCCTGCTTCTGATTGTCTGCTACGTTAAATCCTCTGAATGTGAGAGTGTATTTCCCGACAGTCGAAGGAACATTCATCGTCAGTGGTACAGTGATTCCTCCCTCCGACGTTTGCATCCCTGAGGAGCCTTCGCTTCCTTCTTCAATGTTTTGAGGAGAAAGGTACAGGTCGCGCGTGAGCATGTTCTTGCCGATGAACGCCAGAAGTGACGGATGAGTGAACGCGTCATAGTTCACAAGACTGAAAATGTACGGGTTCCGCATGACTGCCCCGTCGTTATATGAGCTGGCGTACATGATGAGAGGGGCGTCGAAAGAACTCGTTCCGTTTCCTACAACGACGTCGTATGCAGTCTTCTCGCCGCCTGCCTGCGAAGTACCGATGTATGTAAGCTTATAACCGAAAGCGTCCACAGACTGATTCCTCGGAAGCGACAGCGTCACCTTCTCATCGTAGCGGGTGGACGCGATTATTCCGATAAACAATACCGCTATCCCGACATGGGCCAGAGACGCGCCGAGAAACTTCGGGTTTCCTTTCGCAATCTTGTATGCGATTTCCAGATTTACAAAAAGGGCAAAGGCGCTGCACAGGAAAAACAATGCTATAGGTATGTCATGCATTCCGGCGAAAACTACGATTGCAGTCAACAGTACGGCGGCCGTGGCCGGCATTCTTATCGTCTTGAGCAAAGTCTGCGAATTGGATTTCTTCCACCAAAAGAGTTGTCCCAACCCGATCATCGCTGCCATGAATATCGCGAGTGGCAAATTCGTCTTGACGTAATAGCTCGTGTCTATTGCGCTCGGTTTGCCCTGGATAATGTTCGACAGCAGCGGCGCGCTCGTGCCCAGGAGCGTGAACGATGCGACGACTGCGAGGGCCGCGGCACCTAGGAACAGGGCGAATTCCCTCGAGGTGTAGGAGTAACGTATCTTAAGGTGCGGTATTTCCTTCACCCGCTTGAAGAACAACCCGAAGCCGAGCACACAGAAAAATGCGATAAGAAGCACGAGGTAAATGTAAACCCACATTCCAGGTTTTTCAAAACTATGAACTGATGTGTCACCAAGTACTCCGCTCCGCGTGAGGAACGTGCTGTATAGTACGAGCAAAAAGGGCATCATCCCCATGATCAGGTTCGCGCGTTTGAAGCCGCCCGTGCGGCGCTGCACCAGTAGTGTGTGTACTGACGCCACCGCGAATAGCCATGGGATGAAAGATGAATTTTCTACAGGATCCCATCCCCAGAATCCTCCCCAGCCGAGGGTCTCATAGGCCCAAAATCCTCCGAGCGTGATCCCGAACCCGAGTATCGCCGACGTGAAGAGCGTCCATGGTACAGCGATCTTTATCCACCCGTCGTACTCCCTTCGAAGTAATGCAGAGATCGCATTTGCGAACGGCACGGCAGTGGACGCGAACCCGAGAAAAAGAATCGGAGGATGAATTACTATCCACAGGTTTTCGAGGAGCGGGTTGAGTCCCCTGCCATTGTCGGGCATGAAACCGGACTGGACATTCGAAGGCCATGTCTGCCAGACATATTCGAACGGGCTCTTCACAATTGCGAGCAATATCAGGAAAGTCGCGATCGCGGAATAAACTCCCATCACCGACGCTTCGTAGTGATGCTTGCGCGCGTACGTCATGAGGATCAACCCGATGATGCAAGTGTACATTGTCCATAGCATGAAGCTCCCTTCCTGGCCCACATAAAAAGTGGAGATGAGAAGAGGGGAATGAAGCTCGTATGAACTGTAACTCCAGACGTAAGTGTACTGGAACTGGTGTGTGAGAAGGAGATTCATGAAATAGCCAGCCGTAAGGATTACCGAGACCGCTCCGACATGAAAACCGATTCTTGCCGCCTTCAGATACCGTTCGTCATTCTTCAGAAAAGAATAAACGTATCCAAACGTCGCCGTCAACATCCCTCCGAATGCGGCTATGATCAAGACTTGACCCAACATCTATTTCTCCTCTTGGTTATCCCTGGCCCTCACACGATTCCATCAGTGCCAGTTACAAGTAAATATGTGGAACCGCACACGGTAGAACCAACAATAATGTGAATTTATCTGTTCCTGTCACGATCGTAACTCTTTTCGTCTCCGATCTTATCCCATTGATGCTTCGGATGCGACTTCTATTCACTGTTGAAAAAGATTCAAACGATGACAATACACCTTCATTTCGTCAGAAACGAGCGTTAATCCCACCCATGAGGGAGCCGTAACTGGTCGCACCGTTGAAGGTACCCTGGTAATATAAATTCATAAATAAATTCCCGGGAAGTCTCGTGGTGAGGCTTGCGTTGGGCTGGTTTTGGACGAGATGGCCGGCGCCGTTTCCAAATCCATAATTGACTCTCGAAAATCCCACAGCGATTGTGGATGAGTTGAAGGAGACATACTTCGTCAGCGTAATGCCGTACACTGAGCCATTCAGGAAATTGCTGATGATCCTGCTGTAGGTCAATGTACCGGTGATTTGCAAGTACGGTATTTCCGACTGAGTCAGAGTCACTTGCACGTCTCTTGTCGGATCTATATCGCCCTGTTGAAAACTGTAGCCGGTCCCCAGCAGTACGAACGTCGAAGAGAAAGGCCTGATGTTCAAATCGAGTCTCACGGTGTGCCTTAACTGGTTCACGCTTTCCAGTATGCTGTCGAGGGTCGTTCCGAATGTCTGATAATAAATAATATTTCTCTGACCGCTGTAAGATAGGTTGACTGCGAATAGATTAATTGGGGCGATCTGAGCGGACGCGTATAGATTTGTCAGCGAGAAATCGTTCGTCACAACTTTTTTGTTGAGACGAAATATGTCCACCTGCCCGGTGATATAAATGTTCAGGATTCTTGTGGGGCTGCTGTTATGCTGGAAGTAAACGAATCGTCGATCGGTTCGCAATTCGTTGAACTGTTGGAAGACCCCGATCGTATTCACCATTAATCCGTTTACCATCGAATCGAGGCGAGAAACGTATCCGCCGATCTGCGGGTATCTCGGATTGAAACTGAGATTGTAGAAATCCGGCCTCGAACCGGCCACCGCTCCTGCTGTGAAGCTTCCGAGCCGCATTTCTCCCTGGAACCCGTCGATCGGCCCGACTCCGGCAACATTGTTGTTGATGTATCGACCCGCCCAGAGATTAATGTCGTCCGACTTGTACGACAGCGCGAGATCGTAGACCCTCAGGTTTGAAAGAGGATTAGATGTTACCTGGCTCCACTCATTTCCGAGGTAGGAATAATTCATATAATCCGTGAAAAAAAATTGTGAGCCGTTGATATGGTCCGCGTTGAGATTGAGCGAATAATTCCACCTCTGCAAGTCGGGGACATTCGTGTAATTCGAAAAGTTGGATGACGAATTCACGGTCACTCCACCGTATAATCTCGATTCAGGCAAGCGTGAACGATTACTTGACACTGCGACCGGTTTGCTCTCAATCTCCGTGCGCACCATACTCGTGTCTTTCTCGTCTCCTGCCGTCATAATATTTGATGTCATCTTTTCCTCACCTTCAACCAGCGCATAAGCTTTGTCGCCGACATTCACGGGAATCTTGCCGATTACCGGTCCCGCACATGATCCTGACGAAAGATATTTTGCACTCATGAGTGGTTGACTTCGCCCGTCACGTTCAACGTATAACTACTACCCGATAAACAATAGGAAAACAGAAATCGAATTGCAAAAGTAAGTAGACAATAAAATTGATTAATAAACCAATATCTGGATAGGGGTAGCTGTCCTGTGTTCTCGGAGGGCTCCGGATTGTTCAACGAGTCGATTGGGCCACCTCCCGGATGAACGATTTTTTGATGTCGACGCTGCTCCAACCTCATTTGAAGTAGTCCTGCTTTACCTCGGCGTGCAGATCATATCATCTATAAGAGAAAAAATCTGTAGGTTTATTGAGACAAATGCAGAACGACAGGTTCGCCAAATGTCGACCGGATTGATTATTGATTTTACGGTTGAGACAGTGCGAATGAAAAAGATGGATCTTCTAAAGCTTTGCCGGTGTCCCCACATCCAAATCGCAATCGAAACATGCCGTGACTTCGGTTGTGGTTACTTATTGATATTGCGCCGCGGGAGTGTTAACCTTTCGAAGGCTGAGGCCGAGGTTTTTTATTCTCGTTCTGTTTTACGTTCGGTTTAATTTGTGTCTCGCGCCGAAAGAAACGGCAAGAGCCGCAGGGAAACCGGGAGACAGGTAACAATGGACCATAAAAGCAAGTTGTCGCGCAGGGAGTTTGTGAAGATCGCCGCGCTAGGTGCGGGGACCATTGCGCTGGCCGGAGGGGGTATCGGCTTCATCGAGGGTTGTTCCGGACCGGCGCGTTCAGGCAGAAGTTTCCTCTCACAAGATGAATACCGACTTGTCGAGGAAATCGCGGAACAGATAATTCCCACGGATGATTGGCCCGGTGGACGCGACGCGGGTGTTGCGAACTTTATTGACATCCAGCTTGCAGGCCCGTACCGCCGCTTCCAGCAGGATTATCGCCGCGGCCTCGCAGCAATTGAGAACTCGTGTTTGACCGCGTACAAGAAAAGTTTCGGGGAACTAGCCTGGGACACTCAAACGAAATTTCTGTCGGATATGGAGGCGGGTAGTCTGACTGAAGAAACCTGGAAGAGTGTGTCGTCAAAATATTTCTTTGAGCTCATGAGGTCGCATTGTCTTCAGGGATATTACGGGAGTCCGCGTCATGGCGGCAACAAGAATTTCGTAAGCTACAGGATGATCGACCTTGATCCGCTTCAGACTGTCGGAGAAAACCGCCATGGAATCTGACCGGTGAGTGAGAAGCATGTGAACGCGGTCGTCATCGGCGCGGGAGCCGGAGGCGGTGTGGTGGCAAAGGAGCTGAGCGAGGGCGGATTGTCCGTGATCCTACTTGAACGCGGTGATTGGACGTCGTACGATGCTCATGACACCGATGAACTTGTTTCCCAACGTACCACGGTTCTCGGGAACGCTTTTGGTCCGGACGACGAAAGGTATCGCAGGGTGGTTGTGCGTGATGATGGCACGGATGAGATCGTCCTTCCCAGTGAAAACGACTATAATAACGTCGCTGCATGTGTCGGATCGGGAACTGTAAGCTACGGCGCGATGGCATGGCGGTTCATGCCTGAAGATTTCCGAATGAGATCGACTTACGGCAGTATCGCAGGATCGACGCTGGACGATTGGCCGCTCAGCTACGACGATCTTGAACACTGTTACGAAAGAGCCGAATGGGAAATTGGAGTCGCCGGTGATGCAACACTGAATCCTTTTGCCGCTCCAAGGAAGAAGCCGTATCCCATGCCGCCGTTCGTATACAACAAGGAAGCCAAGCTTCTTGATTCCACGATGAAGCGAATGGGGCTGCATCCTTTTCCGATTCCCATGCTGAGGAACTCCATCCCGTACAATCAGCGCCCGGCTTGCGTCAGAAGACGGTCGTGCTGCGGATTTGCCTGTCCGTTGAATGCTAAATCAGGGACCCATAATACCGTAATCCCTGCGGCTATATCGACAGGGAATTGCGAGCTGAGGACGAATTGTGTTGTGAGCGAAGTGCCCGTTAACGAATCGGGGAGAGCAACAGGTATAGTGTATTTTGACGGCGAAATGCGGAGGCATGAGCAGAGTGCGGATATCGTGGTTGTTTCCGCATCGGCAACTGAAACTCCCAGACTTCTTCTCAATTCCAAATCGAAATCTTACCCCTCCGGAATCGGGAATCGGTTCGATTGGGTCGGCAGGAATTTGCAGGGGCACGCTTACACAGGCGCGTTCGGACTGTTTGAAAATGACATATATGATGACGTGGGGCCGGGCGCTTCGATCGCGATAAGCGATTTCAGCCATCATAATAAGGGAATCGTGGGTGGAGGTATTCTTGCAAACGAGTTCACAAGGCTTCCATACTACTTCACGGCGATTCGACCGCCGGGCGCACCCACGTGGGGAAAAGCTCACAAAGAATTTCAGCGGAAATATTTCCGGCGTAACATACAAGTTGTCGGGCCAATCCAGGAAATGCCCATGTTCGATTCCCGCGTCCAGGTCGATCCCTCGGTGAAGGATTCCTGGGGAATACCCGTTGTCCGTCTCTCCGGCCATCGTCACACGAAAGACGTCGATGGCTGCGAGTTCCTTTCAGCGCAGGCGGAGCGGATCCTAAAAGAGGCGGGCGCCTCTTACACGTGGCAGGCTGTCGGAGGGAAGGGTTTGAGCGGCGGCCAGCACCAGGCCGGCACATGTCGTATGGGTGATGATCCTCGAACTTCAGTCACTGACAGGCATGGACGAGTGCATGAAACTCCGAATGTCTTCGTCGCAGACGCAAGCCTCCACGTGAATAACGGCGGCTTCAACCCTGCGCTCACGATAATGGCACTTGGATTCTGGGTCGGCGAGTATATCACAAAAGAATGGAATGCGGGAAACCATTTTGCGTAGACAATGCATCAACGGGAGCATGAAAAGGGAATTCGAATGAGTTTTGCTCGAAGAGTACTCAAGCGGATAACAATTCCAGTCGGCTCGCTCTTGCTTCTCTTCATCGGATTCAACGTTTTTTGGGATACGGCTCCTCCTCAGGTAACTTGCGCATCGTGTCATGAGATTGAGAGCTCGTCTTCGTCATGGGCTCACAGCGGTCACAGGGCTTTGAGCTGCAGAGACTGTCATGGTACGGCATTCACAAACGGGATCCACAGCGTATCTGAAAAGATTCAAATGGTCGTCAGGCATTTCAATGGTTCTGACTTACGGGAAATAAAGATGAATGAGACTCAGGTTGTGGAAATGATAGACAACTGTCGCCGATGCCACGCCGCGGAGTATTCAGGCTGGACATCAAGCGGACACTCGGCGACTTATGCGGCGATCTTTCTCAATGAGAATCATAACTCAACCGAGCAGTTGAACCCCGATTGCTTAAGATGCCATGGAATGTACTATGACGGCACAATTCAGAGTTTGGTTACGCCGTTGAGTGTCAAAGGTCCCTGGAGGTTGAAAGACGTGGTTGAGGCAGAGCGGCCCGCAATCCCTTGCCTCTCCTGTCATCAGATGCACCGAACGGGGACACCGTCTCAGCCTCCGGACTATTCCAATCCTCAAAGAATTTTCTACGAGACTAAAGTTGATTCCCTGGATGTTCTATTCTACGACCGCTATGAGAAAATTCACCTGGACCTGAATGAATTGCCGCCGGTGCAGCTCAAGGCTGGCGGTAGAACTGTAAAAGTCTCGGGCGATCCTGTCCAACGATTGTGCACACAGTGTCATTCGCCAAACTCGTTCCACGTCGCCGGCACAAGCGACGACAGGACTCTACGGGGAGTTCATGAGGGACTTCCCTGCGAGGCGTGCCATGACGTACACAGCAACGAAGCGCGACAGAGTTGCGTGCACTGTCACCCGGCGATATCGAACTGCGGTCTGGATGTCAAAACTATGAATACGACGTATGCCGATAGAGGTAGCCGGCACAATATCCATTTTGTAGCGTGTAAGGACTGCCACGCAAAGGGAATTCCAAAGAAGAAAGTGTCCTGAGCTTCAGAAGGCGTTACCCCGTCAGACGAATTCTCGTAGTTGCGTCTGGACGGTGACACGATCATGCGTCTTTTTATTGAAATATCGATAAGCAATCGCACAAGAACGGGTTCTTTATAGACTCAAGATTCACAATCGCACTTGTTTGATACTGAGGGGATTTTATTGTGATATCAAACTGTTCCACTATTTATACGGTCAAATATGCATGCTGTTTTTTTCTGTGATTCTTAGAATCTTCCATAATTCTGGATTGTTCCGATTTTTGGATGAGATATGTGAGCGACTCTGGTGAGGCGAGGCGTCAGAAGAGATATTGTCGTCAAATCCATCCTGGGATTACTTGTGCTCATTATTTTGGCTCTCGTATTGAGATCTGTTTACGCGTACGCATTCTTCCGGATTACGTCTACGACATTGGGCGAGAACGGCTGGTCCCCGGCAGGCTCGAATCCTGCGGTTCAAATAGATGAGGACATGACTTTCGAGGCAAGTTATCTCGTATTCAAAGTCGGTTCGGTGCGATTTCAGGTTCTGGGAAAAACAAAATACGATAGCCTCCCTTCGTACAGACTTCGAGCTTACATTGACTCCTACAGCGGGTTCCCATTTGTAGACTTCCATTCCGTATACGACACGTATGCCGATGAGAACACTCTCTATTGCCTGTACAACTCGCGAAGTCAAAAGGATGGACAAAGCTGGGTTTACACAACGACGAGGTTCCAACCGGATCACGGGATTATCATTTGGGACCAAACGAGGGATGGCAAGTTCATAAGGGAAGTGGAGTTGCCCCTTGAAACAAATTATACGAATGGTGTCAGCTTCATTTATTATTTACGAAACATGTGCCTGCGAGCTGAAGGAAGACAGACCGCTCTCGATATTCCCATTATAGATGATACAGTACGATCCTCGGTGAAACTGGTTATTGACGAAAAGAGAGAGCCGTGCACCGTCGCCGCGTTCGGTTATCCTGTGGATTCATACAGGCTGTCGGGTCACATTAATTTTATCGGCACCTTCGGGATAACAGGAGACTTTGTCGGATGGATGGCTGCAGACTCTACCGCGCTTCCTTTGCGCGCTGACGTGAAAGTGTTCCTCGGCAAGGTAGTGGTACAACTAAAGGAAGTGAAACGTGCCGGTGGGATACCACCAAGGCAGGCGGGAAATGAATAGGATCGAATTGGTCTCTCGCCTCTTCAGGACAGCGAGTTCCATCACCGATGCTTTCCCGCGTGCAGGATCGAAATTTCTCGATATGACTCTCCTGCCAGTTGCTGGAAGCGACATGTTGTCGAAAATGAAATTGGATGGAGCGAGGCGGATCGTTGGCAGGATTCAGCGCTTCGAGAAGATCCTGATAGTGTCGGACCTGAACATCGGTGATGCGTTGTTTTCGCAGGCGGCAGTGTCCGGTCTGCGGGATTACTTTCCTGATTCGCAGATGGATCTTGCGATCAGCAAGAAAGCCGAACGAATTGTCGGAGGGAATCCAGAGATAAACAACGTGCTCCCTGTCTTTGCCGGAACGCCGATTCCTTCGGCAAACGATCTCGCTGCCCTCGCGAAGATTGCCACTCGCGGCAAGTATGATTTTCTCCTCAGCCTATGTCCGTACTTCGGAACCAAAGATTTTTCCTTGTCAACAAGGAATGTCGTTCCATTCGACTCGTTCGCGGCTGTACTTGTTAATGCGATGAGGAAGCCGCTCGAAATGAGTCACGTCGTTTATCAACTTCATCGGTATATCCACCTTCTTTTAGGCGGAATTGCTCCTCAAAAAAGAAAGATGGAATTCAAGGGTCTGACGGCGACAATTCCAGAAAGCTCGATGGACGACGCACGCAAGTACCTCCGGAAGGTCGGCATCGGCGGGAATGACAAAATAATAATGTTAAATCCTGACGCGTCGACACGATTCACGAGGATTCCGCACGATATAGTGGTTCAGATAATCAAAAGACTCCTGAGACTCAAATGTCCGATACTACTCGGGTCTGGATTCGGTGACGGACAACTTGGGAAAATGATAATGGAATCTCTTTCACTCGAGGAAAGGAAAGGAGTCATCTCGCTCAAGTCGAATATTTCACTTGAAGAGTTTTCGGCGCTCATCGATTTCAGTGATGTATATATCTGTGGCGACTCGGGTCCGATGCACATCGCTGCCGCGAGAAGACGTTCGGATATGATCGGTGCCCCCCTCAGGAACAGGACGGCTGTATATTCTATTTTTGGTGCGACACCGGCGAAGACGTACGCGTACGATAGTTACCACCCGGGTTACTTTCCTTCTAATCAGCACGCTGATTCCCGCACGTATGTCGCCACTAGTCCTTGCAGAAATATCACATGCATCAACAAAAACGCAAAGACCTGCCGGACGACTCGTTGTTTCGAATTTGTAGACGTGGACTCGATCGTCGACGATATTGAGAACTCCCTGACTCACGAATGGGAACGCGACCGCATGCCTCGGAACATCGAAATGGAAAATCGTACCTAGCTCCGCAGAGTGGCAATTTCCAAAGTCGATTTCTTGGATGGTCACTCTCGATCGATCTACTCGGATGGTGGCGAAGATAGAGTAGTTTGTGTGTTTATTTCCCCCCAAGGCGCTGGAAGTTGGTCGGATGTTCGTGTTGAGAATTTCTGAGGGCGGGGTTAACTTGAAGAGATAAGACAGGTGAGGGTTGTGCAGATTCCAGAGGGTCTACAAAGGGTTTTGGGACGCAGAAGAAGAGGCAAGCGAAATGTGTCGCCATCTTTAACTGCCGAAGAGTTTCTTCGATCAATTACTTTAATTCCTGATATCGATCAGCTGCTGGGTCATTTTACGTCTAAATTTGCTGAAATGTTCGCGGCGGATTCTATATACCTTGTTTTGCTTGAGCCTGTAACAAATCGATACGTGATCAGGAGAACGAAGGGAGGAAAGCCGAGCCTTGTCGGGCGGTTCGGGTTCCTTCGCACAGATAATCTCATCAAGTGGCTTAATGTCAACAGGCGGCCGTTGAATGTCGGCATTCAGGGTGAAGTTGTCTCGTTTCTCGACGCGGCGGAACAGAAGCTTCTTGCGGACGCGTCAATCCAGGTAGTCATTCCTCTGATCGTGATAAATCGGCTGACGGGGGTCCTTTTCGTAGGCAGGGACAACAACAAAAGGAGGTATTCAAGCGAGGAGGAGAGCATGATGCAGAGCCTTGTTTCGCAAAGTGCGCTCGCCATCGAATATGCTATGATATACCAGTTCCAGGAAGATAAACTGAAACGTCTATTCCACGCTGACAAGATGATGACGGTAGGTGAACTTGCCGCAGGAGCAGCACACGAGATACGCAATCCGCTCGCCGCAATCCGAAGTACGGTTCAGTATTTGAAGAAGGATCTTGCGGGCGAAAAGAGTAAGCTTGCCGATGGAATAATCGAAGAAGTTGATCGCATCGACAAAAT
Source organism: Candidatus Kryptoniota bacterium (assembly GCA_036567965.1). Taxonomy (NCBI): domain Bacteria; kingdom Pseudomonadati; phylum Candidatus Kryptoniota; species Candidatus Kryptoniota bacterium. The sequence goes on from DATCTN010000026.1 coordinate 45,297, forward strand.
TATAAAAGGGCTCCTGTCTTTCAGCCGGATATCTGAGCTGCACATGGAACCGCTGGAACTCAATTTAGTGTTGGAGCAGACGATTTCACTTTTGGATTTGGAGATCAAGAAGCACAATATAGAGCTTGTGAGAGACTTCAGGCTCGCGGATTCGCGGATTAAGGGAGACGGCGCTCAATTGAAGCAGGTATTCCTGAACATACTTCTCAACGGCATACAGGCCATGGAAAGCAGCGGATGCCTGAGCATAATAACGGCGGAGTCGGCCGATCAGAGTGGTGCGATAGAGGTCTCGGTACTCGACACCGGCCCCGGAATTCCGCAGGCAGAGCTAGCGAGGGTGTTTGATCCTTTTTACACGACTAAAGAAAACGGAACCGGCCTCGGCCTTTCAATATCATACGGGATAATCAGCAGGCATGGCGGAGAGATTCAGATCAAGAACGGAGCGGATCAAAAGAAGCGCGGCACATGCGTGACCATCACGCTTCCAAGAGATTCGACGAAAGGACAATGACAGAAATACCGACAGGCAAGAAGCGCGTTCTGGTCGTCGATGACGAAAAGCGTATACGCCAGATATTGACCACAATTCTATCCGACGAGAATTACGATGTCGCCAGCGCGAGCGATGGGCTCGAAGCACTTAATATCATACAGGACTTCATGCCGCAGGTAATAATTGTCGATCTTCAGATGCCTCGCATGCACGGAATTGAAGTGATAGATCAGGTGACGAAGATGGATAAGCACATTGTGCCGATAATTCTCACTGCTCACGGGTCGATCGAATCGGCAGTGCAAGCGACGAAACACGGCGTGTACGATTACCTGACGAAGCCGTTCGATAACGAGCAGATGCTTCTAGTGGTCGGCCGCGCGATGGAACACCACCGGCTCACTGCGGAGGTAGATGAACTAAAGAAAAAGCTCGGCAGTAAGTACGGGCTCGATTCGATAATCGGGGATAGCAAGCCGATGCAGAAGGTGCGCGCAGAAATAAAGAGGATCGCGGGTGCGGACGCCGTGGTACTTATCGAGGGCGAAAGCGGGACAGGGAAAGAATTGGCCGCCCGGGCGATCCACTATGAAAGCAGCAGAAAGAATTCTCCTCTCGTGATCGTGGACTGCGGATCCATTCCAATGACCATTATTGAAAGCGAGTTTTTCGGACATGAAAGGGGCGCATTCACGGACGCGCGCGAGCAGAGAATAGGGAAGTTCGAAGAGGCTGATACCGGCTCAATTTTTCTGGACGAGATCGGGGAACTTCCGCTCAATGCTCAGACTAAGCTTCTCAGGGTTCTCCAGGAAAAAGAATTTACGCGAGTCGGGGGAACGGGCCCTTTGAAAGTTGACGTTCGCGTGATCGCGGCGACCAACAAGAATCTCGAACAACGAGTGAAGGCCGGGAAATTCAGGGAAGACCTTTTCTATCGGCTGAACGTGCTCCGGCTTCGCCTTCCTCCCTTGCGTGAACACAAAGAAGACATTCCCCTGTACGCCCGGCATTTCGTCGAGAAACACCGCGGGACGATTCGCCGCGGAGCTTGTGAGTTTTCCCCTAAGGCCATCGAACTCCTTGCGGCTGATGAGTGGGGCGGCAATATCCGCCAGCTCGAGAATGCAATCCAGCGCGCAATGCTCTCGATGCAGGGCGAGCGGATAGAGGTTTCTGACTTCTCTTTCCTGACTACTGAGCGTGTGAGCGCTCCGCTTCGGTACGATCCGGAACTGGGACTGATAAAATACATCGCATCGCTCGCAAAGGTCGCGGAAAGAAAAATCATTCTGGATACTCTTGAAGAAGAAGATTGGAACAGGACCGCCGCTGCCTCGAAGCTGAAGCTTAGCAGGCGAAGACTATTTGATAAAATGCAGGAGTATAATATAGAAGCGCCGCCGGATACCTGAGCTTCTGTGAAGAGCAGGCATCCGTTGTTCTGAAATACTTTTCCCCTCTTAGTTTTTCGTCGTGAAGTTCTCGTCGTGATGCAATTAAGCCTGTCGGAATGGTTCTCCGGCAAGTGGGCAATAGATTTCCCAAAAAAACGATAAATCCGCCCACTTTGGATTAGCCGCTATCGAATTCATTCAAAAATTGAGGTTTTGCTACGGCATTGGTCTTGCACACATTTTCAGTATGGCGTTGGAACCAAGCGCAAGGCTTGCACAAGCCGGGCGTTTCCGCACTCGAAGAGCTGAAGGGCGTGTCGCGCACGTTGTTTACTAAACAAAGAGCATACCCTTCCGACGTACTCTTTTCCACGTCGTGCGGAACTGTCCCCTTCCAAATGAGAACCGCGGGTGATCACAACATGAAGCACAGCAATCCATTCATCGGAGCAGCGTCCGCTATGCTTCATGAAGCAAGAAAGAATGCCTTAATCGGAAAACCGGGACCGAACCATTTGAACGGTGGTGGAGAAGAGCGTCCATCTTCTCTTTGCGGACCCGGTGTCGTTGTCCCCGGGTTGCTGAAGTGGATGGAGAATTCTCTTGGTTCCAACAGCTTCTGGTTCGAAAAAATGTTAAACAGATAGGGATGGTCCAAATGAAGAGCGATCCAAGAGAAATAGTGGTCGGCAGCCAGGAAATGCGGCAGGTAATGTCGCTGGCCGAGAGAGCTGTCCGTAATGACTTTGCGGTTCTCCTGCTGGGAGAAAGCGGAGTAGGGAAGGAAGTTATCGCCAGGTACATTCATCAGCGAAGCGCCAGGAGCGATGGCCCATTCGTTGCTGTGAATTGCGGGGCGATTCCTGAAACTCTATTCGAAGCCGAACTCTTCGGCTTCGAGCGAGGGGCGTTCACAAATGCTTTCGCTTCCCACCGGGGGCATTTCGAACAGGCACATCATGGTACAATTCTTCTCGACGAGGTTTCAGAGCTCCAGCTTGCATTGCAGGTGAAACTTCTTCGCGTACTGGAAGAGAAATCTGTCACGCGAATCGGCGCGGAGAGAGAAATCCAGGTAGACGCCCGAATCATTGCTGCGAGCAACGTCAATCTCCAGAATCTCGTAAGAGAAGGAAAATTCCGGAAGGACTTGTATTACAGGCTTGCCGTATCGATTATCTTCATCCCACCTCTCCGGGAGCGTAAAGGAGATATTGAGTCCCTTTCAAATTGCTTCCTGAGAAAGTACACTACGATGAAGAAAACACTCAGCCGTGAAGCGCTGCTGAAACTCACCCACTATGAGTGGCCGGGAAATGTCCGTGAATTGGAATACTGCATCGTCCGATCGATCATCGACAGCGACGGGAGGGAAATCATCAAGGCGGATGAAATTCATTTCCTGGAGGATGATATCCATTCGGGGAGTACGATCGAACGCAGAGCATACGAGGAGGCATTGAGAAACGCGAGTGGCAACATCAACAGCGTCTCTCGTCAGCTTGGTGTGCACCGCAACACTGTTTATAACAGGATTAGAAGGCTGAACATCGACCTCTTCCGATACAGGAACGGTCATACTGTACCCCAGTAACGCGATCAGTTGAACATTGCGGGCGGGCCCGGGCCGGCGAAAAGCTCGGGCCGCCGCCCCCGGAAGGCTCCTAGTCTCTCCTCAATACCAGGTCGCCTAACTTTGCCTGCATCACGATGCGCTGGGCCACATCCACCCAGTATGTGATCACGTTTGTATTCCCTGAGCTCTTGTTTGTTACCCGGGCGACGTAGCATTCATGGCCCTGAACGTTCTCGACACCGGTTACATTGATTTCATTCGCCGTATCTCCATCACTTGCACACTTCCACTCAAAACCTTTCTGCAAAGCCAGCATCCAGGTTCCGAAAAAATAATCGAGCGTCGAGTAGTCTGGGAGATCACTCAATTGGCTTACGCTCACACTCGTGCTCGTTCCTTGCTTTGTAGTCAACGTACTTTCGGTAAAAACAACTTTTCCTTTCTCATTGACGTATGAGTTGGTAACCAGTTCGGCCACCTTTTCTGAACTGTCCGAGCCCGCATCATACAACGGATTCTTCACTTTTGCCGCCTGTCGAACGACATAACAATTCTCTTTGTTGTACTCTTTTTTTGAAATGATCGTTATCGTCTGGTTTATAGGGACCGGTTCTCCACGCAGGATGACCTTCTGTCCGGACTGGACAGCCTTTAGCTCAAACTTGGCCGTTTCAGCATCTCTTGAGATAAAAGAATTGAAGGAAAACTTCTCTCCGGTTTTGAATTGCGGGGGCTTAACCGCAGCGATGTCAGCCGTTTCGCAAGGCCTGACATCGCAAGTGTTCTGGTGCAAGGAGCTCTTCTCGAGAAATGACAGATTTGGTCCCACAAACAATCCGAAAGCGCCGATCAGAATGGTAGTCAGCGCCTCTTTTCGTGACACCGTGGCTCGAGTCCTTGTCGAATCGTGACCCGATCCTTTCTCACCGACATTTTCAGTGGACATCGGAAGTCTCCTTTACTTTGTTCTTTTCCATTTCATCGATTTCTTCAAGTTTGCGTTCGTATTCTGCTGATGCAGCCTGCATTTTGTCGAGCGGTATCTTCGCATCCAGCCACATACTGTCGATGGCTGACTTTCTCAGAACAGGGCAAAGCTCTTTATGGTACGCAGTAAGGCTGCCGTATTTTTCGTAAGCGGTCGCCCTACAGCCGCCCGCGCAAAGATACTTGACCAAGCATCCGTCGCACTCCTTAATCTTATCCACCGTTGCTTCCCTGCACTTGTTCATCGCTTCTGATTCCCTGTATATCTTCACGATATCATCCTCAAGTATGTTCCCGGCTCTGAATTCATCTTTGAACATCATAACGCACGGATAAATGTCTCCGTTGGACACCATGTGAATATCTCCGCTTGCGAAACCACATTGTATCCGCCGTATCCCTTTTTTGATGATCAATTTGTCCCTGCTGTTCACTTCGAGCGGCGGGAGCTCGTCGCCTCCTAGTTCAAGCCTCAACCCGGCATTGTACATGACATCGCGGTATTGGCGTTCTGTTACTATTGTCTCGATTGGTTTGTGTTCCTTGTCGTATTCTATCGTTCTCGCAGGCATATACGCGCTCATCCTGTGTATGTCCACACCTATCTCATCTATCAATATCCTGTGAGTCTCCGGCATGCTCCTGACATTAGACTTTGCCACGACTGAATTCACCACGAAGTGTTTCGGCCTGTTCTTCGCGAGCAATTTTATTGCGGTCAATGTGCGGTCGTATGACCCTTTTCCTCTGAAAGCCTCATGCTCCTCCTTGACAATGCTGTCAAAGCTGACCCACACGAAGTCGAATAGCCTGGTAACATCATTGACATTCTGATCATTGATAAGAGTCCCGTTTGTAACCAAAGCTGTGAAGAAGCCTCTCTGTTTTGCATGAGCGGCCACTTCGAACAGATCCTCTCTGAACATCGGCTCGCCGCCGCAGAAGGCGACGATTGAAACTCCAAAGTCCCTCAGCCGGTCGAGGGCGAAAATCGATTCCTCCGTCGTCATTTCACGGGCCGATTTTCCATTTCGTTTCCTGCTATCCGCATTATAACAGTAGCTGCACGAGAGGTTGCACTTCTCTGTATTTGAAAAATAGACGGCGATCGGGTGATCGGCCGCGAGAGTAGTTGATTGCTTATGGAAGACGTATTTGTCGACATGCACCATATGAGCTTCCACCATTCCCTTTATGAACACGAGAACCTTATCACGAATGTCGACCGGATTGAGGTCGAATCTTTCGGCAAGGTCTTGCACAACTTCTTCGAGACGCGTGTGCGTCTCGAGGGACTCCATCACTTCTTTTCCCGATTCGTTCAATCTCACCCAGACATGGTTCTCGGGATCGAAGAAGAGATGCCAGCCTTCTTCGCCGGGGAAGTGTACCATCCTGGGCGGAAGGAGAAGTCTTCCGTTTTCCAGGTCGTGATATGAGTCCTCATTTAAGTTCATCGTGTCAGCGTCCATCAGGTCTCTATTCCTTTCGGTCGATTCATTCTCAAGTTCGGTGCCCTCCCATCGTTGGGCACCCCGCAATCGGCGGAGTGCCCAAAAATGGCAAGGGTATATCCTCCCGGTACGTTATACTGGGCTCAGTTTGTGGCAATGAATATGGTCACCGTGACGGGGACGGAGCAAACGCATGTGCAGTTGCATCCTGGATTGGTTGTCATGTTTGCCTCTAATGTGGAGAGGCTGGCAAACCCGAGCGGATTGAACATTTGCTTTTCACCTCCTTTGGGTAGTGATATTAATTGTCAGAATGTTTTGTGAGGTCATAATTCGACTGTTACTACTCTTTCTCCCTTTGCGCCACGGTTCACGATTACTTTTGGCTGACCGGGAAGAAGGGCGTCTGTTTGTCTTTCATCCCCGTGGGAAGAGAATTGCCCGTCGAAGAGCCGTCGGTATGTCAGGCAGTTCACGTACAACTCTTCATGTGTCCCCGAGCCGATAATGGCACCTTTTTCGATAACCATTATCCTGCTCGCCGACATGACCGTTGAAAACCTATGCGCGATTACGAACGTCGTTCTGCCCTTCATTAAGTTCGCAAGGGCGTCGTGTATGAGATTCTCAGATCGTGAATCGACGGAAGAGGTCGCCTCGTCAAGGATAAGTATCCTCGGATTCCTCAAGATTGCTCTCGCGATCGCGATACGCTGCCTTTCGCCTCCCGAAAGCTGGCTGCCTCTTTCTCCCACTTCAGTGTCGTAACCCATAGGGAGCCGCAAAATGAACTCATGCGCATTCGCCGCCTTTGCCGCCCGAACGATTTCCTCCTCGCTGGCCTCCAGCTTTCCATATTTGATGTTTTCTTTTACTGATGCGCTGAAGAGAAACGTGTCTTGCATTACGATCCCGAACTGCTTAAGGAAGGTATCTCGTTTGAGTTGCTTTATGTCGATTCCATCAATGAAGATTCCACCGTCGTAAGAATCGTAAAATCCCGAAAGGAGGCTGAGCAACGTGCTCTTGCCCGCCCCGCTTTCTCCGACAAGCGCGATTACATCTCCCGGTCTCACATCAAAACTGATATCACGGAGGACCGGGACGTCAGGCTTATATGAGAACGAGACATTCCGGAACTTGACGTTCCCCCTAAACACTATGTCAATGGCATCGGCATCGTTCCTGTCCTCCGCGCATTCGTCCATAAGTCCGAAGACTCTCTCCGCAGCCGCAAGCGAGGTCTGTACCCCTAAGTTTATTCCGATAAGATTTCGGATTGGTCCGAAAATGTTCACAGTGTAAGCGGAGAACGCCATCAATTGTCCAAGCGTGAGCATGCCACCGATGACCTGGTAGCTGCCATACCAGAGTATCGAGACGCCGGCAAAGGTGGTGCAGAGGAGTGCGATCGCAACGCTCATGGACGAGAGTACACCGAGGCGGATGTTGAGGTCTTTGTTCCTTTCGATTCCCGATTCGACCGTCCGAGAACGGAACTTCTCCAGCCCGAATGTTCTTATGAGGCGGATGCCGGCAAAACTCTCCTGGACATCCCCGTAGACTTTTGATTTTTCCTCCTGGACTTTGTGCGCGACGTCTTTTATGTGCTTGTTGAAAACCTGAACGCCTATCGCAAAAACCGGAGCGACAGATATCGCGATGAGAGTCAGACGCCAGTTAATTGCGAATGCGATCAGGACCGTACCCGAAACAATAATGAGGTTTATGAGTGCGACTATGACTGTGTCACCGACAAGCGTGCTCGCAGCAGTCGTGTCCGCCAGGATTCTGCTTGCCAGATATCCAGTCTTTGTTTCGTCGAATATGGCGACGGGGAGTCGCTGGATTTTCTCATACAATCCCTTCTGCATCGTGCAGACAACCTCTTCGCGGAACCCGACGAGAAGCCTTCCCCTGACAAAGTCGATTAATGATCGCAGGAAATACAACCCGAGGAAGCCCGCGCCGAACTTTGAGAGTAGTACGGGGTCTTTCCGCGGGATGACGACATCGATGAGAAGAAGCAGGACGAGGGGCGTCGCGAGATCGATCGCCGCGCTGACCACGGTCAGTATCCCTGCTGCGATAAATGACCTGGCGTGCGGCTTGGCGAATGGAAGTATCCGTTTTATTATCGTCCTGTTCTGCATTTCACTCTCGCCTGGTTCTCAGCTGTGCGCCGGTGCATCCATAGTGACGCCTCACCTGCGTGGATGAATTATGCTAGTGTAGAGTCAACAGGTGTGCCATGATGTGAGTGCGAATTCGCAAAGTTAATGCGGCACCGGATCTGTTTTCCACGCCCGGCTGCACATCGCGCGCCGACTCATCGTGGATGTCCTGATCCCGCTGGAGATTAACTGCACATGCGGCCCCTTGTGCATGCACAATACATAGTGGGCGGTTTCCTTCTCAAAAGGTGGGAAGCAAACCGCCCACCTAAAAAGGCAAATTCCCCGAAATCGAACTGAAAAAAGCGATTTGCCAATGGCATAGCGATTGCACAAATATTGTAGCGATGAAAAGCCGGATGAATGGAAAACGGATGATGCCATGAAGAAAGCTGAGGTAACTACAGAATGCTGATTACGATAGTGAAGAAAGAGATAATGGAGAGCATATTCAGCCTTCGCTTCCCACTCTTTCTACTCGTGGGAGTGATCCTCATACCGATGGGATTCTACGTCAATGAAGTGAATTATTCGAAGAGACTCAGCGACTATAACGAGCAGGTGAGATTGCAGGACAAAGCTCTTACTTCCTCCCAGATGTGGGATGTACTTTCGGGGAGCGTCCCCCTAAAGGGCTTTCTTCCGCCCGCACCCCTCTCTGCATTCGCAGAGGGCCTGGAAAATTCACTTCCGCGGTTCTATACATTCGGCCGCGACGGTTTTCAACCCGGTGAGGTACCCCTGGGCGAACGGTCCGTGTTGTCCGAACTTGGAGACCTCGATTTCGCATTCATAGTGCAAATGGTACTCAGTCTTATCGTGCTCATGTTCGGGGCGGATGTCATCTCGGGAGAAAAGGAGCTTGGAACACTCCGAGGCATCCTCTCGAACAGCGTGCCCAGGGATGTTGTCCTGTTCGGAAAGCTGATCGGTGGTTACATCTCAATCTGGCTCCCTTTCACGCTGGCGTTTCTCGCAGGCATACTCTTGCTGAGTTTTACGTCTTTTCCCCTGGGCAACCCCGATATGCTCTCAAGAGTCCTCATGGTGTTTCTCGCTTCGTCTGTCTTCATGCTTGTCTATTTTTCAATCGGCATCATGATATCTACCAGTACGTTCAGGACGAGGACATCGCTGGTTGCTATACTAGTCCTTTGGGCATTCTTCCAACTCGTGATACCTAAAGCCAGTAACATGATCGCGGACCTTGTTTATCCTGTAAGGACAGAGGCGGTGGTGTCGATGCAGAAATCGCTTGCCGCCAACACTCTCGAGAGCGAAAAATCGTCGGTCCTCGGTAAGAAATACGAAGAACTCTTCGGCGGCGGAAGTTCGCCAATCTCAGCTTCTGCAGCGGCCCAGGACGATTGGAATAAGTACCGCGAGGAGACCGACCGCAAGTACTCCGATGACGTGGCGGCGCAGCTCAACGCCATCGACGAGGGGTACGACAGGGAACGCGAGTCCCAGGCCCGGATCGGAACCGCAGTCTCCCTCATTTCGCCCGGAGCGGTATTCAGCAATTTCATAACGGACTTGTGCGGAACCGGTGAATGCGAAAGGCTAGAATACATGGACGCGGTACGCGCGCACCAACAGGTGTTGAACAAGGAGCTCTTCAGCGCCGTAAAGCAATCACCAATCACAATCCCCGGGCAATCTATGGGTACTAGCGTTTCCGTCCAACGGGTGGTGGATCTGAAATCCCTTCCCGGCTTTGAAGTGACCACAGCAGGATTTTCTGAAATATTTTCGCGGAATTTTAACGGATTCATGACGCTGGCGTTCTGGCTTATTGTTCCTTTTGCAATAGCATACACGAGGTTCATGAGATATGACGTACGATAGCCAATTAGTCGTAGAGCAAGCGTCGTCAAGTCCAGCGACGACAGCGGCCGCAGGACCCGTACGTGCAATGATCCAGGCGGTCGATCTCACAAAGAGATACGAGGACAATCTACTCGCGCTCGATCACCTCAATCTCGAAATCAAAACCGGCCAAATTTATTGCCTCCTTGGGGCGAATGGCGCCGGGAAAACCACAGTGATAAACACGTTCTTTAATTTCATCGAGCCGACCAGCGGAACAGCGAAGATCAACGGCTTCGACTGCACGCTTGAGCCGTTGCAGGCTAAGAAATACGCCGCTTACGTCTCGGAGAATGTAATGCTCTATGGAAATTTCACTGCGAGACAGAACCTCGATTTCTTCACGAGACTCGGGTATGGAAAAGAGGTCAGTCGCGAAAGTTGTCATATGGTGATGAGGCAGGTCGGTCTCCCTGAATCGGCATTCGAGAAACGAGTAAAGACATTCTCGAAAGGTATGCGACAGAAGCTCGGTATCGCTATCGCAATCCTCAAACAGGCGCCAGCACTCATTCTGGATGAACCGACGTCCGGGCTTGATCCGAAAGCTGCGTCGGATTTCATCGAGCTTTTGTTCAACCTGCGAATGAGTGGCAAGGCGATACTGATGTCGACACATGACGTTTTCAGGGCGAAGGAGATCGCTGACACAATTGGAATCATGAAGGAAGGCGTTCTGATCACTGAGAAGAGCAGGGCAGAGTTTCAAGATGAAGACCTTGAGAAACTCTATTTGAAATACATGGAAGTGGAATGAGCACTGCATTCTTCCGCAAGATGCTAAGACGGCACAGGAATCCGGTCTCTGGATTCGAGGGCGGAAAAAATGCGGGAAATATTGTGAATGTGCAAGACACAAGGAGGCGTCCAATGAAAAAGCTATCGATCGTTCTCATACTGATGCTCCTGAGACCGGCAATCGGACAGGTGCTCTACAATCCGAACGATGAAAGGTTCAAGTCTCTATACCTTGAGAAAGCCCAGAGCGATTACAAGCTTCAGAAAGATACTTTCGACAGGCAGAAGATCCTGTATGACAAAGGATTGATCTCTCAGCAGGAGTTTGAACAATCCGAGGCGGGATTCAAGACGGCGCAGGTAACCTACCAGCAGGCGATACTTTCTCTGGCGTTTGAGCAGCCGCACGTAACGATCGACAAAGCCATCAAGTACCAGTCAAAGGATGGCTTGATTTACGTCAAGTTGACGCTGAGAAATACGACAAGCGGAATCATCGCCAATGGCGAGAAGAATGTGGAATCGTTCGGCGATATCCGGACTGACCAGCTTGCTAACATTTATGTATCTCTCCTGAACGATAATCACGCTGTCGTCAGCCAGCCATACGAAGCCAAGATCGGCATGATGAAATTCAATGAACCTGTTACAGTTGATTTTGTTCTCCTCCAGGATCTCGATTACGTCACGGTCAAGGACGTGTACGGCGATAAGTCTGAAGAAAGGAAGATCCTCCTTCAGATGGATGAGAGCGCGAACCGGGTTCTTATCACACCGGACCAGTTTTCACAGGAGGCAGACCTCGGTTCACAGGCGAATTACACTATGACTCTCGCGCTGTTCTCCAGCCGCAGCGACATCTACCGTTTGAGCGTCGTGAATCTTCCCAGACAGATAAGCTGGGATTTTGTGGACGCGCAGAATTCTGAAGGCCGCAATACGAGATTGTCACAGGTGAAGTTCTCTCAGGATGTGAATTCGCGGCAGCTGTCCCTGGCTTTGTACCTTCCAGATCGATATGACGGGACGACATTCAATGTCGATCAGGCAGTCGAATTCTTTGTCGTCGCGGTTCCGCGTAACGCCGAAGGGCAGACATTTGACGACACGAAGAAGTATTCCGCATCCGATCTCGACAAGATGCATGTAAGTTACGCGCGACTCGAGCTCGTGCCCAGAGGAGTGGGCAAAATTGTGGTGCAGGCGACCAATTATTACCAGGAAATAAGACCCGGCGACAAAGTGACGATGAACCTGACGGTTCTCAATGATGGGACAAGACCGCTGGATAACATTCGCCCGCATGTGGACGCGCCGGTAAACTGGACGCCAGTAGTCACACCGGATCTTATTGAGTCTCTTCAGCCGGGCAAAGACCAGAATGTGGTTGTCACATTAATCCCTCCGTCCGGACTGGAAGTGGGCGACTATGAAGCTACCGTAAAGACTTCAGCGTTCTCCAGCAACAGGCGGGTCGACGGCGAGAACAAGAGCATACGTATACACATAAGTTCGAAATCGAACGTCCTCGGGACGGTGATACCCGTAATGATGATACTCGGAATCGTTGCCGGAGCCGTGGTTCTCGGTGTGAAAACCGGGAGGAAGTGAGAAAATGCCGCTCAGCAGCCGTATTTCCGGAATTTCGATTCAGGTAGTATCGCGAAACGCTTTCACCCCGAAAGCAGCGGTCTCGTCGGTTCGGAATTCACCGCTCTGTCGGAGGTTTTGGTGAGAGAGGACTCGATGCCGTCGTTCAAGCGTAACCGGGAGGAAGTCGTGACTGATGAAAATCTTCATCGGTCGATCTTCGAGCAAAATCCCCTTCCGATGCTAATACATGATCCCGACTCACAGATGTTCATCGGAGTGAACGACGCGGCCATAAGGAAATATGGATACTCCCGCGAGGAATTTCTGAAGATGTCGATCGAGGATCTCGGGACCGATGAGAAGGAATCCGATATCGATCGCGAGGACGGGCAATCGAGCAATGGCGAAAAGATCGGACATCACAGGCTGAAGAGCGGCGAGTTAATAGATGTCGAGCTGACTTCTCATGGGCTTGAGTTCAGCGGACACAAGGCGGTGTTTACGGTGGTACACCAGATAAACAGCCGGACTAAGGCCGCTCCGAAAACACGACGCGACATACTGGAAGAGATACCTGTCGGCTATTACAGGACCGTGCCCCAGCGATCTTTCGTCGAGGTCAATCATGCGTTCGCGCAGATGCTGGGTTATACAACCGAGGAGATGCTCTCACTCGATGTCCCGGACGAGCTCTGCTTCAATCGGGACGAGACGATGGTGGGGAAAGTCGGCCAGGACTTTCCGTTCAAGCCGAAAATTTTCCGGCTCCGAACCAGAGAAGGGAACGAGGTATACATTGAAGATTTTTCAAGATATGTCAGAGACAACGAGGGAAAGGTCGTTTTCAGGGAAGGCATTTGCAGGCGTGTCACGGATGTCGAAGCGGCGGAAGAGAAATCGATCGAGCTGGAAGAGGGACATCGCGCACTTGTGGATCAGATGCCGGTCGCCGTTGCCGTCCACACCGACTGGAAACTCGCTTACCTCAACAGAGCAGCGGAGAAGTTAACAGGTACCGCTGAACCCGGGGGGGCTGTCGGCAGGTCGTTTCTCGAATTTGTACATCCGGAATCATTGGCAGCAGCACTAGAACATGTCGAGGCCATTATGAATAATATTGAGAACATTGACACTGCGGAGCTGAAAATGCTCCGCCAGGACGGATCCACCGCGTCAGTCGAAGTGACGAGTATGCATGCGACTTATCACGGGAAACCTTCTATTCAAAGCGCGTTCCGGGACGTAACCGAACAGAGGCAGCTTGAAGATCGGATGCATCTTCAGAGTGCCGCCCTGAATGCCGTGACCAACGCCGTGGTCATTACGGACCGGAGCGGAAAGGTCGAATGGATCAATCCTGCCTTTGAGAAACTAACCGGCTACAACGCCCTTCAGGCGGTCGGTGCGGATATCGGAGACCTTGTCGGGTCTGGAAAACAGGATGAGAGCTTCTACAAAGAAATGTGGAATACGATACTTACCGGCAAACCTTGGCGGGGTCAGCTTGTAAATAGGCGCCGCGATGGAGGTCTTTACAATGAATGGATGACTGTCACCCCTGTGGCGGGCGACGACGGGCAGATAGCGCATTTCATCGCGACTAAGGAAGATATAACTGAGCGCAAATCGTTGGAAGATGAGCTCACCCAAGCGCAGAAACTCGACGCGATCGGGAGACTGGCAGGCGGTATCGCGCATGACTACAATAATATACTCGGCGTGATTCTCGGATATGGAGAGCTCATCAAGGGACGGCTGCAGGAAGAGGAATCGGTCCGTAAACAGCTCGACGCCATAATTGCTGCGGCGCGAAGAGGGTCTGACCTTACTAAACAACTTCTCTCGTTTGCACGGCGGGAAGCTGTATCTCCCAAGGTGCTGGATGTGAATTCATCTATAACATCGATCATGGAAATGCTTCATCAACTTATAGGCGAGAACATTTCGCTCGTGTTCAATCCAGGAAGGAACCTGTGGAACGTTGAAGCCGATCCGTCCCAGCTTGACCAGATACTGGTTAATCTTGTGACTAACGCCCGGGACGCAATTGATGATGTAGGAACGATCACCATAGAGACCGCGAACGTCCTCCCCGGCGAAGATCGTTTAGTCGGTCTTACTGACCGTATGCGCGGCGGATCGATAAGGATCTCGGTTACCGATACCGGCAAAGGGATTGAGCGAGGAATGTTGAAAGAAATATTCGAGCCGTTCTTTACCACGAAGGTGAAAGGGCACGGCACGGGTCTCGGCCTCTCGATGGTATACGGGATAGTGAAGCAGAACGATGGATCGATAGAAGTAAAGAGTGAGCCGGGGATGGGGACAACGTTCGACATATACTTTCCGTCCGCGGCGGGGGAACCGGAAAAGTCGGCAGAATCGTCGGCAGACGCGATACAGAAGGGAAACGCGACGGTTCTGATAGTCGAGGATCAGTCGGACCTGCTCGAATCGGCGAAGAAGAGTCTCGAAGAATACGGGTACAGGGTGTTCGCTGCTCTGGATCCGCATGACGCGATCGCAATGTGCAAAGAGTTCAGCGGGAGCATCGACCTTCTTCTCGCGGACGTGATAATGCCGGCGATGAACGGCAGCGAGCTGAGTCGCAGGATCGGTAAGATAAAGCCGGGAATTAAGACACTGTTCATGTCGGGGTACGCTGCAGACATGCTCGAGCCTCCGCGCGGAGTCGGCAAAGGAGTGGATTTCATACAGAAGCCCTTCACACCCCACGACCTCGCCGGCAAGGTGCAGAAAGTGTTGGAGAAAGGATGACTTGAGTCGAACCGGTTATAAAGTCTAGTCGCAATCTCAGTCATTCTTAGTCCCGAAGGATCCATTCCCATCTTTCATCGTGGACGCCGACGGTCCGCAGGCATGGTGAAAGATTTCAGTCGGTCTAATCAAGCATTATCGAGTGACATTATCGTGATCGCTGCCTGGTGTGGAAGTCTCCGAGTTCTCGATGGGGTATGAAAGTAAGGCGGAGACTTTGACTATCATCACCGAGTGGTTCGCTCTCTTGACTCGAATAAAGAGGTTAAGCATATTTCAGCAGTGTCGGGCGGGTGCTTGGTCGCATAAAATTGCGCACACCCTGAATTAAGGAAGCGAATCATATCCAATGTCGTGCGATGTTTTTCCATAGTTGGGAGAATCAAAGTCATGAAGACAAAGTATTTCCTCATGTCGGTTACCTATGTCTTGTTATTCGGGAATCCAAACGTTTTCGGGCAGTGGGTTCGGCTGACGCCCCAGTACAGTCCTGATATTTGGGCACTTGCCCAGCAGGGACCGGTGATTTACGCGGGAATGGACAACGGTATTTTCAAATCGACCGATTACGGTTCTACCTGGAGCGCTTCAGGACTGACAGGAACGAACGTGCGCGCAATCTTCATAGGCGATGAGGTGGTCTACGCAGGAACTGACAGCGGAGTTTACAGTTCCACAAACAACGGTTCGACCTGGTTGTCCGACGGCCTACTCGACACGTCTATCTCCTCGCTGTGCCGCCTGGGAGACCTCATGTTCGCAGGCACCGCTGGCAGAGGTGTATTCTTCACGTCCGACAACGGCGTGACCTGGAATTTGGCGGGACTGAGCCAAAGTGCAGTTAAATCCGTCGCCTCGATTGGCACGAAGGTTCTAGCCACGGTTCCGTCCGTGGGAGTATTCGCCTCCGCAGATAGCGGCAGAAGCTGGAATGATTTTGATATCGGACTGTCCACGACAAACGTCGGACCTCTCCTTGTCGATAGTCTCGCGGTCTATCTCGGCACAATCAATGGCGTCTACACATCGTTGGACAGTGGGAGAAGTTGGGCCCCAAAAAATTCCGGATGGACATACGGAATGGTCACAGCATTAGCTGGAGCCGGAGCTGATCTGGCGGCTGGTACATCGGTGAATGGAATACTGTATTCCGCGGATACAGGAACTACCTGGAAATGTTCCAACCTTACATCATGGACAAATTACATAGTCTCACTTGCTATCAATGCTATTGCACTTACTGGCTCAGACACTTCCATGTTTGCCGGGACATCATCGTTCGGTGTATTTCATTCGACAAACGCAGGAATAACCTGGACTCCGCAGGGCCTTACGTCGACGCCTGTACGCGCTCTGGCTGCCGACAATTGAAATTTGTTTGAGGGCACAAATGGTGGAATATTTCTTTCGAACGACAATGGAATTACCTGGAGATCAGTTAATCTCGGACTAACATGGCCCGAAGTATCTTCGATGGTGATAAAAGACTCCAGTATATATGCGGGCACATTCGCGGATTCAGGCGGCGTGTTCCACTCGTTAAACAACGGGAGAAGCTGGACGCTAACAAATTTGAGAGGCCGACAGGTATACTGCCTTGCGATGCACGATTCCATTTTGCTCGCAGGCGGTCCGGCTGGACCAAGTTATTCCGGAGGACTTTTCATTTCTACAGATGGAGGCCAGTCGTGGACTCAGTCTATCAATCGTGGAGTACTTGGAATCAATTCTGTTGCCATAGGTGACACCAACCTGTTTGCTACGGACTTAAACAACCAGGGAATATTCGTATCTACCAACCGCGGTGAAAGCTGGTCGTCCCAGCTTGGTGGAAGTTCGATCGCTGTAATGGGGACGTCCATTTTCGTGGGAGCGTTTTATAATTCGATCGGGTTCTTCTCGAGGGATAACGGCAAAACCTGGACAGAAACCATGACCCCTGGAGATATCTTCTCCGTTTTAGTCAACAACGATACAATATTTGCAGCAACAGATCACGGCATATTTGCATCGGCTGACTCAGGCTTCACTTGGGCAAATATTGGGTCGGGACTGAACAGCGCTTGGTTCTACAGTTTGACAATTTCGAACGGATTTTTGTACGCCGGATCAGCTGCAGGCCAAGTATGGCAACGACCGCTTTCCGGAATTTTGATCAACGTTCTCCGCGCGCCCACATTGCTGAGTCCGAAGAATGACTCTACCGTCAATTGCGACTCTGTAGAATGTGTTTGGGCATCCGTCCCGGGAGCGGCGAGCTACAGGCTTCAAGTAGCACTCAACCCTGACTTTACAAACCTCCTATGCGATGTGTACCCAATTGCCAATACAATATTCAATTTCAGGAACATTGCCCGCGGTGAAGAATATTACTGGAGGGTTAGCGCCGCCGATTCATCAGCTATGAGCAATTGGTCGTTTGTGTGGGAGTTTCATGGTGCGGTGGACACCAACCGGCGGAGTGTAAAGTGGTCACAGACGGACTTTTCAGCTTCGCGCGTGCAAGCGCTAACGGTACTAGACAGCGCGATTCTTGTCGGAACAAGTTCGAGCGGAGTATTCCGTTCTAGTGATAACGGACTAACATGGATGCCATTGGATTCTGGCCTGACATGTACAAATATTTCTTCGTTAGCAACGAACGGTGAAGATCTTTATGCGGGGACTTATTCTGATAGCGGAGGTGTGTTCAGATGGGTAAGAGAATCTGGAAAATGGTCCCTCACCACTCTTGCTTCTCGGCAGATCTATACGATTGCTGCCTCTGGGACCTACACACTGGCCGGCGGGCCATCCGGGTCAGATTATACGGGAGGGTTGTTCCTCTCGACTAATCAGGGTTCGTCTTGGACCCAATCTATTAACAGAGGATCATCAGGGATCAGCTCTCTTGTCATCTCAGGAAATGATGTGTACGCGACAGACTTGAATGACCAGGGGATATTCGTTTCAACGGACCACGGGTCCACTTGGAATTCCCAATACGGAGGAAGCTGTATCGCTGTCATGGGGAACAGCATATTTGTGGGAGCTTTCTATCGGGACGGTGGCTATCGTTCGACTGACAACGGGGCGACATGGTCGTACATCGGGAATAGTCCTCTCCCTGAAACTAGTACGCTTTTCCCCATAGGAAGTAGTTTGATAGCGGCTGGCGAGCACGGTGGTGTCTTCACAAGCTATGATGCAGGACTGACGTGGACGGAAGTAGACAGCGGATTGACGGAAGCTGTCACATCTTTCACAATGAACAGAGGGTATCTGTTTGCAGGTACAGCAAACGGTCATGTTTGGAAAGGGATCCTCTCGGACATACCTACAATTACACGCAGTGGAGCCCAGCAGGTCCCCTTGAGCTATCAACTCAGGCAGAATTACCCCAACCCATTCAACCCTTCGACAACCGTCAGCTTCGACTTGTGGCAGACTTCGAGAGTTAAGCTTGAGATATTCAACTTGCTCGGACAGCAAGTGAGGATTATGGACCTCGGACTTATGGGTGCTGGAAGTTATGCGGACACCGTTGATATGTCGCATTACGCAAGCGGAGTTTATTTCTATCGAATTGAAGCGGTGGGAGTGGACGGGCAGCAGTTCATCGCAACTAAGAAGATGGTCCTAATGAAATAATTCTTGAAGGTGGTCCGGCGGGCCTAGCTCCATTGGCCCGCCGTCTTCGCTTGGTAGAAACTTCCGAGACGGAATCTGAAGAAATGTAGACAGTCAAAATGAGGGATCGTGGGACGTTGAAATGGCCCGGGGCGATTTCACCTCTTGACTCCTTCAACAATCACTGCATCCAGCGTTCTCTCCCCAAGTTCTATTGCATTTATGTCGTCAATCCGGCTCTCAAACGGGCCCTTACTCTCTGCATCGAACCCTATCGAATTCAACACTTCAACTAGAGCCGAAGTGTCGTACATACATTTGTGAGGGAACTGAAGAAAGCTCGCGAAGAAGTCTTTCAGGCGGTTGTTTCTGGTCTCGTAAAGAACGCCAAGGCTCTCGACAAGGTCATCGGCCCGCATCTTGCCGGTTCTATATTTCTCAACCAAAACTTTCAGATCCGGAACTACGATTCGAATAACTCCTCCTGTTCGCAATACCCTGTGACACTCCGTCAGCAATCTTAAGCCGTCCTTCTTCGAGAAGTGTTCGACTATGTGCGACGCGTAAACGACATCCGCCTCCCCGTCTCCCCAGGGAAAACGTTTCTGCAGATCCCTGACCAGGACGCCATCCCAATTCCATGGATTGCCATGTGGATCAAGATCGAACAGTTTCAATTTCCTGTTAATGAGGTTGTATAGTGGTACCCTTGATAAACGGGCGCCCATGGAATAATCCACGTTGACCCATCCTGCTGGCTTAACAGACCCGCAGCCGATATTAATCTTCATCTCGTCATCCTTTTGCTGATAGCAAATATAGGGAATCTGCCCCTACTTCCTCAAGAAAAAGATCACGAGATAAAACGTTCCCTAACGAGGCAAGTCATCAGTCGACCTTTCAACGTTGTTGAAACATTTGAGTTATTCGGCAATGTTGGTTATCACCAATCCGGAAGTCAACGAACCGCCGGAGCTACCGCGTAGGCGGCTGAGCCGGGTGTGGCTTCCCGAAGTTCCTTACCTGCTTCAAAGTTTGATATTCTCACGAAGTGATTTTATAATATACCGGTATGCTTACTACAACACAGATGCTGGTACGCCTCGGCGTCGCAGTATTCCTTGGTCTCCTGGTCGGGCTTGAAAGGGAATCCATCGGGAAGGAGGCAGGCGTAAGGACGGATATGCTGGTCTCCGCGGGCGCTGCTCTATTCTCCATTGCCGGACTCTCACTCCCTTACATAATCTCGGTAGGAAATCTTTCCGACGTCATTGCAAGGAACAGCGGGTTCCTGACGGTGATTGCTAATATCGTGGTCGGCATCGGCTTCCTCGGCGCTGGCATTATCGTGAAACAGGGAGTCCACGTCAGAAGTGTCACGACCGCAGCCACAGTTTGGTATGTGGCGGCAGTCGGCGTACTCTGCGGCATCGGCTTGATGGAGCTTGCCGCAATCGCAACGGGTGGAATGATCGTTCTCCTTCTCATCCTGAGAGGACTCAACATACCACTCCTCTTCGACAGGGAAGATCGTAAAGAATAGGTAAGGGTTGCTGCCGTTCTCGAGGAACGGGCTATTGGGGACTGTGCTCTAACTACTTTGCTGCAGTGAGTGCATTTATCACTTTCTATTTCAATCCTCGTTTGATCGAACAGAACTGATTCAAGTCTTTACTTGTTAAGCCTGATGACGACCTCTAACAGGTCTGCCTCAGTTGTGCCGGTCTCTGCCACAGACGTTTTTTGTGAATTCAAAGAGCATTGGAGTGATTCAATGAGAAGTTTCTTTATAATGATGACCGCGCTTGTGACGTCCGCATATGCGCAGGTTGGCGACGCAGTAAAGCTAAAGAATCCCATCGGCTGGGAATTACATTCCGGTGCAGTCTCGACCGCGAGGTTCTACAAGTCCAACAGTTTGAGCAATCAAAAAACAATTCAATCATCCCCATGGCAGGCGATCGGCCCGGCCCCGATGCAGAGCGGATTCTATTCTTATGTTTCAGGGAGAGTCAGCTCACTGGCCGTCGACCCTACAGATTCGACCGTTGTGTATTGCGCTGCTGCCGGCGGAGGTCTCTGGAAAACAAGCGACGGCGGAGCGTCATGGACACCTCTCACCGACGATTTCCCCGAGCTCTCATCAGGCTCGGTCGCGATTGATCCCTTACACACGAATATTGTCTACTACGCAACAGGCGAACTCAATTTCAATCTTGACGGGTATCCTGGCGCAGGAATGTATAAGTCGACGGATGGCGGCAGCTCTTGGACCCAGATGACGATTCCCGCCGGCGGCGGACTCTATTACGCAAGCAAGGTTGAAGTCGCTCCTTCAAACGACTCGATTGTCTACGTTGCGGGATATTACGACGTATACAAGTCGACGAACTTCGGTCAAAGCTGGACCGAACTTCACCTTACGAACGGCGCCGTCGACGACATCGTGATCGATCCTGCGGACGCAAGAAAGGTTTATGCTTCCTACGGCGACCTGTTTGCAGGCGACAGTGCAAATTACGGAATCTATAAATCCACAGACGGAGGTTCATCCTGGTCTCGCCTGTCGAGCGGACTTCCTCCGTCGTCGCAGGTAAGCAGGATCTCACTTGCAATTGCAAGGAACAATGATCAGGTGTTGTATGCGGCCATCAACGGGAACAAGCCCGGGAGCACCACGACCGACACGAACAGGGTTTACAAATCAACGAACGGTGGAGCTAGCTGGTCGTTGCTATCATCTGTGACTGCAACTTCAGACTTCGGTGGTGGACAGGGATGGTACAACAATGTCATCTCGGTAGACCCGACAAATTCTAACATTGTCTACCTCGGTGGGATCGATTTCTGGAAATCGACAAACGGCGGAAGCAGCTGGACAAATCTCACCGACGCGTATGGAAGCTACACCGGTGCCAACATTCACCCCGATCAGCACGCGATCTCATTTTCGGGCGGCAGCGGATCGTTCTTCTACATCGGAAACGACGGGGGTATATGGAAAACCTCTGACGGCGGGAGTACATTCACTAACTGCAACACGAACCTGCAGACGATTCAGTATTACGCGATCGACGCCGACCAGAACAATTCGCCTATTACAGTCGGCGGAACTCAGGATAACGGTACGGAAGAAGACTCGCTCCCATCGCTCGTGTGGAGTGAGATTAACGGCGGAGACGGCGGATACGTCCTCATCGACCCGAAGAACTCGAACAATATTTTTGCTGAATACGTTTTCGGAGCGCTCGTCAAGTCGACCGACGGCGGATCGACTTTCAATTCCATTACATCCGGCATAAACGAGTCCGGATACTGGACCACTCCCTATGTTATGGATCCGAATAACGACGCCCATCTATTCACGGGCACCTCGAAAATTTACAAAACTACGAATGGCGGCTCGCACTGGAGTTCTGTAGGCGGAATTTTGGTTTCGGCGTCCACATTGATTACGACGATGTCTATATCTCCGGCGAACGACAGCATTATCTACGCAGGCCTCAGCGGTTACAGGGGCGCGAGCGGGACAGCGTACCTTTTTGTCTCGACGAATGGTGGAAGCAGCTGGACCAACGTAACGAGCAAGCTTCCCACAAGCTGCGACTTTTGCCGGGTCACTGCCGACCCGACCCACTCTGGCTCTGCATATCTTGCCGTGCTCTCGGGTTCGGCGCATGTCCTGAAAACAACTGATCGCGGCCAGACATGGACAGCTATCTCTTCGACTCTCACAGGATTTGACGATGTCCCGACAAAAATAATCTGTGTGGATTCACTCACGGGTTACATATACGGCGGCACTTATTCCGGAGTATATCTTTCAACGGACGATGGCACATCATGGTCGAAGTTCACATCCGGGCTGCCCGACGCGGTAGTTGATGACATTGCGATTCAGTATTCTTCTCACAATTTGCGTGTCGGGACGCATGGAAGAGGGACGTGGCAGCTCGCGCTGAGCGATGTCTCTCTCCCGGCACAACTCCTAAACTATACTGGGAAGACAGCTGGAAACGGGATCGCTCTTTCGTGGACCACCGCGTCGGAACAAAACAATTCCGGATTTGTCATCATGAGGAAGAGCAGAACTGATTTGAGCTATGTGACTATTGCCAATTATCTGACCGATCAGTCACTACGAGGCGAGGGAACAAGTCCGTCCGGAAGGAGCTACGAGTTCACGGATGACAACGTGCTGCCCGGCAACTATTACGATTACCAGATCACAGAAGTAGGTGGTGGCGGGCTCACAAGGACTTACGGACCGATAGAAGTTTTCACGACTCCTGCGCCGAAAGATTTCGTCCTTCATCAAAATTATCCGAATCCCTTCAATCCATCCACGGACATTTCTTACGAGGTGCCACACGGGAGCCGAGTGTCCTTAACCTTATACAACACGCTCGGCGAAAAGATTGCAGATCTGGTCAACACATATCAGTCAGCGGGAAGATATGACGTGCAATTTAACGGCGGCAATCTCGCCAGCGGAATCTACTTCTGCCGGATCGTGGCTGGCGGCTATGCTCGCACAATCAAACTGGTCCTGCTGAAGTAGGCGAACTGTGTTCTCCGATTTCGGCTGGAAGTGTTTGTGCAAAGGTCCGGCTGCTTACAACTGTTCGGTCATCATATTTTGAATTTCAGCGCGCTGAATGCCAGGGAAACGGCTTTCGCTTTCGTGGGATAAATAAGTGGCTCCATGTCCCCAAACCCCAGATCGAAATCCCAGTATCTTGTACTTATCCCGGTTCCCGCGGACCATCTCATGCCATGGTCACCTCCGAACCTCACGCCCGTTCTGATTGGAATCGTGTAAAAAGGTCTCCACTCCGCCCCGACACCGTACTCTGGACTCGTGGAGTTTCCGAAGTTGTTGTTGAGTCCTCGCCTGAATTCTAAAGCCACTATGATCTGTCCGGGAACGCCGTGAAGAATTTCATCCGGATGTACAGCGATAGATATGCCGACTTTTGTCGGAAGAGAAGTGGTGAAATGTGACGATGGGGAGCTAGTTCCTTTGATTACCGTTCTCAGGACATTTTGGATTGAGTCCACGACTTCGGATACATCAATATCCTGGGGCGTTGGACTTGAATAGCCGGAATAGACTATCGTAGTGTCGGCGGAAGTTGCTAAGTCGTTGCGGGACCAGTAGATCTTGCCAAGATCGGTAACACTTATCCCGAGAGTGAAAAATCGAAAGAGCCTTGCGGACATGCCGAAATCTGCCCCGATTCCCATGCCTGCCGGGTGAAAAGGATCAAAGGCTTTCAGATCTTTCCCGCTTTCATTATCCGGGTTCTCACTAAAAATTGCGCTTGCTATGCCCGATTGCTGCGACGTGAAGTTGACCTTCAATTCGCAGTCGTAGGTTTCGGGGTCGGTATAAATAGAGCTGTTCCGCGATACCACAGTCGCGTAACCGTAACCCGCGACATACTTCGGCGCCACGCCTATAACAATGTCGCTGATTTGAGATCTGGAAATCTTGGTGAGATCAGGAATTCGAAGCGCAAGATCCACTGATGACTCAGTGTACCACCAAATGGATCCGGCTAACTTGTTCCAGTTAAAGGTTGAGCCGGGTGAATTCCCGTTCAAAGGAAAGAGGACGGTGCTCGGGAGTTCAAGTTTCGATCCGGCGATTTCGTCAATTGCCACCCCCACTCCAAAATTCCCGCTGCTCCATGATAATCCGATTACTCGTGCATTCACTCCGCCAAGGAAATTACCGACGCTGTCGGGGAATGCCGCGAGGATCGACGCCTTGTCTGAAGCGGTAAGCACCTTTCCGTTTTCATCTCCCCGGTTGTTGTATTGTCCAGTTCCTGTGAAGTACTTGTTATAGAAATCAATATCAACCACATCATTGCCGGCGTACAGACTCACGGGAAGGAATTCGATCACCAGGATTCCTTTCGGACCACTCAAGAGGTTTGCAGGATTTGTGCCGATCGCATCGACATCGCTCGACATGGCAATCGAATTATTGCCCATCGAAACGAGACGTGCCGGGAGGAGCTCCTGTGCGTTCAATATGGATAGTGCGGTAATGACTCCCGCAAGGACAAGAAAAAGTCGAGTCAATACGGTTGCTCAGTCATTTGAGCTCGCGCGAAGCTTGAACTCGCCCTTCATCTTAAGAGCGACATAACTCGTCCGCTGGAACTGGACCGTCTGCTCCCCCTCCGGTGTCGAAGCCGTGACGAGGAACTCTAGACACGCATGCTCCAGCATTTTGGCTTCGGGGGCGGTAACGCTGACGACAAGTGCACTGAATACAGGCAGCGCGACTGTTCCATCATCGTTGAACCTGGTGGGTGAGGCGACGCTAAACTGCCCGGTATCCGGGAGAACGAAGAGGACTTTATGTGTAAGTGTGTCGAGCGCCATCACAGAAAACCTGACGCCGATTGGAAGCGCGTTTGTAATCTCGAAAGTTATCCTGCCGCTGTCGACATCATCGAGACCCTTTTTCGTTTCAGCGGACAGCTGGAGGTTTCCGGAAACCAGAGTATAGTTGAAGTCTTTCAATCCGACATCGAGCGGGCACATTATTAGGGCGGTTCCGCCGAATGCATCATTTTTTGAAATCGTGCCAGCCTCATTTGTGGGGTTGAGCATTGCCGTACGGTCGATTATGAATCTGTCGGGAAACGACCCGGTGTTGCTGATGAAACGATTGAGCATATCGGCGAAGCATTTCCCAAGTACCACATCGTTTCCCTGCGACCCGGGGTAAAGAGTCTGTGTGACAACTGCGGAATCGGCTTCATGGATGCCGCGGTTACTGCTTCTCGCGGTGACTCTCAATGTGAGCGCAGCGGGGAGGCTGCCGGTAAGATTCAGCTTGAATGTCAGCCTTGTTGAATCGCTCAATCGATCGTCAGGATTCAGATCGCCTTTCAGTCCAGGGAGACTCACGACTTCAGTGTCCGATGTCAGGTGGACCGGATTCGGCATTCGAATGACTCCCGTTGCAGAAATGAAACTGACACTCGACATTGTGAAGTTACCACTTATCTTGTCCGAGGATGAGACGAGAACGAATTCTCCGCCCGAGCCGGGCAGTGTGACAGTCATCGCGTATGATATTGAATCGGCCGGTTGACTCCCAAGATCCATCGTCCAGTTGGAAAGACTAAATGAGTCTGAGCTTTTACTTTTGGCATCAGGAGTCTGGAGATCTCCCACGCTCGCGAGGTCCCGGTCAACCTCGAAGGGGTTTCCATGGTCGTCCCTCATGCCGTTCACTATGATCTTCACGTCGCATGGCATGTTAAAAAAGTTTCTCATGTTCGCTGCGATTGTGCCGGACGCGATGCTCGCCCTTTGTATCTTCTGTGAGCCGGGGAAGGCAATTTTCCCGCTGATAACAACAGGGGGCTGAGGATCTACGACGGCCTCGGCGGATGTCGCCTTGATGTTTTTCAGAGACATCGTGACAAGAACCACCGTATCCGATTTTACAAGTACGGACTTAGTACCTCCGGGAGAGCTTAAAACCATGCACACCTTCGGGTTCGCCGGCAGCATGATATCTTCGAGCTTCTGTGTACTCGTGTATGATTCGCCCGGATCCAGCTTCTTGTCGGGGAGCTGAACTGTGAACAGCGTTTCCCCAGCCGAATCCTCGAATACGATTCCCTCGGGGAAATCCAATTGCTCGCAGTATTCGCTGACGATACTGGCAGTCAAGTCGGCAGAACTGATTTCAGCCCATTTGAAATTGGCAGCATTTGCGGATGCGGCGAATGTAAATGTCCTGGGAGGAATCGGCATTGGTGTTACGCTGTGTCCTACGACCGATTTGCTTCCGGTCAACTGGTCGAGCATCGTTACAAAAGTGAACGGCGACGGAGACCGGATGGAGAAAGTACCCAGGGAGTCGACGACACTTACGGATGGGAAAGCCTTTAACTTCAAACTATTGCCCACCTTGACTGTGGAAAGGCTCAGGTTCTCACAAGTGGATAGTGCACCCGATGACCAGATAGTAGTCAAAGAGGTTGTGTCGCCCTTCGTGGTGACGACAGAATCTTTCCCCACGATCTGTGCCAGTGTAAACGTACCGTTGAAAATGGGAATGCTTAGCTGTGCGTCCCACGTTGGCATTACAAATTTTTGCGGTAGATCGCGGGAACACCCTGACGCGAGAAGGACTGGCAGAGTTAACGCCAGGAATAGCATAGGTTTCATTTTGTGATTCCTCGACGTCAATAGAAATGAACTTATGCGATGCTTATCTATTCAGGCGAGATCGCGATTCGCCTTCCCCCTTCGCCTCATCCGTATATGTCTATCAAACAAATCTCTTCTGAGGTAACGGGCGAAAGGGCGGATTCACTCACGCACCGTGGTACCTCCTCAGTTTCAAAATCAGATTTTCAAATCGAACTTTCTCCGAACTGAGAACTAGTTGCCTGATTGAGCCCCGTAAAGCGCAGCGGCACCGTATTCCTTCCCGTTGAAGAAGTAGCCCGCCGGGTCGACATGAACGCCGTTCTTCCTCACTTCGTAATGCAGATGCGGCCCGGTGGATAATCCGGAGTCGCCGCTCAATGCAATGACCTGTCCGCGGACGATCTTTTGTCCTGCCTTGACAAGTGCCTTTGAAAGATGACCGTAAAGAGTCGTGTAGCCGTAGCCATGAGATATTTCAACGACATTCCCGTACCCTCCTCTTCGCCCCACGTAGGAGATCACGCCGTCTCCTGTCGAGTGTACCGGTGTACCATAACCGACTACGATATCTATTCCCTCATGCATCAGCCGCATATGGAGGATCGGATGGAATCGAATGCCGAATCCGTCCGTCATGGTGCCGAAACGTATTGGGTCAATCGCCGGGAGGTGGAGGAACATGTCCTGGTTCTTCTTGTACTTCGACAAAATCTCCGAGTAACTCTCCTGTTGCAGTCTCGCTTCACGATCGAGTGCGTCCAATGCGCTCGAGGCTGTCGAGATCATCTTGTTCGCATCCGGCGACATCCCGTAATCCTTGTTGATCTCCGTTCCACCGATTCCGACTTTGCGAACATCGGAAGAAATATTCTGCATGCCCACGGATGTCCGAAGTTCCCTGTCGCTCCGCCCGAGGTCCAGCATTGTGTTTTGAAGCGCGATGAGTTTGTGATCGAGAGTCGAGAGCTTAACCTTAAGCGCGCTGTTTTCCATGGCCATGTTGTCGGCTCGAAGACTCTTCACATTCAGGAGATCAAACCCAAAATATTCTGACGTCATTGTGGCTATCGACGAGATGATGACTATCGATCCAGCTGATAACAGGATCCTTCGCAGGCTTAGAGAAGTAAATCTCAGACTCGATTGTGAATAGTAGTAAAGTTTGAACATTTATCCTTCAATTCGCTATGCGACAACCACCATGCCGCAAAGACTAAGGAGTCGGGTTCTAAAGCATGCTCGACTGCACGTCAATCTATATGATTCCTGGAGGGCTTGGGAGTCCGGTGCTTAATCCACCGGCTAAGCAAGTAATTATTACAATCGTATGGAAAAAATTGCTGGTACTTTAAATGGATGGTATCCGAGTGAGCGACCAGCTGATACCGCCCTGCCAGGTAATCAGCAGGTGAAGATGTTTAACAGATAAAATGCGGATGATGTTTGCGGTGGAAGCGGTATGTGCTCTTCATTTTAATTTGCGGGTTTCCCGGAGAGCCGGTCATTAACATAATTCAAAAGCTGAATAGCAGGCTGGAAGTCGGGTCGGCTCTCAAGTATTTCCATGAGTCGTGATTTCGCCTTAAAATATTCACCAACTCTAACGTACGCATAACTGATTGCGAGACCATTTTGAATTTTTTCGGAAGGACTCTGCGGAAAGCTGTCAGTCAGAAGGTAGTACGTCAGTGCTTTGTCCGCGTCGCCTCTCCGCATCATTACGTCCCCGAGCGTTCTATACGCCTGGATCGATGGGTTTATTCGCAACGAGCGCAGGAGAATATCAACCATGTTGTCGATTCGATTTTCCTGAAGATAAAGTCGTGCGAGATACAGATATAAGGATACGTCCGGTGGATCCTGGCTCAGCAGCGCCCTGTACTCACCTTCGACCTCTCTCCAGTCTCAGCGCCGCTGGTAGAAATTTATCGCACGGAGGTGTGCGTTTCCCCAGTCGAGATTGCCGTCCACAACTTGTTGGGCTATCTCGCCGATCGTGTCGGACGGCGAGATGGAATCACCGCGAGGTGCCTGGTTTTTGAACGGCCATCCGGAAGTCAGGACGTCTGTCGATTGTTTCGCGATCTGCTCGTCTAGTTCCGTTATGCTCCGACTTCCCCAAAGTTCCGCGTCCTCGATGGTGTCGTTCTTCGTCCACTCCGCTTTTGTGGCGAGGAGACCGTTCGCCTTCATCACTTCCGAGTAGCATTTCGCGATTAGGAAATCTCCACGGGAATTCGGATGGAGGTGTTCTGTTATTAGATTGTGCCCGATGAGGGAATCCGGCGACTCAGTCATGAAAAATTTTTCCATATCCGCAACAAAGCAATCGCGGCCGTCAGCCATCGTTCTTATCAGATCGTTGAACTTGCTATCGGTTCTGAATCGCAGCTCGTCATCGTCACGCGCTAGAATGTATTCTGCGAGTGCGTTTGATTTCTTCCCCGCTTCATCGTAGCATCGGGCCAATCTGTAGTGTGCCCCGGCATGACTTGAGTCAATTGAGATCGCATTCTGAAATTCAATTATCGCCGAATCAATTTTGCCGGGATTTTCAAACTCGTGTCCTCTCTTCATTGCATTCTCTAAGATCGAATCCTGCATCTTGTTGCCGGAGTAGCTCGAGATGAACGGAGGCTGGTCTCTGAGGTCCGAAACCTGAGTGCCTAGTATAAGGGGAATTCCGCTTGATCGGCAGTACTCTCTTAGAGCGATTAGGTTTTCGCGAAAGATGGAACATGTTTTGTTATATAATTCGCTCCCGGGCTGCACGTATGCGCCCCGCGAGAGCCGCTCCATCTCCGTACCGCGCGAGAGTGTGTCATTTGTTCGTCCCCAAAGTCTTGCGATTCCATTAAGCCCGTCGCGCATGAGTTGGAATGTTCGGCAGTGAATCATTCGCAGGTACAGAAGCGTGAAGAATCTCGACGAACCGACTGTCTGGTTGGACGCAGCGCCGAGCGCGCCGTAAAATTCATTGTGACCGTCGTAATCAATTATCAAATCGGGTTGGTAACGTGCGAGCTCCGTGCCGATATCAAGAGCCGTATAGCTGCTTGTCGCCGTCATGCCGAGATTGATTATCTCAACTTCCTTCTGCGGGAAGATCGCTTTTAGTCTGTCGCGCAGATATGTTGAGAATGCTCCGTTGTAGTAATAAGGGTAGCCGACCGTGGTGGATCCGCCCAGACAGAAGATTCGGTAAACGCCCGCGGGTTTTGGCATAGCGAAATAAGTGGGGGAGGTGGACGGGTGAAATGCCGATTTGCCAAAGTAACGGTACTTGACGTCCGGATTCTCCCTGTAGAAAGTCCGCCTTCCGATTTCAACTCGACTGAAGAGGGAAACATCCTCGCCATAGTTGAACAGCCTCAACCCAATCTCGAGACACACAATAAAAATAACCGGAATCGAAAATGTCACAGCGATGAAGATATATCGCTTGATTGGAGTCAGCTTTGACGTCTCCACAAATCGTTCTTCGGTCGTCATGCCGGAAAATATACGCTGAAAAGGTGAAAACATTATGGTGAGTCGGCACTTTACAATTTTCACGATAAGACTCGGGTCTGCATGTCTCCCGAAATGAACTACCACGTGAACAGGACATTTATTCTCGGGTAGAATAAACCTCGATTGACAAAAGGAAAGTCCTTGAAGAAAATTCCGGGTTGGACTAATATGATTTTCGTCCGATATTGCGAAGCTAGCGTGAATGGTGTTGTGCAATTGAAGGCTGTCGGGATGCAGAGTAGATGGTAGCTGGAGTTCGGTATGCAAATTTCAAGGAACAAAAGAGCGCGACAAGTGGATGACTTCTCTGCGTTCAATTTCCATTTGAGATTTGAATAGGAGTGAATCGCATATGAAAATGTTACGACGTTTAATGGTAATCGGAGCATTTGTAGTTCTTCAATGGAATGCGGTTTGGTCGCAAACCGTTATGATCAATCAGGTCGGGTATCTTCCCGATCAACAAAAGAAATTTTACGCGATAGCCGGCGCAGACAGTTTCTCTGTTACTGACGTCAATACCGGTGCAGTTGCGTATAGAGGCACGCTGCAAACACCTTCGGGAAAGGATCCATCGACGGGGTTTTACATTTATGCAGGGGATTTCTCGCCGTTGACTACTGAAGGAACATACAAGATATACACGGATGCTCCGGACAGTTCTTACCAGTTCAGCATCTCGCGAAGCGTCTTCGAAAGTGTGTACAAAGCTTCGTTGAAAGGTTATTATTTTCAAAGGTGTGGTACTTCTCTCCTCTCGCAGAACGCGGGAGTGTATGCGCGGAGCACGTGTCACGTAAACGACGGCACTTATCACTCAACTACCGGTTTGACCGGAACGAAGGTGACTACAGGTGGGTGGCATGATGCAGGAGATTACGGCAAGTATGTCGTGAATGCCGGCATTTCTGTCGGAACACTCCTGCTCGCCTACGAAATGTTCCCGGACAAGTTCAAGTACGATGATTTGAACATTCCTGAAAGCGGTAACTCAGTTCCTGACATCCTTGACGAATCGAAATATGAACTCGACTGGCTGCTTGAGATGCAGGACACCACGGACGGTGGAGTCTATTTCAAGGTGACCACCGAGAACTTCGACGGATTTGAGATGCCGAGCTCGGATCTGTCGACAAGATACATTTACCAAAAATCCACTACTGCGACGGGAGACTTTGCAGCTGTGATGGCGCTGGCAGCAAGACTCTTTCAGCAATTCGATACGGCATATGCTTCAAGATGCCTGAACGCTTCTCGCCTCGCATGGCAGCACCTCGAGGCAAAACCGACTATCGTGCCCACCGGCGGGTTCCATAATCCATCCGGTACAGGAACAGGGGAGTACGGCGATGGCAGCGATTCCGATGAACGGTTGTGGGCATCGGCGGAATTGTTCGTTACAACGGGCGACACTCTGTACCATAATTACTTCAAAAGCCACTACAACTCGTCGGGTATTTTCGCGTCGACCATGGGTTGGGCGGATGTGCGTTCCATGGGTCAGCTCGAGTACCTTATCGGCGGCCAATCGAAAGCCGACACGTCCGTACAATCGCAGCTGAAGGTTTCACTCCTCGCTTATTGCAGCGCGCTGAGTTATACGGCGGAGTACGACGGACTGAACGTAACACTTACGCCTTCCCAATATTATTGGGGGAGCAACGGTCAGGTGTTGAACAATGCGGTCCTGCTAATTGCGGGTTACGTATTTTCAGGAGATACTACATATTACAACACTGCTCTGGAACAGCTCAATTACATACTCGGATGCAATGCCAGGCTCCAGACGTACGTGACCGGAATCGGCAGCAAGTCCCCACTGCACATTCACCATCGTCCCTCTGCCGCTGACGGCATCGCGGCGCCAGTTCCCGGTTTGATGTCGGGAGGACCTGATGAAGGACTCGACGACGCGGTTCTCAAAGCAGACTACACTAGCACGACACCTCCTGCGCGATGTTATGTAGATGATCAGAACAGTTATGCGTCGAACGAGATCGCGATTAACTGGAATGCGCCGCTCGTGTTCGTGTCGGGTTATTTGAATGAGGCGCCTGCCACGCCTGTTGCTCAAGCCGTCCGCTCAATTCCGCTGAAATACAATTTGTCCCAGAATTATCCGAACCCTTTTAATCCATCTACCGTGATCGGGTACGATCTTCCGACCGGCGGGAAAGTATCCTTGAAGGTATATGACATTCTCGGGAGGGAAGTAGCTACACTCGTTTCGGGTGCAAGGGCTGCCGGGCACTATGACGTGACATTTGACGGAAGCCGACTGCCAAGTGGAGTGTACTTCTTCAGACTTTCTGCAGGACAATTCGGCTGCGCAAGAAAGATGGTGTTGCTTAAATAGTTTCGACCGGGAGGTGACCGCCACTTATCAAGTGGCGGTCACCTTTCAACCCAATCTTGACATTAGTCAAGTGGGCGGTTACATTTAAACAGTGCGTTAGCGCTAACATGTCAGGAGGCGCAAATATAACAAAGGCGTGTATTGATTCTTGATTTACTGAGCTCAATAAAATTCGGTTCAGATAATCAGTCCTTCGGAGTCAGGGGGTCCGTCAATTTTGTCTCCAATTGTCAGGGGGCCAGAGACAAGGACGGATCAGCGCGCGGCAGAACATATGCATAAGGCCGTGTCTTTCGTGCTTCCGCATTTCCTCATTGGCCTCGGATAAAAATTAGGAGAAGTCAATGTTGTCAATTAGCCACCGATTTGTGAGAATGGTCGCCGTTGCTTTCTTAGCTTTCTTTCTCGGGTCTTCGGCTTATGTCATGGGCGCCAGTTCAGGTACTATCAAGGGCAGGATTTTTGATAAGGACTCGAAAGACGTGCTCCCCGGAGCTACGGTCCTTGTGAAAGGTACGAGCCTTGGCGCCGCGACTGATGTCAATGGTAATTACGTTATTCATAACGTCCCAACTGGCAACCAGACGCTTGCGGTCTCGTACATCGGGTATAATCCGATTACGATCGACGTCGCCGTTTCCGAGACCGAAGATACTCACCAGGATATTTACCTTGAACCGCGGGCGATCACCGGAAAGACGGTTGTGGTCACTGCTCAGGCGCAGGGCCAGATGCAGGCCATAAACCAGCAGCTGTCTTCGAATACTATTGTGAACGTGGTGTCGGAGGCTAAGATCCAGGAACTTCCCGACTTCAACGCAGCGGAAGCGATAGGCAGGCTTCCCGGTATTTCAACGCTCAGAAGTTCAGGCGAAGCAACTCAAGTTGTCATAAGAGGAATCGCTCCGCAATACAACCTGGTTTCCATCGACAATATCACTCTTGCATCCACGCAAAAGTATAACCGAGCCGTAGACCTGACAATGATATCTCCGTACATGCTGGAGTCGATCGACGTTTACAAGGCGATAACGCCAGACATGGAGGCGAACGCAATCGGCGGCATAGTAAACATGCAGCTCAGGGAGGCACCCTCTGGATTGCATTCCGACCTCATGTGGCAGTCAGGTTATACCCAGAAGACAAGTAAGTACAACAACTATAAGGCCGTCGGAGCAGTGAGTGATCGCTTCTTTGATGACAACTTTGGCGTATACCTTCTACTCAATGCGGAGAAGTATGATCGAAGCGCGGACAACATGAGCGCGGGGTACCGCGTTACAAGCACAAATTTTACCCCAGGTGTCAGTTCTCCTGTTCAAGTGACGGGCATGGGGCTGAACAGGCACTTCGAAACAAGAGGCCGCTATGGAGCCAATTTCATTATCGATTATAAACTGCCGAACGGTACGATCCAGTCAATTAATATGGTCAGCCGACTTAATTCAAAATACACCGACTACCAGACTAACTACGACTATATAGGCCTCGGTATGAATTGGAATGTACAGAACGGAAACGCCAATACCGACATGGCTGTAAACGCGCTCCAGGGAAAGTATGACTTCGGGTTCATGTCGATGGATTTAAGCGCGGCGAATTCTTATTCGCGAAACAATAACCCGTTCGTACCAAACTTCACATTTTCGGAGCCGGCTGGACCTGGTAGCGGAATTCGCGGACCAATACCGCTGAACACTCCGCCTGAAGATCTGTACCAGCTCGCACAGTTCGATACCACAAAGGGCGATCTCAGTCAGCTTGGATACAATTCGTACGATTTCAAGGAAAACGATCAGGTGTATTCGGGCAATTTCAAGATTCCGTTGACCTTCGGGTCGTCGGTGTCAGGCTGGTTGAAGGTAGGCGGAAAATACAAATACAACTATCGTATCAATAATGAGAATGCGCCGTACGCCCAATTAAGGTACCAGGGGAATGACCTCGTGCCGCATTTGAGACAGCAATTCCCTCAGCTTCCGTACGACCAGAACCAGCAAGGGTTCTTCATGTATGGTTTTACAAATTACGACAATTCTCTTGTCACAAATTTCCTGAGTGACAAGTTCGGAGATATGCTCTGGGTGCCTGGAACGGGCCTCCTGGATGAGATGACTACTTATGTAAGGAACAATTATTCCAACGCTATCAACTGGCACGACGGCGACTATGAAGACAAGATCAATGATTACACCAATTATGAAAGGTACTACGCAGGGTACGGAATGGCAGAGTTGGATATGTGGCAGGCATTGTCGATAGTGGGCGGTGCGCGATATGAAGCCGACAAAATGCAATTCACTGCTTACCATGTCAAACAGCTCCAACACTCAGCCGACGTGATTGCGGTGCCTGTTACTGCGTATCCGAAGAACTTCTATTGGCTGCCGATGGTCCAGGCAAAATTCAATGTCACTGAATCAATCGACATGAGGTACGCTTTTACGAAAACTCTCGCCCGTCCGGATTTCACCGAGCTTTCACCCTACTTGAATATGGATCTGAACAGTGACTATCCGAGCATGGGCAATCCTGGCCTCAGGCCCGCAACATCTTTGAACCACGACCTCATGATCACTCTCCACAGTGGTGAGTTAGGACTGTTGTCTGTCGGAGCATTCTATAAAACAATTTCCGATTTCTCATACGGAATCCAATACCCACTGTATCCCTATTCAACCGCGCCCGGTTACGACACGCTCGCCCAAGTTCCGGGCGCTGCACAGGGGACTCCCGTCACGACCTTCTACAACAACCCCTATAAGGCGTTTATCAAAGGCGTCGAGGCGGATTTCGAAACGAGATTGTGGTACTTGCCTGATCCGTTCAGCGGGATCGTGTTGTCCGTGAATTACACTCACCTGCAATCAAATACTTTCTATCCGCTCCCACTCATAAAGAATCGAAGGGTGGGAAAGATCCTGCAACAGATAATCGTCGATTCGTCCCGCGCAGGCCGTTTGATAGATCAGCCGGATGATATTCTGAATGCGGCGATCGGCTACGATTACAAAGGCTTTTCGGGAAGATTATCATTCCTATTTCAGGGAGCTATGGTAAATGGAATCGGTACGGTACCCGAACAGGACAGTTACACGAATAACTATTTCAGGATGGACGCCTCAGTCAGACAAAAGCTCCCGTTGGAAGGGTTGCAGATTTATCTCGATGTTAACAACATAAACTCGAGAGCCGACATTTCGACACAGCAGACAACAGGAGGATTTACATCCGAACAGTACTACGGGCTCACGGCGGATGTCGGAATCCGATATACCTTGTGATATCCAAATTGAACCTATCGGGCGATTTCTATTATCAGATGAATTAAGAATCAACCAGAAGGAGAATCAAAATGAAAAGATCATTGCTTACAATTCTTTTCATGCTTGTGACGGTTCCGGCTGCACTATACGCCGCGGCGCCGGACACCGTTTGGGTTCCTAATGATTACAACCAGGGAACCATCAACGACGTAATCAATGCTGTTCAAAACGACACGCTGAGCAACGGCGTTCCGAAGGATACCACTGCCGTTTTCATGTTGTACAGGGGGGGATATTATGTCTTGAATGGAACTCTTACTCTCAAACGTGGAACGCATTACGCAATTGAAGGAGAACCTGCGCCTTCAAGCGGGCTCGATTCCGGAATGGCTATCATAATTCCAGGTCTGGTCAGCGGAGGATATTATAATTACATTATCGACTGCTTCGGTGACCTTTCAGCAAAGAACGTGTGGTTCATTTACGGATACACGTCCAGTGGAACTCAGGATTGGATGACATTGCAATTCGAACAGAACGACAATGCTCAGGCCGTCGGCGATTTCGACAATTGCATTTTTGATTACGTTCGAGCGATGGCGGTAACTTCCAATCGTTCCGGATTCGTGGGAAAGTTCAACAGGACTACTTTCAGAAACTGCATAGATCCCTCACAATGGTGGGCAGGAAGAATGTTTGCGACCGTCTCGCAGACGATTACCACAGACTCAATCGGAGCGGAGAATTGCACTTTTGAAAATATGGGTTTCGCGTTCCAGACAGATTACATCCCGCCAGTGCGCACCTGGTTCAACCACAACACTTTCCTTAACATTGTCAAGTTTCCTTTCAAGTTCTACTACATGACGCATCTCGTGTGCACTAACAACGTATTCGTGAATTGCCACTTCTCCGGAGAACGGTACAATGACAGGATAGAACAGGATCCTGACAACCTCCTTTACGGCGCAGTGCTCGATGTCGATACGATGGACACTCGGGACGGACTCGCCGGAACACTTTACAACGGGGTGCCGGAAAACCAGCGGGTTGTGATCTTCTACAACAACAGCAATTACACCGACCCGGCCTTCCAAACATTTTACACAACATACGATGATACCGTATCCGCTTTGCGCGGTCAGATACTCGCCGAGCCGATGATGAATGCCCGGACTCTGGACATGTTTACCTGGCACCCATTTATGAAGATGGCGAATGTGTACGATGCTACGGATCCCAGCTTCGTTACTCCGGCGACCAACATGGATAGCATCATGGCATTTCTGTTCCAGAAGTACGTACCATCGGCACAGGGTGGAGGTGGAAACATTATGTGGGGCTACCAGACCGATTCCACACTCCTGGGAATCTGGCCGACGCACGAGAACCTGGCCTACACAAATTCCACGCTGCTGACCGCGGGCATGGGCGGTTTCCCACTCGGTGATCTCTTTCACTGGTTCCCGACTCAGTACACTTCATGGGCAGCGCAACAGTCGGCAGAAGACTCTCATATCTATCAAATTGCCACTGGCGTGAAGACACTCCCGGGAAGTGCTCCAGCAAAATTTGCACTTGACCAGAACTATCCGAATCCGTTCAACCCGTCGACAATAATCAACTACACTGTGCCTCAGAGGGAAACTGTCACGTTGAAGGTGTTCAACGTACTCGGTCAGGAAGTCGCGACTGTATTCAACGGCATACAGAATCCCGGAAATTACCAGGCGACCTTCAATGGAAGTAAGTTCGCCAGCGGTGTCTACTTCTATCGCCTGCAGGCGGGATCAACATCTCTTACAAAGAAAATGATTCTGACAAAATGACGATAGCTTACTCAGGACCGGGTATGAGTGTGTAGAAATTTGTCGCGATCCCGGAACTTGGGCTGGGAGATGAAGCATCTCTCAGCCTTTTTTTTGACGGGTGCAGCCTGAAGCCGTTGCAAAAGGACTGCCTCATGCGAATCGGGTACAATTCGCGAAATAGATCTGAGTTGGCCAATACTAACGAGATTCTCTTCCGTCGCAGACGGAGCACGTTGAACATATAACACCTTGGGCTCTGACGGACTGATTGTTGGAGCCTTTCTTTCTATGGACGGTAATGAACAATGAAAAAATCATTCTTCCTGGTATTCTGCATTTTGATACTGTGCTCCATTGCGGGAGCTCGTATCGTTGTCACCGGTAGGGTGACGGACTCCGATGGAAAGCCGTTGCTCCGAGCAGATGTTACACTCACCAAACCTCCTGACCTTATCCCGTTTGCGAGCATTGAAACCGCAAAGGACGGCACGTTTCAAATTGATATCGACTCATCTGGCATATGGATACTCCGGGCCTCCGGTGTACTTCACAATAATGTCCAGGTTGCGCTGTATATCAAAGATCAAAAGAGTGTAGACTTGAGAATCGGACTGGGTGCATATCCATATCTTAGCGACTTCGGCCAGGCAAGGGTGATCGGCGACTTCAATAATTGGTCGATACTGTCGGCTGTTCCAATGAGGCCGCAACCCGACGGGACGTATCAAGCGGTAGTGGCGTCGAAATCAGATTCAGTTGCATATCGCCTGAGAAATGTCCGCAAAGGGGAAAATGTTGAGGGGACTCTTGCCCGCAAATATGACTGCACTCCTGCCGGCGTATACAGTTCAGTGACAGCCACACGCGACGGGAAGGCAACGATAGTCTTTGACCCCGGAATGCTCCCGCGCTCTTCGACACCTTCATGGATCAAGTCATCGGACGAATTTGTGTCGAAGTTCGCGCAGAATTACCTCGAACTGCTAAGGACGCGTGAGAACTACGTTTCCACTTTCAGTGGCTACATGATTTCGCGCGGGAAACAAAAAGAACTTAAGTTTGACTGGTCCGATATCTTTGCATCTCTGGAGAAAAGAATTCACGAGGAAGAGAATCCATCTCTAAGAGAGGAACTCTGCTTGGAATTTATTGACTTTGCGCTGATAAGCAACAAGTTCGACGACTCGTTATATGCGGCCGCGTTGCATGAAATCTCACCAGCTTCCAGGGTATGGGTTCTCATTCCGCACGATCTCTTCTCGACGCTCGTCCACAGCGGCTTGAGCGCGGACGAGCAATCCAGGTATGTGGAGCAGATTCTCGCATCAAATCCCGAGATTCGAGTGAAGTCATCTCTTGCCTTAGATGAATTCATGGCTCGCCGGCTTGGTGGAGAAGCGAAGCGAGCTGCAAGTTTCTATGATCTCATGATGAAGAATTATGCCGGCACTCCCGAGCAAGTGAGGGTGCACGAGGCATTTCCCCATGAATATGACATGATGGTAGGAAAGCAGCTTCCGGAATTTTTGCTGAGATCCATGGATGATACCTCTAAGATTGCGAACAATAAAATGCTGTCCGGCAAGTATTTCCTTATGGATTTTTGGTCCGCAGCCTCTCCGGTATGTGTGGGGGAAAGGAAGTATCTCGAGACAATCTACCGGAATTACAAGGAAAGGAATTTTCAGATTTTGAGTATGTCGCTGGATAGTTCGCGTCAGGAAGTTATGAGGTTTCGCCGCGGCAAGTGGAAAATGCCATGGTTCAATGCTTATGTCGGGAATAGCATGCAAAACATAATCTTGAAGACTTTTCAGGTCATCGTAATACCGAAGTTGATCCTGGTTGATCCGAAAGGGACGATCATCGCTATAAGTGACGATCCCAAGGCTAATGGTTTGGACTCGTTGCTCAGCCGCCTCCTGGTGAAGTAGGTCTTGCGAACTGAATCGGTGATCCGATCCCAAAGATCTTGGCACGAATGAAAGGCTGCACCGATTCCCTTCATCGGGGTCTCGCCAGCCAGAAATTCGGTTCGCCATTCGATGACTCCGATCAAGCTATAAGGAGAATCAAGAATGAAGAGTGATTTAAGCAGACGTTCATTCATCTCACGCGTGGCTGCAGCCGCTGCCGGACTTGGACTACTCAAATCTAATTCTGAAGCAGGTAAGATTCGGAGCCTTTTCGGTCCCGGTGAAAGAGCCGAACCACTTTCCACGGTTGACCGAAAGGAATTTGTGAACGGAGAAATTACAGGGAAGTGCGCTGTCCCCCCTAATTGTCCTGAATGGGCGCACAACGCGGTATTTTACCAGATCTATCCGCAAAGTTTCTACGATTCAAACGGAGACGGCATTGGTGATCTCAACGGAATTATCGACAAGCTCGATTACGTAAAAAGTCTCGGCGTAGACGCAATCTGGATCAATCCGTTCTTCGACTCGCCTTTCGGCGACGGAGGTTACGACATTTCTGATTATTACAAAGTCGCACCACGGTACGGAACGAACGACGATGCGAAAAGATTATTTGAAGAAGCACACAAGCGCGGGCTGAGAATCCTTTTTGATTTTGTGGCAAGCTATACATCTATAGAGCATCCGTGGTTCAAAGCGTCCGCGCAGCAGGAGAAGAATGAGTACTCGAACTGGTATATCTGGACAGACAATGTCTGGTTGAATCCGCCGAAGGAGTACCAGGGATCATTCATAAAGGGGTACGGCAGGAGGAACGGACAATATTTGCTCAATTTCTATTACTCCGAGCCGGCGCTTAATTACGGTTTCGCCTCGCCCGATGCGGAACAGAAGTGGGAGCTGCCTATAGATCACCCGGACGTTCTCGCGGTGAGAGAGGAGATGAAAAGAGTCTTCCGCTACTGGATGGAAATGGGTGCAGACGGTTTTCGAGCTGACATGGCAGGCGCGCTCGTCAAGACCGCGAACGTCGAGGGCAACGAACAATTCTTCAAGACTCATGAAGATGGCACGAAAAACTTCTGGCGTGAAGTCAGAGAAATCCTAAACAAGGATTTTCCCGACGCGTTTATCGTCTCCGAATGGTCATATCCGGCCGCGGCGCTCGATGGATGTTTTCACGCCGATTTCTTTCATTGGTTCCAGGGATATAACGATCTATTTCAGAAAGAAGACTGGAGAATTCTCAACGGCTACTCGGAAGGCCACAGTTACTTCGACAATGAAGGGAAAGGCGATATCGCATTCTTCCTGAATAGATTCATGGAGCAGTATGACCGCACTAAGGGTAAAGGATACATTTCTCTTCCGCTCGGGAACCACGACAACGCGCGTCTCGGTAATCGCCGGACCGACGATGACCTGGAGATAATATATGCTTTCGGATTGACGATGCCGGGTGTAACATTTATCTATTATGGGAACGAGATCGGCATGCGTCAAATGCCGGAGGACTGGCCACAGGTCGAGGGCGCATACCGTCCGCGAAACGGAGCGAGGACTCCAATGCAGTGGTCGACCGGAAAGAATCTCGGCTTCTCCACCGCATCCGCAGAAAAGCTCTACTTGCCCGTGGATCCCGCGAATGATGCTCCGACTGTTGAAGACTCGGAAAAGAATCGCGACTCTCTTCTACAGAGGACGCGCAAACTTATTACGTTGAAACATTCCGAACCGGCACTCTCCGCTTACGCGGAGTTCGTTCCGCTTTTCGCGAAGGAAAACACTTATCCTTTCATATACGCCCGATCAAAAGACAAAGACGTAATAATTGTAATCTTGAATCCGTCTGCGAGCGAATCGGCTGCCGATTTTGAATTGAACGTAACATACTCCACCATGAGCTTGTTCGCTGGAAAGGAAGTCAGGATAACAAAAGTCGACCGCAAGCACTCAGTAATCGTGCCCGGACGAACTTACGCGATCTACAAACTGAATGTTTAAAGGGGAATCAGGTCTGTCGTGAACACGACATACGCCGATGCTCCCGAGATTTCGTTACGACGATTACTCCGTTCAAATTCGGACTGGGAAACAATCGTCGTTTTCCAATTTTGAAAAGTAATGACGGACATGATCATTATAATTACATTGAAAGTAAACCGGAGGCTTAGTACAGTATATGAAGATGTCAATGCTTCGTTTTAGATACCTCGCTCATAATCAGTTGATAGCAATTCTCTTATTCGCATGCGTGATAAATGCAGCCTTCGCTTCGACTCCTTACAAGTGGAAGAGTGTAATCGCGGGCGGGGGAGGATTTGTGCCGGGTATAATCTATCACCCCACCGCCAGAGGACTGGCGTACGCGAGGACCGATATAGGCGGCGCGTACAGATGGGACAACTCAACCAGTCAGTGGATTCCGTTGACAGACATGATGACGCGGAATAATTCTGACTACATGGGGATTCTCTCGATCGCGGTCGATCGGAGCGACACAAACCGTGTTTACATGGAGTGCGGGAAGTACACCCAATCCTGGGCCGGAACAGGCGCGGTTCTGTCTTCGACGGACCAGGGAAACTCGTGGTCCATCAATCCGATACCGGTCAAGATAGGTGGAAACGAGGACGGCCGCGGCGCCGGGGAGCGATTGCAGGTTGACCCCAACGCCGACTCAATTCTATTTATGGGAACGACAAAGGATGGTCTTTGGAAATCTACCGACTTCGCAGCTACTTGGACGAAAGATACTGCATTCGGCGCGGCAAATGTCGACTTCGTTTTGTTTGATCCGACAAGTTCGACACCGGGAGACGCGACGCAGCGGCTCTTCGTAGGTGTCGTCAACACAGGAGGTCAAAGTCTC
This sequence comes from Candidatus Kryptoniota bacterium, assembly GCA_036567965.1. Classification (NCBI taxonomy): domain Bacteria; kingdom Pseudomonadati; phylum Candidatus Kryptoniota; species Candidatus Kryptoniota bacterium. The sequence continues at coordinate 87,898 of DATCTN010000026.1, forward strand.
TATCGCAGCGACGATGGCGGTGGGTCATTTACTCTTGTGGCGGGACAACCGTCAGGCGTCATGGCAATAAGGGCGGACATCGCCGACTCAATGCTGTACGTTACATTCGCGAACTACCAGGGACCGAATAGCGCAACGTCAGGCTCCGTTTGGAAATACAATGTCAACAGCGGTGCATGGACAAACATATCTCCGTCCTCCGGCTCATATGGATTCAGCGGGATATCGGTCTATCAGCGAAATCCGAATTACATAATAGTCAGTACTCTCGACAGGTGGTCGCCGATGGATGAAGTTTACTTGTCGACTAACGGAGGTGCGAGCTGGTCGGGCCGTCTCGTCGGTATGAACCTCGACCACAGTTTTGCACCATACACCTCGACGGTCAACCCACATTGGCTCGCAGCGCTCGTAATGGATCCTTTCGATTCCAGCAAGGGAATGTTCGGGACCGGTTTCGGCATCTGGGCTTGCGACAATTTGTTCGCGTCGACTCCAACCTGGTTTTTCAAGGATAAGAATCTTGAAGAAACGGTCCCGATGCAGATTATCAGCCCAACATTTACTAACCTGATGTCCGCGATGGGAGATTACGATGGGTTCCGCCACGATAATCTCGATGCGTCGCCTGCTCAAGGAAGATACAATCCTCCCAAAGGGACGACTCTCTCAATCGCCAGTGCAGGACTTGTGCCCTCCAAAGTTGTGAAGGCTTACAACTCTTCCCCTTACGGCGCGTACTCGACCGACGGCGGTTCAAGCTGGCACGATTTCACAGGCAGCCGCGGCTCACCTGCTTATCCGACGGGCGCGAACGGGGGAGGGACTTGGTCGATAGCTATTTCATCCGACGGCAATACGATCGTGTGGGGACCGAGCGGCGTCTCGTCGCTTTATTACTCGACAAATTTCGGAAAGAGTTGGTCGAAGAGCCTCAACATTTCCAGTGCTCCACCTCCGGTGGCCGACAGGATGAATCCCGAGAAGTTCTATGCGTTCGACTATTCTCTCGGTAAGATTTCCGTGTCAATCAACGGAGCCGAGACTTTTTTCCAGGGTGCTACAGGACTCCCCACCACATCGTCGATGGAAGATGATCACCTAAGCGCTGTGCCGGGGCGGGAAGGAGACGTGTGGATTTGCTGCGGCGACAACGGCCTCTTCCACTCCACGAATTCTGGTACGTCGGTGACACAGATTACAAGCGTGACCGCTGCTTATAAGGTCGGCTTCGGAAAGCCATTAGTTGCAGGAGAGTATCCGGCAATTTATATCAACGGGGTGGTCGGCGGCGTACTCGGCATCTACCGGTCCGATGACTCAAGTGCAACATGGGTGAGGATTAACGACGATGAACATCAGTTCGGTTGGGTCCATCAGGTAACCGGCGACATGCGTGTGTACGGCCGGTGTTACGTGTCTGCCGAAGGACGCGGCATCCAGTACGGCGAGCCGGTCGGCAGCGACACGACGGATAACCCCTCGAGTTTCAGAATCATGAACACTCCGACAGACAGCTTGAAGCATTTTTATCAAAACATTTCTGTCTCGCTTTCGAAGGCCACCGATCCTGAAAGCAACCCGTTGACGTATATACTTCATTTTTTTGGCCCGGGTGTGGACACCACCTGCGTGTCCCCTGATACCGCTGTCGTCTTCTCGGTGGGAAATATTCTTCCATCAAGCGCGTATGTGATCACCGGATTCGTGACAAATGGATTCGACACCACGGCGACATCGAACAGCGCTCTCCTTTACAGTTCCTCTTTGATTACTGGCGTCGTCGGAAATGCGTCCGGACTACCGTTGTCATTCGGTCTTTACCAGAATTATCCGAATCCGTTCAACCCATCGACCACAATAAAATTCGATATAAGCCGTCCGTCGTCGGTGCTGATCCAGGTATATAACGTGATTGGAGAACGGGTATTCCAGATGAGTTACCGGAACCTGAACGCGGGTAGCTATGAGAAGGATCTCAACCTCGATTCGTACGCGAGCGGCGTCTACTTCTGCAGGCTGGAGGCAATAGACAAGCTCGGCGACATTTTCACTTTTATGAAGAAGATGCTATTGCTGAAATAGGATGTCAATAATGAGGAGTATCGGTTGACCGTGCCAAGCGGCTCTCGTTTTCTCAAACATGAGCTCGACGTGATTGGATCAGTTTTTCGATATGCGACGATCTTGATCTCGCTCTTCGGGACCGGCGGTGCATCGGCCCAATGGGTCCAGTCCGGCAGCTCTTCCTTCGGTTCGGTGACGGCATTCGCTTTCGTCGGCACTAATATCTTTGCGGGGACCGACAATGGGGGAATCTTCGTTTCAGGCGACGGCGGCGCGAGCTGGAAGCCGGAGAACACTGCATTCGGAAACGCGGCAGTAACTTCAATAGTCTATTGGCAAACGCAACTCTTTGCCGCGACTTTCGGAGGAGGAATATTTTTTTCCTCGGATGACGGGGCGTCGTGGGAATCGTCTGAGTTCTCCCACCCATACGTTCAGTGCCTTGCAGTTAGCGGGACCAACATCTTCGTCGGCACGTGGAGCAGCGGTGCCTATGTGTCGACTGACACCGGCCGCACATGGGCAGCCATAAACAAGGGATTGCCAGTTTACAACGGTGGAGGGTTGCCGACAGTAAACGCGTTCGCAGTCGACGGGTCGTCCATCTACACCGGCACAGACGGCGGCGTTTATGTATCAACCAATAACGGCGCGAACTGGGACAGCGCCAACACTCACATGACAAACGTGTTCGTCACTTCATTAGCGGCAAACGGAACGAATCTTTACGCCGGTACCTTTCACGGAATCTATCTCTCCTCTGACAACGGAGGCAACTGGACAATATTGAGTAACGGCGCTCCCGATACCGTAATTGAGTCTATTGCGGTGGGATCGTCGGGCGTAATCGCGGCTACCGACGACGGATTATGTCTCTCGACCGACAACGGTTCGAGCTGGTCGACGTTGCGGCTCGGTCTGGCCAATCCTTTTTTTGGTTGTGTCGCCGCGAACGGGAGTGAAGCCATCGCCGGTGCGGGAGACGCCGGCACATTCTTCTCCACCAGCGGTGGGCTAACATGGGTTGCATTGAGTTCAGCGCTGCCTGCTTCAGAAGTGATGACCCTTGCGGTTGATGGCTCCCAACTGCTCGCTGGAACCGACGCTGGCATATTCGTTTCGTCCGATAGCGGAGCTTCATGGTCACCGTCCAACGTGAATCTGCCCGCCACTACTGTCGATGCATTCGCCGTGAACGCAGGCGACATCCTGGCTGGTACCGCCGGAAATGGCGTGTTTCTCTCTACTGACAACGGGTCAACATGGAACGCGGCGGACACCGGACTCACAAGTCCAAACATCTCGTCATTGGCGTTACTCCCGTCGTCCGGCGGGACCATTCTTGCAGGCACTCCAGCAGGTGTTTTTCTAACAACGAATAACGGAGCAACGTGGACGGCTTCCGACAGCGGTCTCCCTTCAAGCAGAGCAATCATTGGCATCTGGGCGGCGGGAGGGAAGACGTTTGCTTCAATCGCGACCGGACTATTTGTATCCACGGACAGCGGTGCCATTTGGAACAGTTACTGGACAAACCCTGGCGTGACGGATTTTGATGAGGCGAACTCAAACGTCTTCGTCGTCTCAAATTCCGCAATCTTTGAAACTACAGATGGCGGAACGGACTGGATTCAATCGGACAGCGGGTTCACAAGTAACAATATTGTCACTTTCGCTTCCCTCAATCATGGTCTTTTTGCCGGCACTAACGACGGTAACGTATTCGTCTCGACTGACGTGGGCGTGAGCTGGCAGCATCTTGGGACCGGGCTTCCGGTTTCCAGCGTCATCTCAATCGCACCGTTCGGAAATTACCTTTTCGCCGGCACAAGCGGGAACGGCGTATGGAAATTGAATATTCCTGATTCAATAACTCCCGTCAGAGCAAGCCCGCCGCCAGTTGCCAAACAGTTTTATCTCGAACAGAATTATCCGAATCCATTCAATCCGGCCACTACTATTGGGTACGCTGTTCCTCGCGCCGGCCACGTGCTGCTTCAGGTGTTTGATGTCCAAGGACGAAATGTCGAGACGCTTGTAGACAGGAACCAGGACGCGGGGCCATATATCGTGACATTTTACGGGACCAGATTTGCCTCAGGCATCTATTTCTACAGAATCACTCTGAAGGTCACCGCGACGGGTGAACTAATCTCCGCAGTTAAGAAGATGTTAGTTCTGAAATGATCCCTGATGTGAGTTGATTGTTGAATTGGCTGACACGACTCTTCTCGCGTGGATTTGATGAGCCAGAAAATGGGGACCGAGTATTTTCGTGTTGCTAAATTTGCTTTATGCGCCTTTGGTATTATATCATCTTTCTTTTTCCTTCCGGACACGATTCTAATTTCCCGAATCAAGTCTTATCTTAGTTCTCATCGAGCTTTTCCTATTCCATCAAAAGCCTGAAAGGAGTTCCATGATGAAAACCCTTTTTACGTGCATGTTTGTTCTCGCTGTAACGAACCCGACCTCGTTCGGTCAATCAGTTAGTTATGATTCCGCATCTGTCGCGAAGTTGATAGCGGCGGAGCAGGACAGTTCCCGCGTAATGGAGATATTGAGTTACATATCAGACGTCTATGGCCCGCGACTCACGTGGTCTCCTGCGTTCAAAAACGCCGCGGAGTGGGCAATGGATGAGATGCGAGCGTTCGGACTTTCAAATGTCCATCTTGAAAGCTGGACGCCGGTGGGCAAAGGTTGGGAGCTGAAAGGTTATTCCGCAAACGTGGTCGACAAGCAAGTGTTTCCTCTTATTTCATATCCGAAGGCGTGGTCACCGGGAGTCGATGAGACTGGCGACATCGTATACCTCAATGTCTCAAACCTCGATGAGCTTCAGAGCTTCAAGGGAAAACTGAAAGGGAAGTTTGTCATGATTGACAAGCCCAGGGAACTGAGTCCGCGTTTCCAGCCGCTTGCAACGAGGATACCCGACTCAACCTTGCTTAAGCTGGCCAACGCTGCGCCCGAGACAAGGAGATTTCGATTCGAGATGTCTCCTGAGATGCGTGCCAGGATAAAACTGAATTCTGAAGAGCTGCAAATGTGCAAGGATGAGGGAGCAGCGGCTGTACTCACAGAAGCGGCCGGCGATGATGGAAATGTATTCGTCCAGCAGGCATCGGTCCCTGTCGATCCCGATGTGCCCTACGACCAACGGCCGAATGTTTGGACCCCGGATGGTCCGAAGATCGTTCCCCAGATTGCCGTTGGGGCTGAACACTACAACCGCCTCGTGAGAATGATCCAGAAAGGTGAACATCCACAACTAGAAATGAATCTGCAAGTTGAATTCACAAAGGCTGATTCGGGATACGATATTGTCGGTGAAATTCCAGGATCAGATTTGAAGGACCAGGTTGTGATGATCGGTGCTCACTTCGATTGCTGGCAGGGCGCTACGGGTGCGACGGATAATGGTACGGGCTCGGCAGTGTGCCTCGAAGCAATGAGAACCATTAATGCAATCGGGCTTCACCCGCGAAGGACAATTAGAATCGCGTTGTGGGGAGGTGAGGAGGAAGGCTTGTTCGGTTCACACGCTTACGTTGAGCATCATTTCGGGACAAGAGGAGGCACCTGGTTCGCGCCTGAAGGACCGGCAGTAATGAAACCCGAATCGGAAAAGTTCCAGGTGTACTTCAACGATGATAACGGAGCGGGAAAATTCAGAGGAATTTATCTCCAGGGAAATGAGGCCGCGAGAACGATTTTCAGGAATTGGCTTGAGCCGTTTCAGTCAATGGGTGCCTCTACCATTTCGCTGAACAATACCGGCGGCACCGATCACCTCTCGTTCGATGCAGTCGGACTTCCCGGGTTCCAATTCATCCAGGATCCTATCGACTACGGAACGATCACGCATCATTCAATAATGGACCTGTACGACAGGGCGCCGGCAGATGATCTCAAGCAATCGGCGACCATGATGGCTGCTTTTGCATATGATGCCTCCATGATGGACGGCCAATTCCCGAGGAAATCCATCGATGCCTCGCAGTCCGGTAGAAGATAGGGAACACATCCGATAATTTAGGGGAACGGGGCAGGCATCGCCTGCCCTTTCTTCTAAGCAGCTCACCCGATTGGCGTGGGCAGGACCTGCATGCAACCATTTGACGCCTCACCAAGAAACCACTTGAAAAGCTAACGCGCGAAGTGTAATCTCTTCTGTCAAACGTGGCGGCCCAGCCGAAACTTATTCGGGTTGCTCATAAAATTTTCCCAACTTGCTTTCAGGAAACGCGATGAAAGGAATCATTCTAGCAGGCGGCAGCGGCACGAGACTCTATCCTATCAGCAAAGTGATAAGCAAACAACTCCTCCCGGTCTATGACAAGCCGATGGTGTACTACCCTCTGTCAACACTCATGCTTGCAGGGATCAGGGATGTTCTTATTATTTCTACTCCTACCGATCTTTCGAGGTTTGAGGAGTTGCTCGGAAACGGGTCGAGATTCGGGATGAAATTTTCTTACTCGGAGCAGCCGCGGCCGGAGGGACTTGCCCAGGCGTTTATCATCGGCGAAAAGTTCATCGGTAAGGATAATGTCTGCCTCATACTCGGCGACAACATCTTTCACGGCCACGGACTCACAGGGCTTCTGAATCAGGCCGTAAGGTATGTCGAATCGAAAAAGAAGGGCGTCATCTTCGGATATTATGTCAATGATCCAGAGCGTTACGGAGTCGTTGAACTTAACTCGAAGAAAGAGGTCGTATCCATCGAGGAGAAACCGAAATCTCCGAAAAGCAATTACGCCGTTGTCGGGTTATACTTCTATCCCAACTCCGTCGTGGATGTTGCCAGGCGTGTTAAGCCGTCGGCTCGCGGCGAACTGGAAATCACCAGCGTCAACCAGGAATTCCTTCAGAAGAAAAAGTTGAGGGTGGAGCTAATGGGACGCGGAATGGCTTGGCTGGATACCGGTACTCATGAAAGCATGATGGAGGCTTCACTTTTCATCCAGACGATCGAGAAGCGCCAGGGACTCAAGATCGCTTGCGTCGAAGAAATAGCCTTTCTTCAAAAGTGGATCTCGAGGACACAGCTGGAAGCCGCAGCTTCTGAGATGAATAATGATTATGGAAACTACCTAAGAACAGTTCTTGGATGAGCCGCTGAAAGAATACGCGCCTCCGTCTCCTCTTTTCTTCTCCGTTAACGCTGACTTCATTCTTGAGGACGGATCCGATCTCCATGAATGTGTCTGATCGTCAAGGCCAACAGTCGTTCCGAAAATATTGTCACGAATTCCGTTTGTGCCCCGGCTGGAGCGTGGAATTTATTTGTCGTGCGTTGTATCTTTTAAAATCTTGATCCATAACCTCATCACAAACACTGCCGCTTCCGCAAATCCAGCCGCAAGCATCGCGGGGCGCGTGATCATTTCTCAAGATAAACTGCCAGGAATAATCTTAAGATGAAAATCTCAGTTATTGGAACCGGATACGTCGGACTCGTAACGGGCACCTGTCTTGCCGAAACCGGGAATCAGGTGGTCTGCATGGATGTCGACTCGCGCAAGGTCGCGTGGCTGAAAAAAGGTAAATCACCCATTTACGAACCGAATCTCGATTCACTTCTCATTAAGAACATCGATGCGAAGAGACTTCTATTTTCAACCTCGCTTCGGGAAGCGGTGGAAGAAGCGGAGATCATATTCCTCTGTCTGCCGACGCCGCCGGGAGCTGATGGAGGCGCCGATCTCTCTCAAGTGCTTCAGGTGGCAGGCGATATCGCGAAGAGTACAAGCGGCCCTAAAATTATCGTCACTAAAAGCACGGTGCCCGTTGGCACGGGCGATAGGCTCCGCGACCTTTTCAAGAAACATGGTAAGAATGATTTTATCGTGGCATCCAATCCGGAGTTCCTTAAGGAAGGGAATGCCATTCAGGACTTCATGTTCCCTGACAGGGTCGTAATAGGGGTTGAGGATCAGGCAGCGGAAAGAGTCCTGCGCGACGTTTACGAACCATTTGTCCGAACAGGCGCGCCTGTTCTCGTCATGGAGATTAGAAGCGCGGAGATGGTCAAGTACGCGGCGAACGCGTTTCTGGCGACGCGCATCTCCTTCATGAATGAAATTTCGAGGCTCTGTGAAAAACTGGGCGCCGACATCGACAAGATCAGGACAGCAATGGGCTATGATGCCAGGATAGGTCCGAAGTTTCTCTTCCCCGGAATTGGATGGGGCGGGAGCTGCTTCCCGAAAGACGTGAGAGCGCTCATAAAGATGGGTGAAGAAACATCCGTCGGAACTCCTATCGTATCAGCCGTCAACGCCGTCAATGAAGAACAGAAGCGGGTCATTCCGCAGAAAATCAAGAAACATTTCGGTGAGAATCTGAAGGGGAAGAAGTTTGCCGTCTGGGGCCTTTCCTTTAAACCGAAAACGGATGACATGCGCGAAGCTCCGTCGGTAGTCCTGATAGAAAGTCTCCTCAAGAGTGGCGCTGAGATTTCCGCCTTTGATCCTGTCGCCGTTCAAAATGCGAAGGCGATATTCGGGAAGAAGATTACTTATGCAAAGGATCAATATTCCGCATTGAAAGGCGCAGACGCTCTGGTCCTCGTTACTGAATGGCAGGAATTCAGAGAGCCTGACTTTGCCAGGATGAAGGCCCTTATGAAAGAGAGCGTACTGTTCGACGGCAGGAATATTTATAACGCCGACAGGACGAGAGCGCGCGGTTTCACATATTACGGGATCGGCAGGAAATAATGCCGGAAGAAACGACAGAGGAACACAAATGTCCAGGGTATTGATCACAGGCGGAGCTGGTTTCATCGGATCACACTTGTGTGACAGGTTTCTCGCTGAAGGCGACGATGTGGTATGCATGGACAACTTTCTCACTGGGAGCCCCGACAATATCGCGCATTTGATAGGCAACCCGCAATTCAGATTCATCCAGTACAACGTCACTGATTTTATTTACGTTGATGGACCCATAGATGCTGTCCTTCATTTCGCAAGTCCTGCCTCGCCGATCGATTATCTCAAACTCCCGATCCAAACGTTGAAAGTCGGTTCGCTCGGAACTCACAAGGCACTCGGGTTCGCAAAGGCAAAGGGCGCCCGTTTCCTCCTCGCGTCCACGAGCGAAGTTTACGGCGATCCGCTCATGCATCCTCAGAGAGAGGAGTACTGGGGAAATGTAAATCCTATCGGCGTGCGCGGCGTTTACGACGAAGCGAAGAGATTCTCCGAAGCGATGACAATGGCTTACCACAGGTACCACGGACTGGATACCAGGATCGTCAGGATATTCAACACGTTCGGCCCGCGTATGCGGCTCGATGACGGACGTGTCCTTCCTGCGTTCGTCAAGCAGGCTCTCCTTGGCGAAGATCTCACAGCCTTCGGCGACGGCACCCAGACACGCAGCTTCTGCTATGTCGATGATCTTGTCGAAGGAATTGTTCGTCTTCTTCGTTCCGCCCATAATGAGCCGATCAATATCGGCAATCCCGACGAGATCACGATTCTCCAGTTCGCGAAAGAGATAATCGAGCTCACAGGGAGCAAGAGTAAAATAGTTTTCAAGCCGCTCCCCGAAGATGATCCGAAAGTAAGACAGCCGGATATCTCCAAAGCTAAGGGACTCCTCGGTTGGGAGCCGGGAATACCGAGGAAGGAGGGCCTTAGGAGAACCATCGGCTACTTCAAAGAGAAACTCCGTCTTACTTCCTAAGAGAGTGTCGTAATTCATTCTTGAATCTGCGGGCTGTTTAATTCGACGAGTGTCTCCGCACGGTCACCTCGAATGTCAGTTCAAGTCATACGCCTTCATGATCGGCCCCGCTGCTCCACGAATGAACCGGGTCGCCACCGGTGTTTGAATGTTTTCATTGCGCTCTCGCGGATTCACCTGATTTCTTCAACACCCCTCGACGTCTTTAGCTACTAATGGCCGGAGCACAAGATTTGGCTCGTTCGCCTAATTTATTTCAATATTTGACGTGAAAATCTAAATTAATTAACCGCCGAAATAAATTCTGTTGGATGTTGATTGCTTCGCGGTGGGGGCGGAAGTATAAGTATAGTGTAGAATTTCGTGTGGAGAACTTTTGAAATGAAAGAAAGTGAAAGCGGATCGTTGGTAATGCAACACGGTAAAGACTTCGTGAGAAATCAGGGAATGTACGACCCGGCGTTTGAACACGACGCCTGCGGGATGGGATTTGTCGCGGACATCAAAGGAAGAAAGTCCCGGTCGATCATCGACAAGGGTCTCGACATCTTGAAGAATCTCGAGCACCGTGGCGCTGTCGGAGCTGATCCGGAAACCGGCGACGGCTCCGGTGTCTTGATCCAGATGCCGGACGAATTCATTCGAAAAGCGGCTGGCGAAAAGAAAATCAAACTCCCGGCCGAAGGAAAGTACGGCGTCGGGATGATGTTCCTGCCGCAGGACCCGATAAGGCGAAAGGCTGTCGAAAATATTGTCGAGAAAATCGTCATCGATGAGAACCAAAAATTTCTGGGCTGGAGAGATGTGCCTGTCGATCCTTCCGTTCCCGGAAGAGGGGCGCGCGCAACGCAACCGTTTATCAGGCAATGTTTCATATCAGCCAACAAGTCGATAGAGAGTCAGGATGAATTTGAAAGAAAACTCTACACGATCCGTAGAATCATTGATCACAGAGTTCGCGCGGAATTGGACTGCGACAGAAGCGAGTACTATGTTCCTTCGTTCTCAAGCAAGATCCTGATATATAAAGGTATGCTCCTTGCTCCACAGCTGGTCGCATACTATAAAGACCTGTCGGATAAAGACATGAAGTCCGCGATGGTAATGCTCCATCTCAGATTTTCTACGAACACATTTCCAACCTGGGATCTTGCGCATCCGTTCCGAGTTATCGCTCATAACGGCGAGATCAACACGCTCCGCGGCAACAAGAACTGGATGGCTGCGAGACAGGCGGTCATGGAGTCGCCATATTTCGGGAAAGATCTCAGGAGGATGCTCCCGATCATAATGGAAGGTCAAAGCGACTCCGCCACGTTCGACTCCGTTCTGGAACTTCTCATCATGAGCGGGCGAAGCCTTCCTCACGCGATGATGATGATGATTCCTGAAGCATGGTCAAAAAATGATTTGATGGACCCGGACAGGAAGGCATTTTACGAATACCACGCAACGATGATGGAGCCGTGGGACGGACCTGCGGCTGTCGTCTTCACGGACGGCAATATCATTGGCGCTACTCTCGACCGGAACGGTCTGAGACCCTCCAGATATGTGGTGACGAAAGACGGGCTGGTCGTTCTCACGTCGGAGGCCGGCACTTTCAGCGTCGATGCGGACAATGTGGCGAAGAAGGGAAAACTCCAGCCTGGAAGGATGTTTATTCTTGACCTCAAGCAGGGAAGGATAATCGAAGACGAAGAAGTAAAGCGTGAGATCGTAACGAAGAAACCGTACCGGAAGTGGGTCAACGACAACATGATCAAGTTGTCTCACCTTCCGACCCCCGCCAACATTTATAATGCTGATTTCGGAACGCTGCACATGCGTCAGAGAATATTCGGATACACGAAGGAAGATATTTTCGACGTGATGCTCCCGATGGCGTCAAAAGGCGAAGAAGCCGTCGGCTCAATGGGATCGGATGCGGCTCTTTCCGTGCTCTCGGAACGCCCGCAAATGCTTTTCAGATATTTCAAACAGCTGTTCGCCCAGGTTACGAACCCTCCGATAGACGCGATCAGAGAAGAGCTCGTGATGGAACTGACTACATACGTCGGTCCGGAACAGAATCTTCTTTCCGAGACTCCTCTACACGCACACAGGCTCGAGCTCGAGCACCCGCTTCTTTCGAATTCGCAGATGGAAAAAATAAGAAACATCGCGAAGGGACATTTCAAATCGATTACGATCCCGCTTCTGTTCAATCCCGGCGTCCGTCACAACATGCGCGAGAGAATGGACCAGATATGTGCGGAAGCAGTTGATGCTGTGAAGGACGGGATATCTTTGATAATCCTCTCCGACAAAGGAGTTGACAGGAATTGTGCGGCAATACCGAGCCTCCTCGCAACTGCAAGCGTTCATCACTCGCTGCTGCGAGCCGGATTGAGAACAAGGACGGGCATCATCGTTGAGAGCGGAGAGCCTCGCGAGGTACACCACTTCGCCCTCTTGTGCGGTTATGGTGCGAATGCAATCAACCCTTATGTCGCTTACGAGACTCTTGCGTACCTCACGGAAAAAGGGTTTCTCCCGGACGTCAAGGACTACAAAGCCGCCAAGAATTATTTCGTAAAGGCCGTAAGCAAAGGACTCTTTAAGATTTTCAGCAAGATGGGGATAAGCACGCTGCAGTCGTATTGTGGTGCCCAGATCTTTGAAGCTGTAGGCCTCGACAGTGAAATAGTCGAAAATTATTTCACGGGCACCGCGACCCGCATCGAGGGGCTAAGTCTCGAGATGCTGGAACAGGAGACGATAAAGAGGCACGTGCATGCTCTCGACCCGCAGATCGATCAAAGCACTCTCGATGTGGGAGGACTTTACCATTACAGGCGCGACGGCGAAAACCATCTTTGGAACCCGCTCACGATCTCGAAGCTGCAACTGAGCACGAGACGCGGCGATTACAAGACATTTAAGGAATATACCGACTTCATAAACAATCAGGACAAACGCCGGGTCACATTGAGAAGTCTTTTTGAAATTGACGCCAGCGGTACTAATGTCCCGATAGAAGAAGTCGAACCCGCTTCAGAAATTGTCAAGAGATTTGCTACCGGAGCAATGAGCTTCGGCTCTATCTCGCGCGAAGCGCACACGTCGCTCGCCATGGCAATGAACCGGATCGGTGGGAAGTCGAATACAGGTGAAGGGGGCGAAGAGACCGATCGGTTCAAACGGCTTCCGAACGGCGACAGCATGCGGTCGGCGATCAAGCAAGTGGCATCCGCCAGATTCGGAGTCACTGCCGAGTATCTGGTGAATGCCGACGAGCTTCAAATCAAAATGGCTCAGGGCGCGAAACCGGGTGAAGGGGGTCAACTCCCCGGCCACAAGGTGGACAAAATAATCGCGAAGGTCAGGCACAGCATTGCCGGTGTGACTCTGATCAGTCCGCCTCCGCACCATGATATCTACTCAATCGAAGACCTGAAGCAGCTGATATTCGATTTGAAAAATGTCAACCCTTATGCGCGCATCAGCGTGAAACTTGTCTCCGAAGTCGGTGTCGGTACGATAGCAGCAGGTGTCGCAAAAGCACACGCAGATCATATACTTATCTCCGGTCACGACGGAGGAACGGGAGCGAGCCCGATCTCTTCGATCCAGTACGCGGGTTCGCCGTGGGAGCTCGGATTGAGCGAGGCCCATCAGACACTTGTTCTCAATGGGCTTCGAGATCGCGTGTATCTTGCAGCTGATGGTCAGATGAAGACAGGTCGCGATGTAGTGATCGCTGCACTTCTCGGCGCGGAAGAATTCGGATTCGCAACCGCACCGCTTGTCACGCAAGGCTGCATAATGATGAGGAAGTGTCATCTCAATACGTGTCCGGTCGGAGTCGCGACCCAGGATCCCGACCTGAGGAAGAAATTCTCAGGCAAGCCGGAATATGTGGTCAACTTCATGTTCTATATCGCCGAGGAAGTCAGAGAACTCATGGCTTCACTGGGGTTCAGGAAGTTTAATGATATGGTAGGACAAACCGACAAGATTCTTCCGATCAGGCTGAACGATCACTGGAAGGCGCGCGGACTGGATTTGTCTAAACCTCTTTACAAGCCGAAACCGATTTATGAGACGGGACTCTTCAGATCTCGCGGTCAGGACCATGGGCTCGAAAATCAACTGGACCATGAGCTGATAAAACTCTCAGAACCGGCTCTGAATGACGGGACTCAAGTGACAATCCAAAAGCGAATCAGAAATATCAACCGGACAGTCGGTGCCATGTTGTCCGGAGAAATTGCCAAGCGATACGGTGACGAAGGCTTGCCGGACGGGACCATAAAGATCCAGCTCCGGGGTACCGCCGGACAGAGCTTCGGCGCATTCCTGTCGAGAGGTGTCGAGCTGAATCTTACGGGCGAATCGAACGATTACACGGGTAAGGGACTTTCTGGCGGAAGATTGATCGTGAAAGTGCCGCCGGAAGTTACGTTTGATCCCGCCGAAAACATTATTATAGGCAATACTTGTCTCTATGGCGCAACGAGCGGTGAAGCGTACATAAATGGCGTGTCCGGAGAAAGATTCGCAGTACGAAACTCCGGCGCTTACGCGGTGATCGAAGGTGTCGGTGATCATGGTTGCGAATATATGACCGGCGGCAGAGTCGCGGTCCTCGGAAAGATCGGACGGAATTTCGCGGCCGGAATGTCCGGGGGCATCGCATACATCTGGGATCCGGATAAAGTCGCGGAGAAGTATATCAATCATGCTATGGTGGCTGTCGAGTACCTGATTTACGAGGATGACATTGCCGAAATTTACACCATGGTACAGAAGCATCACGAATATACCGAATCAAAAAGGTCCGAATATATTTTGACAAACTGGAGCACTGAGAAAGACAACTTCTGGAAGATCGTTCCGGAAGAATACCGGAAAGCTCTTGCGAGACAGGAGGAAGAGAGGAAGATCGTCACTGTCGTGGAACATGGTCCGGCAGAGAAGGAGGTTGTGAATGGGTAAGCCCACGGGATTCAAAGAGTACAAGCGCATCCTGCCGGAACACGAAGCTGTTGAAACGCGTGTAAAGCATTTCAAGGAATTCGAGAGCAGATTTCACCGCGAGGACGCAAAGATCCAGGCGGCGCGGTGCATGGACTGCGGAATTCCGTTTTGTCACGGTGATACCGGGTGCCCGGTACAAAACTATATTCCAGAATGGAACGACCTGGTCTATATGGGCCAATGGCGGGAAGCGCTCGAGAATTTGTTATCGACAAACAATTTTCCCGAATTTACAGGTCGACTCTGTCCCGCGCCTTGCGAGACAGCATGCACACTCGGGATAAACGAAGAACCTGTCACCATCAAATCTATTGAACGCACAATAATCGACAAAGGTTGGGAAGAAGGCTGGGTCAAGCCCAGGATGCCATATGTCCTCTCCGGCAAGCGCGTGGCGGTGATCGGCTCAGGCCCGTCTGGTCTTGCGGCGGCTCAGCAGTTATGCCGCGCAGGGCATTTCGTGACGGTGTTCGAGAAGAACGACCGGATCGGAGGTCTCCTTCGTTATGGCATTCCTGATTTCAAGTTGGACAAACACGTGATCGACAGACGCGTCGAACAAATGACGGTCGAAGGCGTGGAGTTCAGGACGAAAGTAAATGTCGGCGTGGATATTTCGGTGGAGGAAATCTCGGAAAAATATGATGCAATAGTTCTTGCAGGTGGATCAGAGACGCCCCGGGACATTCCGATTCCCGGAAGGGAGCTGATCGGAATCCACTTTGCGATGGATTTTTTACCGATGCAAAACCGCGTTAATGCAGGCGATGTCGTACAGAACCAGATCGTAGCCACGGGCAAGGACGTCGTCGTCATTGGAGGCGGCGACACAGGCTCGGATTGCGTCGGAACTGCGAACCGCCAGGGCGCGAAATCCGTCACTCAGATTGAAGTCCTGCCGATGCCGGCAGATCAGCGTCCCGACAGCACACCGTGGCCTTATTGGCCTTTGATACTCAGGACCTCCTCAAGTCACGAAGAGGGAGTTGCGAGGAAGTGGAGCATCAATACCAAGTCATTCTCCGGAAATGATAAAGGTGAAGTCTCATCGCTTCAGTGCAACCAGGTAAAATTTGAAAACGGCAAGTTGATCGATATACCGGGTACCGAATTCGAGTTAAAGGCGGATCTCGTCTTAATCGCAGCCGGTTTTGTTCACCCCGTCCATGAAGGACTTTTGAACCAGATGAAGGATGCGGGTCTCGAACTCGATCAGCGCGGAAATGTGAAAGCGGCATTTGGAGACGGCGAGAACGCACATGCGACAACGATGGAAAAAGTCTTCGCGTGTGGCGATATGAGGCGCGGGCAATCGTTGGTTGTGTGGGCGATCGCGGAAGGGAGAAAGTGCGCCGCCGCTGTACACAGCTTCCTGTCGTCAGAGGAGTCGCGGCTATCATCCGGTGAAATTCGATCGGTCGAAGGAAGCGCCGCGTAAACGGGGACCCGCTCGGGGTCCATCACGCTCAGGAATTGATTTGATGGCGGGACGATTTCGTTAGAACCAACGCTGGGTTGAAGTTAAACCTGTCTCGATTTAGGAATCCAGCGAACACGAACGCCGAGGCAATGAATTCCACGACTTTTTATCCCTGATGTGAGCGAATCGATCGGAAGGCTGTCTCCCGTCTGCTCCGCTTGACAAATCCATTTGTACGGGCTAATATTTACATGTGCCCGATAGGAGAGCCGGGACATTGATTGCGAACAGCCAGGGGTGGAGAAGGACCTCCAGACTTTTCATTATCCGAATAAGATTGATCCGCGATTAGTCGCCGGCAAACGGATTGGGCGTAACCTTGGAAAACTAATCGAAGGAGGTAATCATGCCGCTGAACATTTCGCGCTACGGGTGGCAGCCGGACCTTCCGGATCGCCGCGATCTCGTGTATGCTGCTCCACCCTCAATCGTAAGAAAACTCCCGCCTAAAGTCGATCTCCGGATGCAGTGCCCTTCAGTCTATAATCAGGGAGAGCTCGGAAGCTGCACTGCGAACGCCATCGGAGCGGCGTTCGAGTTCGAATTGAAGAAGCAGAATGTGAATCTCGACTTCATGCCTTCGCGCCTTTTCATCTACTACAACGAGCGCGTGATGGAACATAGCGTAAACTCGGACAGCGGTGCCCAAATCCGGGATGGAGTAAAGAGCGTCAATAAGCTCGGCGTCTGCCCGGAAAAAGAATGGCCCTACGATCCGAATGCTCTTACCATGAAGCCCAATGATGCCTGCTTTGCGGACGCTCTGAAGCACCAGGTCCTTTCATATCACCGCGTCACAAGGACCCTCAGTCAAATGAAGGGTTGTCTTGCCGACGGCTATCCGTTTGTTCTGGGATTTACGGTGTACGCATCGTTTGAATCCGAAGCTGTTGCAAAGACGGGAAAACTCAACATGCCAGGCAAGAGGGAACAGGTGGTCGGCGGCCATGCTGTCATGGCGGCGGGCTATGATGACAAAGCAAAGCGCTTTATCATTCGGAACAGCTGGGGGAGCACATGGGGCATCGCCGGATATTTCACGATGCCATATGATTATCTGATGGAGCCGAATCTCTCGGACGACTTCTGGACAATCAGACTGGTAGAACTTAATCCGGCACTTAAGAAAGCAAAAAAGTAAATTGAAAGGTCGACGCTCCGCGAATGAACGCACATCTTCGCCGAGCGTCGATGCTGTCTTTTACACTCGGGGGGAACAAAGTCACCCGTTATCCTTCTCTTCTGGATTCAAACATCACAACTCTTTATCTTTGATGCAGTTTTTCCAATCATAAATCCAAGGAGTTGATCATGAAAATCGATATGCCCTTGAAATCATTCTCCAGATTATCAGCTGCTATTGCAATGGTAATGCTCTTCTCTTCATTATCGTTGCTGGCGCAGGAGAAGGAGGTCTACAAATCCGTTGCCGACGCCCTGCGCTCCGGGAGGATGCTTGCCGGAAAATCGGGCCCCCAGAGTCTCAACTGGATAAATGGAGGGGACGAGTATTCTTATATCGCCGTCAATAATGAGACGAAGAAGAATGAGATCAGGACTTTCGACCCTGCAACCGGGAAAGACGAATTGGTCTTTGACGGCGAGGGAGTGACATTTCCCGACACGTCCATGCCATTCAATTATTCTTCGTTCCAATGGGCCCGCGATTCTAAGCATATTCTCTTTCAAACACATTTCAGAAGAATTTATCGGCGATCGGGAATATCGGATTACTATATCTACTCGCTCGACACGAAGAGCTTGAGAGTCGCGGCGAAGGACGCACGCACGGCGGAATTGTCCCCCAGCGGCGAGAGGGTCGGGATCGAACGCGAAGGCAACATGTTCGTTTATGATTTCGATTCGAAAAAGGAGACCCAACTTACAAATGATGCTACGGGCGACACGGGCATCTTTAACGGGCACTACGATTGGGTTTATGAAGAGGAGTTCGGTCAGCCACAAGCCTGGAACTGGTCGCCTGACAGCAAGTACATCGCCTTCTGGCAATTCAATGAGAGAAAGGTGCCAATCTTCCGAATGACGAATTTCGAAAGCAATCATCCTGAGTACGTAAAGATCCCTATACCACAGCCGGGTGATCCGAATCCTGCAGTGAGGATAGGAGTGGTCGACGTTGAGTCGGGCAAGACTGTCTGGCTCGACCCCGGCCTCGGAGACGATTTTTACATTCCACGAATATATTGGACCAGCGACCCGGACGTGCTCGCCATGCTTACACTTAACCGCGAGCAAAACGATCTCACTCTCTTTTTCTTCAACGTGAGGACCGGTGAGCGGACCAAGATCATGGAAGAGAAGAACGACACCTGGGTTGCGATTTTCAATTTCTATACTGCCGTCGATGACATGATGTATTTCCCCGAAGGAACAAAAGAGTTTTTCTGGGTCTCGGACCGAAGCGGGTTCTACCAGATTTACAGATACGCCTACAGCGGCAAACTGATCAACCGGGTGACGGAAGGCGACTGGGATGTCATAAAGGTCGTAGGCATTGATCCGAAGAACAAAACTATTTACTACACATCGGCGGAGGCTTCTCCACTTGAAGAAGAATTGTACTCCATCAGGTTCGACGGTTCACACGAGACCCGCCTTACTGATGTGTCGGGCTATCACCAGATTAATATGTCGCCTAACACCAGCTACTATCTCAATACATACAGCAATTTTTCCACGCCGCGGCAAGTCGAGCTATGCTCATCGGACGGCAAAACGATCAAGACACTTGAGGACAATAAAGATGTCAGCCAGTATATTCAGACTCATGCCTACTCACCGAAGGTTCTGAGCAGCTTCGTTACCTCCGACGGTGTTAGACTGGATTACTCGATTGTCAAGCCGATGGACTTCGATTCCACTAAGAAGTATCCCGTCGTTATGGGCATCTATGGCGGCCCCGAATCGCAATCCGTGTACAACTCATTTGAAGGTTCATCGTGGACGGAATTTCTGGCGCAACATGGCTACATCGTTGTGGACGTCAACAATCGGGGTAATGCCAGTTACGGAAGCAAGTTCCTTAAGGTCGTGTACAAACAGCTCGGCATCTACGAGAGTCATGATTTTGTCGAGATGGCTAAATACCTGAAGACTCTACCTTATGTTAATGGAGATGAAATGGCAATAATGGGCACAAGCTACGGCGGGTACAGCACGACATTCACGATGCTGTCTCATCCGGGTGTGTTCAAGGTCGGGATTGCCAACTCTCCAGTTACCGATTGGCATTTGTACGACGACATTTATACTGAGAGATACATGAGTCTCCCCGACGAAAACAAGGACGGGTACACGAAGACGTCGGATATGACTTACGCCGACAGTTTACGCGGACATCTTCTCATTGTCCATTCGATGAGCGACGACAATGTTCATCCTGTAAATACGATGCAACTCCTGACCGCACTCACTAACGCGGGTAAGGACGTCGACTTAAGAATCTTCCCGCCCGGAGCTCATGGAGCGGCATATAATTTTCAAAGTTTCATTCTCGAGTTCCAGGTTTATTACCAGTATCTTGAACGCTATCTAAAGGGAAGCAATGATCTGCCCAATCTGAACGCGGAGGCGAACAAGTAAGGGAATAATCTTGCGACTGCTCGCTGCGACTCACTTTCAAAGACGGTAGTAGATTCCAAATACAAATCAGAGTGAGTCGCGGTGAACCTGGAGTTCCCCCCGCACCTGTGCGGAGTCACTCAACTATAGAGTCGATGTTCGGGTGCTTTTGATTTTGCCGATAGCCGTGCTTGTTCGCGTCCCCCTTTTTTGACGGTACACTTGAACGACAAAATCCCGTAGTTCCAATAAACCGCTTGTCTGTTTCAAATTGCGGTCTTTTTCCTTCCCACCAACCTTTTTCAGACGTCCGGAGTCGAAAGATATGAAGAGGCAAGAAAGCAAATGGCAGAGGAAAATTTGCAGGAGCTGACAACCGATAACGAGCTCGTGTCGAGAGCACAGAGAGGCGACATGAACGCGTTCGAAAATCTAGTTGAAAAATACAACCGCCACGTCCTGTCGCTGGCGTTTTCGTACGCGAGGAACTCGGATGATGCAAAGGATATCTACCAGGAGACACTGATCCGCGCGTTCAGGGCGATTGGTAAGTTCGAGTTCAGGAGTGAATTCTCAACATGGCTTTACAGGATCGCGACGAACGTCTGCCTCAGTTTCAAATCGAGTCAGAATCGTGACGCGGAAGTATTCAAGAGGGACATCATGAAAGGCGATGACGACGCGGACGGCAGATCGATCATATCCGAGTCAGCAGGGCCGGACTCCGTCGAAGGAGAATACATGCGCATGGAACTTGCGAAACATATTGAGCGTGCGCTTTCAGTACTGTCACCGATGCAGAGGCTGGTCTTCACGATGAAACATTACGAGGGATATAAATTGAAAGAGATTGCGTCAATCTCAAATTGCACCATCGGTACAATCAAGAAGCATTTGTACATGGCCGTGCGGCGGTTACAGGAAGAACTTGTCGAGGTTTTTGAGTAGGAGAATATGAACATGAGACACAGGAAATATGAAAGCCTTATCGTACTGAGGCACTACAAAGAGATTTCTCCAGTTGAGGACAGGAAACTTGATAATCATCTTTCGTCCTGTTCGCGGTGCAGAGAATTCCGCGATGAACTGGCGCGCATCATGCCTGTCGGGTCACCTTCCTCGCAGGGAGTAGTCGAAAGTACGCTTGAAGAAGCGAGAAAGAGTTTCCGCCGCGTTTTGCGCGACGAAAATCCGCATACAATCCGCGTCACAAGACTAAGTTGGCGCGGCTCTGAGACGCGGCGGTTTCAGGTGCCCGCTTACGCACTTGCTGTGGTATCGGTGGTTATGCTTGCAGTGGGAGCTCTTACAAGTTATGTCCTCGTCAACCGGAAGCCGGCTGCCACGATCGGGGGCGCGGGATTTCTCTCTGAACTTTCTACTCAAAACCAGGACAGCGTGGCCATAAACGACGTCAAGTTTATTTCGACGGATCAGAAAACGGGTGAAGTGAGATTCTCATTCAATTTCATGAAGCGTTACGAAATGAAAGGCTCCCTCGAAGATCGCAACATTCAAAAGGTGCTTGCGTATGCGCTTGTAAATTCCGACAACCCTGGAACGCGTCTTCGAACGATCGGTATGCTCGATGCTTCGCCCAGTGCCAGGCCGGACGCTCAGATCAAGGAAGCACTCCTCCGCGCTGTCCTGTCGGACGACAATGTCGGGGTGAGACGTCAGGCATTGGTCGCGCTTCAAAAACTTCCGTTCGACAACGATGTCAGAGATGCCGTCCTCTCGGTGTTGAAGAATGACAACAATCCGGGACTGCGTGTTGCGGCAATCAATTTGATTTCCGAAAAGGAGTTCACTTCGGGTACGTCGTCCGCTAAGGCCGCAAGAGTCGATCCGAAAGTGCTGGATATCTTAAAGGAAAAATCATCTTCAGACCAAAATAAATATGTCAGACTAAAAGCAGCAGATATGCTGAAGGAAATCACGGAGCTCTAAAATGAAAAAGACTTATGTAGTATCCGCATTGTTGGCTTTACTGTTTGCGACCGTTGCTGCAGTCAAGGCCGACTCAAATTCGGATTTGCAGAAAACATTCAACGTGTCTAACGGTGGTAAACTCGTCGTCTCGGTCGGAAGCGGCGACATCAGGATCAGGGTGTGGGACAAGACTCAAGTGCAGATGACTGTGAGTAATATCGGCGACGATGCGGACCGCGTCGAATCTGATCAGGAAGGCAATACGGTGACAGTCAGATACCGTTCTCATAGCGGATGGTGGTCCTCGAATCGCGATTTGAGGTTTGAATTCTTTGTACCGCAAAGCTTCAATGTTGATCTAACCACATCAGGAGGCGACGTAGAAATCAGCGGCACGCTCGCGGGAAACGCGGAAATGTCCACTTCCGGGGGCGATCTCAAAATAGATGAGGTCGATGGTACGCTTCAGGGAAGGACATCCGGCGGAGACGTGGTCGTGCGCAACGTTCAGAAGGACGCCACCCTCACCACTTCCGGCGGCGATATCCAGGTAGATCGCGCCGGCAGTAAGCTGGAAATTACTACATCCGGTGGTGAGATAACTGTGGGAACTGTCGGAAAGGATCTCGATGCCTCCACGGCAGGCGGAGACATATCGATACAGAAAGTCGGAGGAGAACTGCGTGCCTCCACTGCAAGCGGCGATATCTCTGTCGGGAAAGTCGGCGGAAGCATTTCCGTCAACACGTCAGGTGGCGATATCACTCTTAGCTCCGGGAACGGCAGGATTTCCGCGAATACCTCCGGCGGAGATGTGACTATATCGGATGTCGTCGGATCAGTCGATGTAAATTCCTCCGGCGGCACGATTAAAGTCGGGTTCACGCCTAAGGGAGACGAATCCAGCCGGATCGAATCAAGTGGCGGCGATGTATACCTCTACATTCCGTCCGACGCAAAAGTCACAGTGCACGCCCAGGTATATGGCGGAGACGAGGAATCCATCGTTTCAGATTTTCCTGTCACTCTGCACAAGAGATCGAGTGGATTTGGAAATCAAAATGCGGAAGTCACGCTGAACGGCGGCGGCCCGGAGATCTATTTGCAGACCTCATCGGGAAGCATCTACATCCAGAAACTCAGTTCATTTTCACGCTAAAAAAGGAAGGAGAGTCGCGATGAAAGCTCTACTCGCAGGAATTACTATGACTTTTTTGTCGGTGTGCACTGCTTACACTATGACCGGCGGCAACGGGCTGAAGGAAGAATTCCACAAGTCATACCCGCTTGCTTCGAAGGGAACGATCAGTCTCCAGAACGTGAATGGTGATGTCGAAATAAAAGTTTGGGACAAGAATGAAGTGAAGGTGGATGCCGTCAAGTATGCTGACGATCAGGAAGATATGGATCAACTAAAGATAGAGGTCGACGCCACTCAGAACTCGGTCGATATCGACACCCAATATCCTGATGAGGACCATTCTCATGGCCATCACGGGAGTGTAAGTGTTGATTATATCCTGACCGTTCCTAAGGACGCTGAACTGGATGAAATCAAAACCGTGAACGGATCCGTCGAGATCTCGGGCTCGGAAGGATCGGTCAGGGCGTCGAGCGTAAACGGTTCGGTGGAGGCTTCCGGTCTGAAAGCGTCGTGCGAGCTTAAGTCGGTGAACGGAAAGGTAAGTGCCGAGTTTGTTTCTCTTCCGTCCGATGCTCGTGCGAGACTCGGCTCGGTAAACGGCACGGTGACCATTAAGATTCCGGCGGACGCGAACGCCAGTGTTAAGGCAAGCACCCAGTCCGGACATGTCAGTAACGATTTCGGCCTGACATCATATGAGAAGCATCATGACGACTGGGGGGTCAGGATCGGTGATTCGATCAAAGGCGATATTGGAAAAGGCGGAGCCGACGTCGACTTGAACAGCGTGAACGGCAGCGTAAGAATCCTGAAAAACGAAGGAAGCAACTAATTTGAAAGCCCGCCGGTCCGTGTACTGTACCATGATGTTTGTGCTGCTGTTGGCAGGCTCGACACCCGGAGCCGACGGAAAGTCGCCGCTGCGGGTCCATGCCGTCAGGACGACTTCTGTCATACGTATCGACGGAATCTTATCTGAGACGGTCTGGAAGGGACCGGGGTTTACAGACTTTACCGAACGTGATCCGAATGAAGGGACAAAACCGAGCCAGCGCACCGAAGTGTGGGTGGCGTATGACGACGAGAATATTTATGTGGCGGCCAGGATGTTCGACACTTCGCCCGATTCGATTGTTGCAAGACTCGGAAGACGCGACATGGACCTGTCTGCCGACAAGTTCATGGTCGGTTTTGATCCCTACAACGACGGGAGGTCCGGCTTCTATTTCGGAGTCAACGCCGCCGGAACTATTTATGACGGCACGCTTTACAATGACGACTGGAACGACAACAGCTGGGACGGCGTGTGGGAATCCAAAACCAGGATCGATTCCCTCGGCTGGATAGTTGAAATGAGGATCCCCTTCTCACAGCTGCGATTCCATAAGTCGGATTCGCTTGTTTGGGGAATAGACTTCGAACGATTTATCGGTAGAAATAACGAAGACGATTATGCGGTCTATACCCCGAAAAATT
This sequence comes from Candidatus Kryptoniota bacterium, assembly GCA_036567965.1. NCBI lineage: Bacteria > Pseudomonadati > Candidatus Kryptoniota > Candidatus Kryptoniota bacterium. The sequence goes on from DATCTN010000026.1 coordinate 112,305, forward strand.
CCAGCGGGTTTGTATCCAGGTTCGCGAAACTCGACGGGATCCACGACGTCGATGCCAGACGCCCGATAGAAATTCTTCCCTATTTCACGACGAAAGCTGAGTATCTCAATCCCGGCGAAGGGAATCCGTTCAACGATGGCTCAAGATATACGCCGGGATTTGGAGGCGACTTCAAACTTGGAATCGGAAACAACCTGACTCTCGATGCTACTGTCAATCCCGACTTCGGACAGGTCGAGGTCGATCCTGCGGTGGTTAATCTCAGCGATGTGGAAACATATTACCAGGAAAAGCGGCCGTTCTTCATCGAGGGCGCGGAGATATTCACCAACTTCGGGTATGGCGGCGCGAACAACAACTGGAGCTTTAACTTCTCCAATCCTAATTTCTTCTACAGCAGACGAATAGGACGTACACCTCAGGGAAGCGTTCCTTCTTCCGCACTTTTCGTGGACGAACCTGCAGGTACGCAGATAATCACTGCCGCGAAGATGACTGGAAAGATCGGTGAAGGATGGACACTCGGCGCCATTAGCGCGGTGACTGCAAGCGAAACCGCAAGAGTCGACACCTCCGGCACCATATTCAATGTGCCCATTGAGCCGCTCACTTACTACGGAGTCGCAAGGCTCCGAAAGGAACTCAACGACGGTCGGCAGGGAATCGGTTTCATCACAACTTTGTCCGAAAGTGACTTCCAATCCTCCTCTCTTCGCGATCAGCTCAACTCCAGCTCGCTTGCTTTCGCTGTGGATGGATGGACTTTTCTTGATCAGGACAAGGTGTGGGTTGTGAACGGCTGGACCGGGTTCAGCCACGTTCGCGGCGACTCTGCGAGAATGGTTGCTCTCCAGGAGGATCCTATCCATTACTTCCAACGGCCCGACGCAGGCTACGTTCATATGGACAGCTCGGCAAGGTCGCTTACAGGATATGCAGGACGGTTCGCCCTTAATAAGCAGAAGGGTGACTTCTACGTCAATGCTGCTTTCGGATTTATCAATCCTGCCTTCGATGTCAACGATCTCGGATTCATGTGGCGGGACGATATGTTGAACGGACACATCGTTCTGGGCTATCAGTGGTCCCAACCCGGAGAGTTCACCCGAAACGCCAATGTCTACTTTGCGACCTACAGGACATATGACTTCGGCGGCAAACCGACCTGGATCGGATATTTCGTCCAGACGAATGTGACTTTTCTGAATTATTATTCGGCTTATGGATACTTCGCCTTTAATCCACAAACTTATAATGACTTCGAAACTCGCGGCGGACCGCGAATGCTTAATCTCCCAGGTTGGGAAACTGATTGGCAACTGCAAAGTGACAATCGGAAGGAAGTGATGGCCTCCTTTGAGGTTCATTCGCTCAAATATCAAACGGGAGACCGGGACCTGTACCTGGTTCCCGGAATCACATGGAAACCGGGAAGCAATCTTTCGATCGCGTTCATGCCGAGTTATGATTTATCGACCTCAGGTGCGCAATGGGTCGGAAATTTTACCGATCCGTATGCCACCTCGACCTATGGGACTAGATACGTTTTCGGAACAATGGACCAGAGTACTTTCTCGGCTACCATTCGAGTTGATTGGGCCTTCACACCTCAACTTACACTTCAGATGTATCTCCAGCCACTTATGTCGGCCGGAAAGTATACCGGTCTCAGGGAGCTCTCGCGCCCGGCATCTTATGACTTCAACACGTACGGCAAGAACGGTTCTATACTGTCTTTTGAAGATGGAACTTACACAGTAGACCCTGACGGTAACGGTCCAGCTCAACCATTCTCGTTCTCCGATCCTAATTTCAATTTCAAATCGCTCCGCGGAGACGCTGTCCTACGATGGGAATTCCTCCCTGGTTCAACAATGTACTTCGTCTGGACGCAGAACCGAGTCAACACGGATTATCCCGGCAATCTTGCGTTCTACCGGGATTTCAAAAGTCTCCTGACCACACGCGGCGATAACGTTTTCATGATCAAGATTAGTTATTGGTTCAATCCCTGAGAGCTTCGTTTCAAATCGGATAGCACGCTAAAGAAATGTAATGCGGAGGAGCCAGCACCTCCGCTTTGCATTTTACGCTGAGCTCTGCGGTCCGCCAGCCGTAAAGTTACTTCCAACATAATTTTATTCTCTCTACTCGATTCTCTTTAATCCCATCGAGCGTCTGTTTATATTTATTCAATACTGCAACCGAATTGTGAATCCCATTTCTGAATTTAAGGATGATTTGATCGACCGACGAAACACGGATCGCTAAGATGGAGGAAGAATGGATGTCGGAATTTTGAACCGCAAGATTGTTGAAGACAAGAAAGGAGGTCAACTCCTTCTGGATTTGAGCAACGATTTTAAGATCAGGATATATCGCGATTCCTTAAATGAATCGGACGGTTGCACGTTCCTTATCGGACGCGAAGGATTTGTGAAATCGCTCTATCTCATTTCTGTGGGCGAAGTGAGTCCTCTGTTCAGGAAATTCGAGGGAGAAATTGTAGAGTCTTCCGGCAGCGGAGACAAGCTGAGGATCATGAGGTGTGGAATGACTCATTCCAACGCGCTCAGACTTCAGGAGCTCTTTCCGTTTACACGCGCGACAGCTGTCGGACTGACAAACTCTTTCGGCTTTGGCGACAGGCTGGGTCTCGCGAACGCCGGACATCTCCGTGCGCTGAAAGGATACAGGTTTAAACCTATCCTGGCACAGCAGTCGATCAGAGAATTGACCAGAACAAATCGAACTCCAGAAGATGTGATGGACGCTGCCGTGTGGGCCGTCTTCCAGGAAGGATACAAAGATGGGTTCGGTGCTGATGCAGACCATCTTAAGCGGACTGATGACATCGACAGGTTGATCAAGGCAGGATTCCGTACATTCACCTTCGATCCAAGCGACTTCGTAGTGAATGGAGTCGAAGAGCTGAGTCTGGACGAAGTGAAAAGGAAAGTAGCGCTGCTTCCGTGGAAGGACTTGCAGGATAACGTCCAGGTGCTTCTGTCGCGTTACGAGAAAAAAACTTTCAAGATCTCTGACGGTTTTTCGATTGCGCCTGCCGGCGAAGAAATTTTTCGGGCTGCACTGAAATATTGCGCCGCACTCGTTCATATCAGGAATTTGTATTCCCATCTGAAGAAGAATTACTCGGATATCAAATACGAAGTCGAAGTCTCGATTGACGAAACCGACACGATCACATCGCCATTCGAGCATTTCTTTATCGTGACGGAATTGAAGCGGCTCGGAGTCATTTTTGTTAGCCTTGCCCCTCGCTTTATCGGTGACTTTGAGAAAGGAATCGATTATAAGGGGGATCTCGGGCTGTTCAGAAGGGAATATGAAAAGCACGCAAACATCTCTGTCCATTTTGGGGACTACAAGATTAGTCTGCACTCCGGGAGTGATAAGCTAAGTGCGTATAAAGAGATAGGGAAGCTGAACGTCGGCCTCATCCATATAAAAACTGCCGGCACCAGCTACCTCGAGGCGCTCAAAGTCGTCGCGAACAAAAACTATTCACTCTTCAGAGAAATCCTCGACTTTTCCGTCGGATTGTACGCTGACGAGAAGAAAAGCTACCACGTTTCGGCAGATGTCAAAAAACTGAAGCGCGGCAAAGAGTATCGAGATGACGAGCTGGCAGGACTTTTCAACTCGAACGATGTCAGGCAAATACTTCACGTCACTTACGGCAGGGTGCTTACGGAGAAAAATAAAGAAGGGAATTTCCTTTTCAGAGATCGGATCTACAAATGCCTGATCGAAAACGAAGAATTGCATTATCGAATTCTTTTCGATCATTTCAGGAAACATCTGGAGCCGTTCAGGAACCTGGCCTGAACCCTGATTAGAAATGAACGCCCTCCGTTTTTCTCGTATCGAAATTTCCGGTTTTCTTATTATTTTATTCTTAAAGTTACCGGTAAACCTTTCGGAAATTTCTTTGAATCTATAGGACTGAGAAATGAACAATTATTCATTTGAACATTTGAGAGGAAGGTCGTGCGCGATAACCGGCGGCGCAGGCGTGATCGGTACTTCCATAGTGAAGTGTCTGGCGTCCGTCGGCGTGAAAGTAGCCGTGCTGGATCTCGTGAAAGATCTCGCGGACAAAACGGCGAAGACCCTCGTGGATGAAACGGGAACGGAAGCGATTGGCGTCGAGGCAAATGTTCTCGACAAGGATTCTCTTGTCCGTGCTAAAGAACTTATCGGCAAGAAATTCGGAAAACTGGACATCCTTGTAAACTGCGCCGGCGGCAACTCGCCTCAGGCGACTACGCTGGCGGAATTTGTTGACAAGGATAATCTTGATAAACTTCAAGACACTTTTTACGGTTTAAGTATAGAAGGCTTCAGAAAAGTCTTCGACCTAAATTTTATCGGGACATTACTTCCGACAATGGTTTTGACAAAGGATATGGTTGAGAAAGGCGGCGGTACCGTCTTAAATGTGTCATCGATGAATTCGTTCCGACCGTTAACGAAGATCCCGGCATACTCAGCAGCTAAAGCATCTATCAATAATTTCACGGAATGGCTCGCCGTTCACCTGGCGAAAGTTAATATTCGAGTGAACGCGATCGCCCCGGGGTTTTTCCTTACAAATCAGAATAGATTCCTCTTGACTGACGAGAAGACGGGAAAACTGACGGCACGAGGAAACAAGATCCTCGCCGCGACACCCATGGGAAAGTTCGGGGAGCCTGAAGACCTTCAAGGCGCGGTACTCTATCTCGTGTCCGACCTTTCAAAATTCGTGACCGGTGTCGTCATCCCTATAGACGGCGGGTTTAACGTGTACTCCGGAGTCTAGCTGAATGATCTACTACAGCAGGGGATCGGTCGACGACAAGATTTCTGGTGAAGAATTACGGTCGGGGCTTCATGACGCCTTTGAAAAGATCGGCAAGCGAAACAAGGTAGTCGCCGTTCCGCCCGACATCACGAGGTTTCATTCACAGTCAGGAATCATTACAGAAATCGCTTGGGAATATTATAAATCCAATCTGACCGATATTCTCCCGGCAATCGGTACTCATTCACCAATGACTGAGAAAGAAATCGAGACGATGTTCGGCAAAACGCCGAAGAGTCTTTTCAGGATTCACGACTGGAGAAAAGGTTTTTCAACTTTGGGCGAGGTCCCGTGCGAATTTGTCCAGCAAGTCTCAGGTGGTGCAGTTGACTATTCCATTCCCATCCAGGTCGATAAGCTTCTGGTAGAAGGGAAATTCGATCTTATACTTTCAATCGGTCAGGTGGTGCCTCATGAAGTTATCGGGATGGCGGGTCACAATAAAAATATTTTCATAGGTACCGGCGGATCTGAAGCGATAAACAAGAGCCACTTCCTGGGCGCGGCATTCGGGATGGAAAGGATGATGGGTCGCGCGGATACTCCCGTAAAACGCGTCCTCAATTACGGCTCCGATCATTTCGCGGATGGACTTCCGATCATATATATCCTTACGGTGGTTGGGAGAGACACCGACGGTTCACTCGCGATAAGAGGGCTGTACATAGGTGACGATGTAGAGTGTTTCAACCTTGCCGCATCGTTGTCGCTTAAAGTGAATTTCACTATGCTGGAACAGCCGCTGAAGAAAGCTGTCGTGTACCTCGATCCGTCTGAATTCAAAACGACATGGCTTGGGAATAAATCGGTTTACCGTACCAGGATGGCGCTCGCGGACGGTGGAGAGCTGATTGTTCTTGCCCCCGGGCTGAAACGATTCGGCGAGGATTCGGGTATTGACGCGCTCATTAGAAAGTACGGCTACGTAGGCACTCCGAAGGTGCTCGAGCTTGTGAAGAAGAATCGTGACTTGCAGGAGAGCCTCAGCGCAGCTGCTCACCTCATCCACGGATCCTCCGAAGGGAGATTTTCAATTACGTATTGTCCCGGAGATATTTCCAGAACTGAAATGGAAGGTGTGGGTTTCAGGTATGCCGACCTCGGAAAGATGTTAAAGAAATATGACCCTTCCACGATGAAGGACGGCTTCAATACACTTCCCGGCGGCGACGAAATATATTACATCTCCAATCCCGCACTCGGTCTATGGGCATACAGGGGCCGCTTCTCTTGAAATCTAGTTGAATCGAACCAGGAGTTAAAATGGATAAAATGAACTTCGGACTCATCGGTGTTGGCGTGATGGGTCAAAATCTCGCTCTGAATATCGAAAGAAACGGATTTTCAGTCGCGGTATACGACCGCGCTCTCGATAAAGTCAATGAGTTCACAAAAGGAAAAGCGTCCGGCAAAAGGATCATCGGCGCAACCAGTATAGAATCATTTTTGCAGCAGCTTGAGCGTCCCCGGCGAATCGTCCTCCTCGTAAACGCGGGCAAGCCGGTGGATGATGTAATCGATGGGTTACGACCGCAGTTGGGCAAAGGCGACATCATTATAGACGGCGGTAACTCATTCTTTCTGGACACGGAACGCCGCGCGGCGGATTTAGAGAAGCACGGAATATTTTTCGTCGGTTCGGGAGTGTCGGGCGGCGAGGAAGGCGCGCTGAAAGGACCGAGTCTCATGCCCGGCGGTGCAAAGGAAGCATACGACATAATTTCTCCGGTGCTCACGAAGATCGCTGCACACGTCAACGGTGAACCATGCTGCACTTACATCGGTCCGCGAGGCGCCGGCCACTACGTGAAGATGGTCCACAATGGAATCGAATACGCCATCATGCAGCTCATTTGCGAGACTTACGATATACTCAAGACCGGTTACGGACTCCCGGCTCCTGAAATCGCGAAGATATTCGATAAGTGGAACCAAACCGAATTGAATTCATATCTATTCGAGATTACGAGTAAAGTTCTAAACAAGATCGATGATGTCACCCATAAACCCCTTGTCGATTTCATTTTGGATACTGCCGAGCAGAAAGGAACCGGGAAATGGACTTCTCAGAATGCTTTTGATCTCGGCACTCCGATCCCGACCATCAATGCCGCCGTTGAGTCACGAATGCTCTCGAGTTTCAAAGACCAAAGAGTGAAGGCCTCGCGCATACTCCGCGGACCGGACGCGCACCCTGCTGAAAAGGAAGAGTCGATGATAAATGAAGTACGCGACGCTCTTCACGCTTCCATAATTGCCAGCTATTCGCAGGGGATGGCATTGATGCAGGCCGCGTCGGCGGAATACAAGTATGATTTGAAGGTCGACCAGATCGCCGCGATCTGGAGAGGCGGGTGCATAATCCGTGCGAAGATTCTTGAGGAAATCAGGCAGGCTTATCGCAGGAACCCGTCACTCCAAAACATGATGACGGACGACTACTTCAGCGGAACTCTAAACAAACTCCAGGCGCCGTGGAGGCGCACCGTTCAGATCGCGAGCGGAGCTGGAATACCGGTGCTTGCGATGAGTGCGTCACTGTCGTACTACGATGCTTACAGGCGCGAAAGGCTTCCAGCGAACCTCCTTCAGGGCCAGCGCGATTTCTTCGGCGCCCACACGTACAGGAGAATCGACAAAGAGGGAATTTTCCACACGAAGTGGGAAGAGTGAATGAAGTTTATAGTCGATCGTAATATTCCTCTCGTTCAACAGGCTTTCGAAGGACTGGGGGATGTGACCGCCCTCGAGACCGGAGATTTTACCAAAGACACCGTTCGTGATGCCGATGTCCTGGTAGTCAGGTCCGAGACAAAAGTCAACGCAGCTCTTCTCGACGGATCCTGCGTCAAGTTCGTCGGCACAGCAACGATCGGTACCGATCACATCGATCTCGATTACCTCCAATCAAGAGGGATCGGATTCGCCAGCGCGCCGGGCTCGAACTCGAACTCGGTGAAGGAATATGTCGCCGCAGCACTCCTTCACCTTGCGGCACGGGAGAAATACAATCTCAAGGGGAGGACCATCGGAGTCGTGGGAGTTGGAAATGTAGGGAGCAAGGTGGTAAAGGCAGCGGAAGCGCTCGGACTCCATGTGGTTCAAAACGATCCTCCGCTCGCGGAGCGGACTGGCGACAAACATTTCGTCGGTCTTGATGATGCGCTGAAGTGCGATATCGTCACTCTTCATGTGCCGCTCACGAAGGAGGGATCGCACCCGACTTTTCATCTGATCGGAAGTGAACAGTTTGCCAAGATGAAAAAGGATTCGGTCTTCATCAACACTTCGCGCGGGGCTGTGGTAGACACAACAGCTCTCAAGAAGGCGATCCGTGACGGAAATGTGTCGGGTTCCGTGATCGATGTTTGGGAACATGAACCTCTAATCGATTGCGAATTGCTCTATATGGTCTCGCTTTCCACGCCGCACATCGCCGGTTATTCCACGGAAGGAAAAGTGAACGCCGTGACTGCTGTCAGGAAAGCAGTGTGTGAACATTTTAAGATTAAGTCTGAATGGGACCCGCACGATCTGATCGGACCGCCGCCCGTTCCTGATGTGAAGGTGTCGCCCGATGAGGCTCAGCCGGAAGAAATCCTTGATCTGGTTGTATCGGAAGTTTACGACATAACATACGACAACACTCATCTCCAACAGCTAGTCGGCATGCCCGAAAAGGATCGCGCCGGATATTTCAGGAAATTGCGAAGTGGCTACCGGGTACGCCGCGAGTTCTCGAACACTACGGTCCATCTTCCCCGCGAGCATGCAGGCCTTTCGCGTGTTCTTTCGTCTCTCGGTTTCAAACTAAACGTATAAATTCAAAAGGAGCAAGCAATGAGCAGCGGGTTGAATATTCGGAAAGAAGGTGCGCTCGATCTTGTGTCACTAGGGGCTTTGGTGCACCGCCTCGATCCGGGAATCATACCTTTCAGGAAAGCGACAGAATGTCAAATACATGTAAGCGGCGGCGAGTACAATGTCGCAGCGAATCTCTCGGATTGTTTCCGAATGAACACCGGTATCGCGACCGCGCTCGTGGAATATCCAATCGGTGAGCTCATCGCGGAACGTGTGAAGGCAATGGGAGTGAAGCCGTTCTACAAATATTTCAAACATAACGGTGTGAACGGACCGAACCATGCGACTGTCTACAGCGACCGCGGACAAGGAGTGAGAGCGCCTGTTGTATTTTACAATCGTGCAAACGAGGCGGGCGCGCTTCTGAAGCCGGGCGACTTCGACTGGGAGAAGATTTTTTCGGGCGGGGTGAGATGGTTCCATAGCGGCGGGATATTTGCCGCGCTCTCGCCGACGACCGGTGAATTGATCGTTGAGGGAATGAAAGCCGCGAAAAAAGCCGGCGCGGTCGTGAGCTTCGATCTCAACTTCCGCGAAAAGTTGTGGAATATCTGGGGCGGTCAGCAGAAAGCGGTGGAGATTGTCGCGCGCATCGTACAGAATGTGGATGTCCTCGTCGGGAACGAAGAAGATTTGCAAAAAGGTCTGGGTGTTCCGGGACCTGAAGTGGCGTCGAAATCGAAGCTCGACCCGACCGCCTTCTTCGGTATGATCGATAAAGTCGTCGCCAAGCATCCGAATGTGAAAGTCGTCGCTACGACTCTTCGCGAAGTGCACTCCACGAATCGCCACGGCTGGGGCGCAGTCGCCTGGGTCGACGGTAAAACTTATTCATCTCCCACGTGCGATCTGGACGTATTCGATCGCGTCGGCGGTGGTGACGGCTTCGCGAGCGGGTTCTTCTACGGGCTCCTGACCGGTGAATCGCCCGAAGAATCAGTCAAACTCGGCTGGGCGCACGGCGCGCTCCTGACTACTTTTCCGGGCGATACCACCATGGCGACACTCGAGCAAGTCCGGTCATTCGCCAAGGGCGGATCTGCTCGCATCCAGAGATGAAGACGCGGCGTTCCAGAACGGAAGCACTTCTGAAAATTGAAATTTAGACGGCGTACAATCCGATTGATCGTACGGGCCGAGCGTGCATCTGACGAATTAAGGAGGTCGAGTTGAAACCTGAATCGTCTCACTCTTTTGTGGAATCGGCTGGAATCAGCTGGAAAAATGCGGGCGAGGGGATGAAAAGAAAAATCCTGAGCTACGATTCCCAGATTATGATGGTACACGTTGAATTCATCAAGGGCGCCGTCGGCACAATTCACACTCACCCGCACAGGCAAATCACATTCGTCGAGTCGGGAAAGTTTGAAGTGCGAGTCGGTGACCAGAAACGGGTGCTGTCAAAGGGCGACAGTTTTATAGTCGCGCCGGACGTCCCACACGGTGTCATCGCGCTCGAAGCAGGCGAGCTCGTGGATGTATTCACACCGGCAAGATACGATTTTCTTTAATTGCGGCCGCGGATCTATTGAAATATACGGCGAGGCGTTTATCCATCGCCTCACGAACGTCGTCAGTCCAGCGCAAACCCGCAATTCAGACAAGGAGGCTGTGAAATGGAACTAAGGTATTCACCAGGCAACGTCGCTTACAGGACGATGACCACAAGCGAGTTGAGGAGTGCCTTCCTCGCGGACAATCTCTTCACCGCTGGAAAAATAAACATGATCTATTTCGACATGGATCGAGCGATAGTCGGAGGCGCCCTGCCTACGAAAAAGTCGCTTTCAATTGAAAGCAGCAAGAAGGAAATGGCGGCAGATTATTTCACAGAACGAAGAGAGATCGGGATATTTAACGTGGGCGGCAGCGGAAAGATAAAGACTGACGGCAACATCCTCAGTGTGAGGCATAAGGACGCTGCCTATATCGGAAAGGGCACGAAGGAAATCGTTCTCTCAAGTGACAGTGGTTCCAACCCCGCGATCTTTTATTTCGTGAGTTATCCCGCGCACGCCGCGTACCCGACCACACTTATGAAGTTCGGAGAAGTGTACTCTGCAAAACTCGGGACTGCAAACGAGGCGAATGTCCGGACATTGAACAGGTACATTCACACGAAAGGCGTTAAGAGCTCTCAGCTCGTCATGGGACTCACCGAGCTGGAGCCGGGAAGTGTGTGGAACACGATGCCACCACACACTCACCAGAGAAGGACCGAGATATATTTCTATTTCAATCTCAAAGAGAATTCCGCCGTGTTTCACATGATGGGCGAGCCGTCGGAAACGAGGCACATCGTTGTGCGAAATAATCAGGCCGTGGTCTCACCAAGCTGGTCAATACACACTGGTGTGGCAACTCAGAATTATTCATTCATCTGGGCAATGGGAGGAGAGAACCAGGAATTCGAAGACATGGATGGCGTCGACATGGCGTCAATGAAATAATGTGCGAATGAATTCCAGGAAAATCAGGGAGCGGATTTATGATACTCGATAAGTTCAGATTGGATAACAAAGTCGCGATCGTCACCGGATCGAACCAGGGAATCGGGATGGCGTACGCGATCGCACTCGCCGAAGCCGGCGCCGACATCGTAAGCGTTTCAAACCAGAAAGATTTTGCCGCGGTTGAAAAGGAAATCAAGAGCCGCGGCCGTAAATTCAAATCGTACGTCTCAGATTTCTCGAAGCGAAAATCTCTTTACAGCTTCGTTAAGAAAGTGAAGTCGGATTTTCCCACGATCGACATCCTGGTGAATAATGCCGGGACGATTATGAGAAAACCGATTTCGGAACATCCCGACGACTACTGGGACAGGGTCATCGAAGTAAATCTCTCCGCACAGTTCATACTGACAAGGGAGATCGGTAAAGAAATGGCAAAAAGGGGAAGTGGAAAGATCGTTTTCATCGCGTCTCTCCTGGCGTTCCAGGGAGGAATCCTCGTGCCCGGATACTCTGCCTCGAAGGGGGGAGTGAGGCAACTGACCATGGCATTCTCGAATGAATGGGCGTCGAAGGGAGTTAATGTCAATGCGATCGCGCCGGGATATATCGCGACGGACAACACCGCGGCGCTTCGTGCCGATCCGGAAAGGAACAAGGCGATTCAGGACAGGATCCCGCAGGGAAGATGGGGAACGCCGGAAGACTTGATGGGAACTGTCGTGTTTCTCTGTTCTGATGCTTCGAACTACCTGAACGGAAGTGTCGTGACAGTTGACGGCGGCTGGATGGGGAGATGAATTTTTCTATAAGTGAAATCAGAGGAAGATAATGTCTCGAGCTGACGTAGTTCGGAGGATAATTGAGAACGGTGCGGTGGCGGTTATAAGAATGAGTGACCCTGCGAAACTTATCAAAGTGGCGGAGGCAATCCACAAGGGCGGCATAAACGGGATCGAGATTACGATGACTGTCCCGGGCGCGATCAAAATAATCGAACAGGCAAGCAAGACGATTGGTCGAGAGATGAACATTGGCGTTGGCTCGGTACTTGATCCTCAAACCGCTCAGGACGCGATAAACGCGGGGGCGAATTATGTCGTGAGTCCGATATTCAAAAAGGAGATCGTGGAGATCGCTCACAAGAACGATGTTCCCGCATTGCCGGGCGCATTCTCGCCAACAGAAATACAAACCGCCTTTGAAGCTGGTGCGGATATCGTGAAGGTTTTTCCTGCGGACGTTGTCGGAATGGCATTCTTCAAAGGAATTCTTGCGCCGATGCCCCACTTGAAGTTGATGCCGACCGGCGGAGTGACTTTGAAGAACGCGGGCGAATGGCTGAAAGCGGGCGCGTGCGCGGTCGGAGTCGGCTCGGCACTCCTCGACAAGAAAGCGATCGACGGGGAAGACTATGGACAACTCACCGAAAATGCTAGGACGCTCATGAGCAGTATCGCTCAGTTCAGGTCGTCCGTGAAGAAATCATGATTATTTCTAATTTGATTTACAGAACGCGACGGAGAAAATAAATGGGATTGAAAATCAAATCCGCTTCAGACTGCGAGTTCGACTTGATGTCACTCGGAGAATGCATGATCAGGCTGAGTCCACCGGGACATCAGCGGATCGAATTGACAGCAGTGTTCGAAGCTTATGCTGGCGGCGGCGAGTATAATGTCGCTTACGCGCTGTCGAGGTACGGATTGAAGACCGGCTGGGTATCGCGACTCGTGAACAATCCGCTCGGGAATTTCATACGCAATCACGCACGCGCAAGCGGAATGGACATCAGCGAAGTAATCTGGGTGCCGTATGATGGTTCGGGGAGACAGGACAGGATCGGACTAAACTTCACTGAAGTTGGCATCGGTGTCCGCGCGAGCGTGACGATGTACGATCGCGGCAATACTGCCGTCGCTCACATGAAGCCGGGCGAAGTCGACTGGAAGCGAATATTCTCCAAACGGAAAGTACGCTGGTTCCATACGGGCGGAATATTTCCCGCGCTCAGCGACAGTTGTGCTGAAGTCGCGCTTGAGGCGATGAAAGCCGCCCACGAATCGGGTGCAGTTGTCAGTTACGATTTGAATTTCAGGAGCAACCTCTGGTCGAGCGCCCGAGCCATCGAAGTGACGAAGAAGCTGATCAAGTTCATAGATGTCCTGATCGGGAATGAAGAGGATTTTCAGAAGGTGCTCGGATTCAAAGTCGAAGGCACAGACGAGAATCTGAAGAAGCTTCCCGTCGAAGGATATAAGGCGATGGTGAAGAACGTCGTCGCGGATTATCCTCACATACAGCTTGTGGGCACGACGCTGCGTGAAGTGGTGAGCGGCCTCGCGAACAATTGGTCCGCTATAATGTACTACGACGGAAATTTCTACGAGTCGCGGCGGTACGAGCATCTTGAGATCGAGGACCGTGTCGGCGGCGGGGACGGGTTCTGCAGCGGTCTTGTATACGGCTTTCTGACAGGACTTACTCCGCAGGAGTGCGTGGAAATGGGCGCGGCACACGGTGCACTTCTCCAAAGCACTCGCGGCGACACGAGTATGGTGACGATGGACGAAGTGAAGCACGTTATGAAGGGCGGGAGCGCGAGAATAAAAAGATAGGAGCCTTTCTCTTAGCTCACTTCCTGCATCTGAGTTGTAATCCCGATTTTCTTCAAGAGCTCAAACGGAAGCTCCCCGCCCGCGAATATGAACACGAATTCGTTCCTGATTTCCCGATCGCCTTCGGGCGTCGCGATGACGACACTCTCTTCGCGAATCTCTTTCACTTCAGAATTGAAAATCACGTTTGCTTTCTTCTTCGATATCATCTCGCCAATCTGATCCCGGTTCCGCTCTTTGATTCGAGTGAATTCCCCCTTCCGGTAAGAGAGCGTGATCGTGTTGTTCTTCTGGAGACTCAATCCAACAGCGGCCTCTATCGCCGAGTCTCCTCCGCCCACGATCAGGATCGAATTGTTATTGTATGTCGATGTGTCTATCAATCTGTACATGACTTTCGATAATTCCTCGCCCGGCACTCCAAGTTTCCTCGGCGTTCCTCGCCTACCGAGTGCGAGTATCACGTGCCCTGCGGTTAAGGTCAAATCTGAAGTTGTGACTGTGAATATCCCATCTGCTTTCGTTATGTCGAGTACTTTTTCATTGACTTTCACATTTAACGAACACGTCGAGATTATTTGCTGCCAGACCTCCAGGAGCTTTTCCTTTTTCACTTCGGTCAGTTTCAATTTTCCCCAGATCGGCAATTCCACCGGCGCGGTCATTACTACTTTTGCGCGAGGATAATGGAGTATCGATCCGCCGATGTCGCTTTGCTCAAGTATGATGTATCTAAAATTCTTCTCCTGCGCGCTCAGTCCCGAGGCGAGTCCGGCCGGCCCGGCACCTACGATCACGATGTCGTACTCGGCATTTCTCGCTCGCTCCTGTGCCACGATATGCTCGACCGCTGCCTTGCCCTGGGTTACCGCATTCTTTATCAATCCGATTCCGCCGAGCTCACCGACTATATAAATTCCTTTTACACTCGTCTCGTAATTTTCGTCCACGCCCGGTAAATCGGCGTTCCGGCCGGGTTTCGCCATCAGCAGAGTAATCGCGTTCACCGGACACGCATCCGCGCACAAGCCGTGACCAACACACTTCGCACCATGGATGAGAGTCGCTTTTCCTTCGATTATGCCGAGCACGTCTCCTTCCGGGCATGCCTTTACGCATCCGCCGCAGCCGATGCAGTTCGTGACATCAATGTGCGGGTGAACAGTCGACGCCTCGCTGAGTCCGCTGATCTTCAGTTCCTGGAATTTTTTCCGCGCCTTCTCCTCTTTGCGCTTCAGGTAGAGGACGTAGGGGACTACAGTCACAATGATCAGGAATATCGTGGCGAGCGTTGTAATAAAAGTGTCGTTCATGTTCGTAGTAGTAGTTAGCCATTAGCTCTTAGCAATTAGCCATCAGCTAACAGCTAACAGCTAAATCCTAAAAGCTTATCCCAATTTCCGCATTTATTTGTATGCTGTTCATCGTCGCGTCTATTATATCGTCAACTCCAATCGATATAAACCAGCGTGGCGAAATATAATAGTCGACGTAACCGGTAAGAGTCTGGGTCGAGTAGCTCTGCTGAACAGTGGAGACGGTTACGTTGTAGGAATCATATCGGAGAGTCAGCGAAAGTGAATAGAAGAAAGTCCGGTCGAGCTCGAACGAAAAGTCGCCGCCGTTCGTGAAAGCGCCAACAAAACTCGTGTACTGCAGTGCGGCATTCATGCCCGTCTCGAGGAGATCGCGCCCTCTTATCGTGCCTCCCAATGTGCGTTCATTTCGAGCGAATCCCTTTTCGGTCCTGAATGATCCGTTTGCAGAGAGCGTAAATTCGCCCGACAAATCTGCCGTAACGCTTCCTCTGAAACCCTGGAGAATATTCCTGTCGACAAGCGAATCGGGGATAGTTCTCATTGTCTGAAACAGATATACCTCTCGCGACGCGTCGTACCCGAGGTTCGCAAACAGCCATTCAGCGGGATAATAGTTGACAGACAGGAAGGTGTTAGAAAAATTGAACGCGGTCTTCCTCGCTCCGTTTGAGAGCTCGCTCAGGTCTATTTCGGATGATTCATAAACCGAAGTCTTCGGGCCGAGCGAAACCATATTCTGAAGATAGAGGAAATCGCGGTCGAGCTTGCCGCCGACTGTTTGTACCCCGTAGGCGATTGTACCATCATATTGATGCGAAAAGTCTTCAGACGTGTGGTAATTAAGAAATGCGGCTGTCTTCGTTCCGCTGAAATTCAGAACCGACGAGGGAATATTTGCCGCTGCGCCGCCTAGAAGTCCCGCGGTAAATTTGTCGATTCGGTAATAAATCTGCGCGCCGTCGAAAGTGCCCAGCCCGCCGACAAATCTTGATGTTAACCGGCCCAATCCGAATCCGAGTGGAGACTTCTCGTTTTCACGTGTCAGAGAAAAGTCGTAAAGATTTTGCTGGAAACCTTTCCTGTTGCCGTAAAGCGAATAATCATCAGGGGTCGAGTAGAATCCTCTGTCGTAAATTGACAGCGCGGTTCCGGTTCCGAATAGGTTGCCGAGTCTCATCTGCAGCATAAGTGCCGGTTGATTGAGATCGAATTTTGATTCTTCAGCGATTACGCCTTCATATTGGACTGCTATTCTTCCTGTTAAGATGTTTTCGACAGGTACACTGGACTTTTGGATTTGCGGAGCATTGCTCATCGCGTGCCGGCTCTTGTTGTTTGCTTGCTCGGACGCGATCGCCTGCGCCGATTCGTACCATACATCAATTGTTACTGAATCCCCCACAGTGAATTTCGAAAGTGCGCCGTGATACGATGCCGCGCTTGAGCTGTCGGCGATTGCAGTGATTATTGCGCTGCCTAGCTCGCTGCCGTTCTTGAATATGCGGGCTGTATCCCCCACCGAAATGTGATCGAGATTTCCCGCGCCCATGTAGATATTTGTCCCCGAGATGTAAGTAATACGGGAATGAACTTCCTTCTTTTGTTGAGTCTGTGCGGAGGCAGCGCCGATCAATGATATAAGCAGGAAGATCGTTTGTTTCATCCGCCGCCTGTCGGGTGACAGTTGTAACAGGCGCTGCTCTGGTAGACGTAACCTCGAACGTTTGAGTGCTGTGGATCGGTTCTCCCGTGAGTGTGCTCGTGGCATGTCGTGCACGCGAGCGCCTGGAACCCGGCGGGAGTATCAGCTGTGTGACAATCCGTGCATTTGTTCCATACTCCGGGACTGTGTCTGTTTCCCGCGTGGATCGGGAAGTAAGGGTGAGGGAAAAACGCGGCTGGCTGCCATGTGAGAGAACGGTGGCATGTTCCGCACATTACCGAATAACCTGCCGCTGAGTGATTGGGCTCCTGTGTGGAATTGTATTCCGTCTGATGACACGCCACGCATTCGCTCGGAGTTCCACGATACCGGTTGCCCACATGGCACGAAAGACACGGGACCGCATCATGCGCACCTCTGGTGGGAAACTGTGTAATGTTGTGATCGAAACTCGATTGCCATGAGATCCCGTCGATGCGGTGACATTGAGTGCAATCGGTGCCGAAACCGGCAAGCCGGTGGTCCACTGCCACTGCCGCGTCGTAATCTTTTTGATGACAGAAGTAACAGTTCTTGGGTGTGCCGGTAAATTTCAAGTCAGTGTGGCAGCTCCGGCAGGAGATCGCGCGGTGCTGGCCGTAAAGTTTGAAGCTGGTATTTGAATGGTCGAATTTCATCGGAGATGTCAGCACGGTCCAGCTGCCGGTTGTGTGGCAGTCGGTGCACTCCATCGCGATCTTCCCATGTGGAGATTCCTGTGCGAGCACGGTGGAGCACCACAATATTGTCGTGACAACGAATATAAATGGTCTCATTTTGAATCTCTCAATTGTCTGCTGGTGCTTCACGCGGAATGGCAGTCAATACATTTTGTGCCGATCGGACGATATCTTGCTGTCCTCTTGCCATCGATAAGAACTGTCGGATGACATTTCTCGCACGCGACTCCTATGTGCTTGCCGGTTAATGGGAACGATGACTGAGTGTCATGGTCGAAATTTGTCCTCGTCCAGTTTTCCGCCGTATGACATCTGCCGCAATCTGTGAAACCCTCAATCATGAATTGCCCCTTATGCTCGTCTGCGTGACAGCTCGAACATTTCATATCGAGTCCGACATATTGAACGGGAAGCGGTTCTGCCGGCTGAGTGTGGCATTTCGAGCATGCGATCTCCGCGTGCTTCCCGCGAAGAGGGAATCTCGTCTTTTCATGCGAAAACAGGAGCGATTGCCATGACACCGTCGTATGACATGTAACACATCCGCGAGCCATTTCATTCACGAATTGCCCACCGTGAATATTTGAATGACAGGTTGTGCAATCTATTTCTCCTTTCCAGCGGAACTGGAGTTTAGACTGGGCATTCACTTTTCCCGATTGATGGCAATCGTTGCAGGCGACCGCTTTGTGGGCGCCGGTAAGAATGTACCTCGTCTTCTGATGATCGTCTATGCTGAACTCCGCAGGTTTGAAGCCCGCGTCGATGTGGCATGCGTCGCATTTCCCGCCGTCGTCTCGATCGGCAAACTGTCCGGCATGCGCGTCGGCGTGACAGTCAGAACACGCCTGGAATTTAGTAATATGAAATCCAAGCTCACCAGATATGTTTTTCTTCATAGGATTGTCCGAGTGGCACTGTGAGCATTTCAAGTCGGCGTGCTTGCCGCGCAGAGGGAAGAGCGTTTTCGAATGATCGAATTCGGCCTTTGCAACGATCACGAAAGTTTCTGTGGTGTGACACGACGAACAAGGTTGCTTGAACTCCCCTTTGTGTGGATCGGCGTGACATGAAACGCATGACGAAAAACTCATGTGAGTGAACTTGATCGTTTTTCCGTCGGCAAGAGTCTGGTTGTGACATTGATAGCAGCCTGTGGTCCTATGCTTTCCGGTCAGCACGAAATTTGTCCTGTCATGCGAAAAGTTATCGGCGGGTTTCCAGCGTTCTGTTGTGTGGCACGAGGAACAGTTTGAACTGAGCTGGCCCTTGTGGATGTCTTCATGGCACGACTGGCACGACGTCGACAATCCGAGATATGTTATTTTTTGTTGAGTTGCAGGAAGAAGCTTCACGTCCGCTGCCGAAATGTTGTTGGTGTTGTGGCATTGGCGACATGAGGTAGACTTGTGTTTACCGGTAAGAGCGAACCCTACGGCGGAGTGATTGAATGTCGCGGTATCCAGAGGCATGATCTGGTAGTTTCTGCCGAAATGTTCGTGATGGCATTCCTGGCACATCTTCAGGCTGACTGTCGCATGGTATCCCTCGCCTTGTTTTATGCGGACGTTGATCTCCTTGTGACACGATAGACATCTGGCGTTCGAAAGCGATTTCCCTATAGTGTGGCACTGGGTGCAGTTGCTCATCCCCTCCAGGTTGGCATGAGCGGTGGTCAACTCTCCGGGAGAAATTTGCCCGTAAGAAACGCCCGCCAGTATGTCAAGAATTGATAAAATCAGGACAGTTTTTGCTGTCATCGATGCGTCATTTTAATAATTTACCAGGAGAACGATTTAAAAGGGACAGAGAATTATTTTCAAATGGTCGAATTTATTTTGGAAACCGGAAAACGTTTTGTCTCTGACCGGGATCGTCCCCGTTCTGTAAAAAGGTCTAAGCTGTGAGATGCCCCTTCATTGTGGGAAGAAAATATCCAGCTGTCTGCATAGAATCAAGTGCGATGACTTGTCCGGTCACTTCCATATCCATGTATATCCCAGAGCGACCGCGACTCCGACATGCACGATCAAAATCGCCAGCATGACGATCGAGAAGGGGAGATGAATGACATGCCAGTAATGAAATACCTGCCTGAGCTTTTCAAGAGCGAGAATCCGCTGCCTGAGTACGATGCGGTCGTTTGCGACGCGAGCGATTTCGCGTACCGAATTCTCCGGGATGGAATGCTCGCGAAGAGTCTTCTTAAGCATCTTGACCCGTCTCGCTCTCGAGAAATCTACCGCGAAGAGATATAGGGTCAACCGAATCAATCCCGCTTTCGACTCGTCAAATTTATGTGTCCCGATACTTTCAATCGAATCGATGACGGAGCTGTCAAGATTGTGTTTTTCCTTTACCGATTGCAGGAGGCGGCTTCTCTCCTCCTCGAGATCTTTGGCAGTCAGTTCCTGTCCCTCTATATTTTTCGGGATGTGCCTGTAGAAATAGCGGCCGATGAAACCGCTCAGGACGACCGCCGACATGCTCCAGAACCCGACAGCCGCAATGCCGCCGAACTTAAAAGTGGTATGGTACAAAACGAGTATGGGTCCCACAAGGCACATAAAGATATGAAATTCGAGATAATCTTTGATCTTGCCCAGGTGAGCGAGGCGCCTCACTCTTTTTCTCGACGAGTATATCGCGACACCGATGAAAATCATGGCGGTCCCTATGATACCGTATCCATGACTCTCGAATCCGCTCGGCTTAAGTTCTTCATACAATGCATGAGTTGGCCTTTCGTCGAGAGGCAAAAGGTAGTACGTATAGTTCTTGATCCAAATCGAGACGGCGGTCAGTAAACCAACCGACACCAGGAAGATGGTGAAGATCGTATGGGGAAGTTTTTTCATAGATTCAGGGAAGGCCGGGGCAGCCCCTGTGGGAGAATTGTAAGATTGTAAACGGCCGGCCTGAGAGATATTTGGAGCGATATGTCAGCAAGAGTTCCTGCTTCAAGTGGTTGGATTAGTAATTGGAGCCTCGTTCACAAAGTGCAATTTAGTAGACGCCCGCAAAAATTCAAGAGTTTAATGGCTGGGGCAATTAAGTCGGGGCCGAAATATCTGCGTGGCCGTATGTACCGAAAGCGGCATTCGTGGTTTTGTCGCCGCTGGCACCGTTAGATTGTTCTAGAGAATCATTATATTGAAGACACATTATAAGATTGGGCAGATGATGAAAGTGCTTCTTGTGTACCCCGGTTACCCCGATACATTCTGGAGTTTCAGACATGCGTTGAAATTTATCTCCAAGAAAGCGGCGTTCCCGCCACTTGGTCTCCTTACTGTTGCCGCGATGCTTCCTGAGAATTGGGAAAAGAAACTGATCGATCTTAATGTCGAGACGCTGGACGACAAACACATACTATGGGCCGATTATGTTTTTATCAGCGCTATGTCGGTACAGCGCGAATCATCGAAGGCTATAATTGCCAGGTGCAATAAGCTGGGAAGAAAAGTGGTTGCCGGTGGGCCTCTGTTCACTTCTTCGCACGACGAGTTCGAAGGGGTCGACCACTTTGTTCTTAACGAGGCCGAACTTACGCTTGCCTCTTTCGTTACCGATCTGCAGGCGGGTGACGCGAAAAAGATTTATACTTCGACGGATTGGGCTGATGTTTCCCGGACTCCTCCTCCGCTGTGGGACCTGATCAACTTCAAACATTATGCGTCGATGAACGTGCAGTACTCGCGCGGCTGTCCATATGACTGCGAGTTCTGCGACATAACCGTTTTATACGGACGCGTACCCCGGACAAAGTCGAAAGAACAGATCGTCACCGAGCTTGATAATCTATACGACCACGGATGGCGGGGTCCGGTCTTCTTTGTCGACGATAACTTCATCGGAAATAAAAACAAGTTGAAGCACGAGCTGCTCCCGGAGATCATCGAGTGGGAGAAGAAGAGGAACCACCCGTTCTATTTCAACACCGAGGTATCGCTGAACTCTGCGGACGATGACGTGCTGCTGCGGATGATGGTACAGGCGGGTTTCAATGCCGTGTTCGTAGGAATTGAATCGCCGAACGAGGAGAGCCTGCAAGAATGCAAGAAAATTCCCAACAAGAATCGGAATCTCGCCGAAAGTGTGAGAAAGATCCAGAAGTTCGGAATGCAGGTTCAGGGCGGTTTCATCGTGGGATTCGACAGCGATCCATCCACGATCTTCGACCGACTCGTGGCGTTCATACAGGAAACCGGAATTGTCACAGCGATGGTCGGTTTGCTGAACGCGCCGAAAGGCACCCGGCTTTACAAGAGAATGAAGGGTGAGGGAAGACTCATATCGCATTTCTCAGGCGACAACACAGATTTTTCGATGAACTTCATACCAAAGATGAGCCGCGAAGCACTCATCAAAGGATACAAGAACATAGTCGGGAAAATCTATTCGCCGTCGGAGTATTACGCACGCGTGAAGAAATTCATGAAGGACTTTAAACCTCCCCAGGCGAAGGTGTTCCGTGTGAATTTCGACGACATCAAGGCACTCTTTAAATCTGCCGTGATCCTGGGAATCTTCAGGAAGGAGCGGGTGTATTACTGGCGGTTATTCTTCTGGTCGCTCTTCACGCGTCCGAAGTTATTTCCTCTTGCGATCACCTTTTGCATTTACGGTTTTCACTTCAGAAAAATATTCGAAGATAATATAGCGAGCCTGTCCTAGCAGACAGGCCCGCCTGTAATATCACTCCTGAATCGTTCCCTTGAGCTTCAGGTCCCTGCTCGAACTCCCGATCATTATATCGTATTCACCGGGACGTGTTGCCCACGCGTCGGTGGTCAAGTCATAATGCGCGAAGTCGGCGCGCAAAACCTCGAACCTGACCGTCGTGCTCTCACCGGCCTTTAACGAAACCCTGGCGAATCTCTTCAACTCCTTGACCGGTACAGGAGTCGTCGTTCCCGGATCGTGCACGTAGAGCTGGGCAATCTCGACTCCTTCCCGCTTGCCGACGTTCGCGAGTTCAAAAGTCACTTCATAATTTCCTGATCCACTACCGCCCATTGGCTCGACTTCCAGATTCTTGTATTCGAAATCCGTGTAAGAAAGTCCGTATCCGAACGGGAAGAGCGGTTTTATGTTATACTTGTCGAAGTGCCTGTACCCGACGAAGATCCCGTCACTGTAAACTGAGACGCTGTCCTGTTTCCTGTATGAATCGTATGCCGAACAGTCTTTCCATTGCATTGGAAATGTCACCGGCAGTTTCCCCGATGGATTGTGATTTCCCAGAAGAACGTCCGCGATCGCGTTGCCCGCTTCGTCACCGCCGAACCATGCCTCGAGGGCAGCGGGCACGTCACCGATCCATTTATTCATAAGGACCGGTGCACCCGAAATCACAACAACGATCGTATTCTTGTTTGCCCCGCAGACTTTCTTGATGAGCTCGTCCTGGTCTGCCGGCAGTGCCATGTCGTCCCTGTCGAATCCTTCGGACTCATACTGGCTGGACGTCCCGACAAAGAGGATCGCGACATCGGATTTTTTCGCGGCCTCAACAGCCTCTTTGACCGGATCTCTTCCGGAGGACTTCATTCCCAGGATTGCAAGAGCTCCCCCTTCGTCCTGGTAATACTCGAACTTCAAATCGTAGTATTTGTCTTTCTTCAACTCAAGCGAATAAGAACGCGCTATGGGCGGATGGTCCCTCCAGTCGTCGATGACCATTTTTCCGTCAACATAGAGCCGGATGCCGTCGTCGCCCATCCCTTGCAGCTGGTAATATCCGTCTTCCTGCACTTTAAGTTTAGTGGTCCATCTCACGGAAAAATGATCCGCCGGAATTCCCTCAGCCGGAGATCTTCCGGTCCAATTGAAGTGAATCTGCTCGTCGTTTCTGGTAACCTTCGGCGTTCCATTCAATGATTGATTGTCGAAATATTCTGCGTGTAACCCGTGGACGTTGGTATTGTCCGGAAGATAAAGGAGCGAGCTGTCGATCGGCTGGACATCTCCGTTGAGTTCGGATCCCTCCGCAAAGTTAATCTTGATTTTATCGCCGAGTTTGTTCTTTAGCGCCTCGAGCGGACTAACTGAATAAACCGGTGTCACCATCGCACTGCCGCCGCCTTGCGTTCTTGCCTCCGCGGCATTCGGTCCGATGACAGCGATAGACTTCAACTTGTCGGGATTCAGCGGCAGGATATTGTCCCTGTTCTTGAGCAGAACAATGCCTTCGACTGCAGCCTGGTAGGCGACCTTTTGATGTTCAGGAGTATTTATGAGCGTTGAATCGGCGGACCGATTTTCATCGAACAGACCGAGCGTGAACATCACCCGGAGAATCCGCCTTACCTTTTCGTTTATTGTGCTTTCCTTCACCGTTCCGTCGTGGACCGCATCCGCGAGAGTGCCCGGATTCAGAAACTCGCCGGTCGGCATCTCCAGGTCCAGACCGCCGTTGGCGGTTGGGATCGTGCTGTGAACCGCGCCCCAGTCGGACATGACGAGGCCGTCGAATTTCCATTCGTCCTTTAGCTTGTCCTTAAGTATGTAATCGTTCTCGCTGCAGAAGTGGCCGTTAATCTT
This sequence comes from Candidatus Kryptoniota bacterium, assembly GCA_036567965.1. NCBI lineage: Bacteria > Pseudomonadati > Candidatus Kryptoniota > Candidatus Kryptoniota bacterium. The sequence goes on from DATCTN010000026.1 coordinate 136,351, forward strand.
GTTGTACGCAGACATAACCGCGAGAACTTTTCCTTCTTCGACTGCGGCTTTGAAAGCTGGGAGGTAGATTTCATTCAGCGTCCGCTTGTCAATCTTCTCGTCGACAAATCCGCGTTCGAATTCCTGATTGTTCGCCGCGAAATGTTTTACGGTAGCGGCGACCTTCTCGCTCTGTACACCCTGGATATAGCTCACAGCCATTCTCGATGCGAGGTAGGGGTCCTCGCCGTAGCTCTCGAAGTCTCTTCCGCCGATCGGCAGCCGCGCGATATTGACGCACGGCCCGAGTATGACGTCCCTTCCTTTTCCCCTCAGCTCTTCTCCGATGGATTTGCCGACACGGTTGATGAGTGAGGTGTCCCATGATGCTGCCATTGCCATGCCGGCCGGAAATGCGGTTGATCTTCCCCACCTGACGCCGAGCGGTCCATCCGACATTTTCAGTTCGGGAATTCCGAGGCGTTCGTTGGGCTTCGTCGCGAACCCGGTACCTCCAAGCATCGATAGCTTCTCGTCCATCGTCATTCTTCCCAGAAGATCTTCAACACGTTGATCTACCGGTAGGTTCGGATTTTTATAAACTGGCACAGTAGACCCCTGCGGTCTTGGTCCTGCACCCGACGTCAAGAGAGATATAGCCGCTGCAAAGACCACTACAATTGAATCCGGAAGAAATCTGTTCATGCTCTTTCCTTTCACAGATATTGTTCAAAGTTCGATACTGACCTGAGATTTTTCGATTCTGTATTTTAGACAAGCTTCAATTATCATTGTTCAGAGAATCCAGTTGAAATATACGAGACAAGCCTGAAAGATGTTGATTTTGATGGAATCCTGACTATCTTTTTATGTTAAGAAACAAATCCCTTGAACAAATTCATAATTATTATACTTGACGTCATCGTGGTCGCAATAGTGGCATACTTTAGCTGGTTTCTTGCCACAGACTACCAGACCTTCCAGGGAAGATTTCATTTGCCGTTCGTGCTGTGGGTGATCGACACTGTCGATCTTTTCATACATGAGGGCGGACACTTCTTTTTCGGATTCATGGGGAGAATGATTTACTTCATGGGCGGGTCGTTGATGCAGATTGTCCTCCCGTCTCTTGCGGTCTGGGTCTTCCTTAAATCCGGATACCGCACGCTCATCGCTACATTATACTGGCTCGGCCAGAATCTTGTAAATGTTTCCGTGTACATCGGCGACGCTCCATATAAAAGGCTCCCGCTCATTTCGGACAGCGCGATACACGACTGGAACTGGATCTTTAACCAAGCGGGAATGATGAACGAGGCCGGGACGATCTCAGGAATTGTTCTCGTTCTGGGAATTATTTCCTGTTGCGGAGCCGTGGTGACCGCGCTGTTCTTCCTCGAGGCCGATGTCCGTGCTGCCTTCTCCGCGGAAGAGAATGATTAAGCACGTGGTGTTTTTCAAATTCCATCCGGGCACGCCGGATGAAGAAAAGTCGAAAATGGAAAACGGGTTGAGAAATCTTCGGTCACACATCCCCGAGATAAAGAATTTCGAATTGGGAAAAGATGTTGTTCATTCAGAGCGATCGTTCGACTTCGCGCTGATCGGTACGTTCGACGACCTGGAGTCGCTGAAGAAATACGCTGCGCACCCCGAACATCAGAAAGTTTTGAAACTTATCAACCGGATCTGCGGTAGTATCAAATCGGTGGACTTTGAAACTTAACAAACGGATGGTCTCAAGTCATATGGAGGGAACCGGTTAAGAATGTCTGAAGTAATCTTAGAGACTGCGGGATTGAGCAAGAAATTCGGGAGCCGCTGGGCTGTGAAGGATCTCAACCTTCGCGTGAACGCCGGCGATGTATTCGGTTTCCTCGGACCAAATGGCGCGGGGAAGAGTACGACGATAAGGATGATTCTCACTCTGCTTGAACCGACATCGGGAAATGTGAAAATATTCGGGACCGAAGTGAGACGCAGCAGGGAGTTCGTCCTCTCGAGGGTGTGCGGAATTGTAGAGAAACCAGATTTCTACCTTTACCTCTCCGCTTACAGGAATCTGGAGATCCTCGGCTCGCTCACGCGCAAGGTCACAAAGGATGAGATTCATAACGCGCTTGAAATCGTCGGACTGAAATCGAGGGCGAAGGATCGGGTAAAAACATTTTCACACGGTATGAAGCAGAGACTCGGCATCGCGCAGGCCATCCTGACGAAACCGGAGCTAGTGATACTTGACGAGCCGACATCGGGACTCGACCCGCAGGGAATGAAGGAAGTGCGGGACCTCGTCCGCACTCTCTCGAAGGATCATGGGACAACGATACTTCTCTCCTCACATCTCCTTACCGAAGTCGAGGCGGTTGCAAACAGGATGGCTGTATTGAATCACGGAGAACTTGTTGCGCAGGGTGATGTCTCGGAGCTACTCAACGGTGACAGGACTTATTACTCCATTACGGCGACTCCGCGGGAGAAAGCGCTGGAGATCCTGCGGAAGCTCGATTGGGTCGAGGTGGCGCAGGCTGATGCCGCGATCGACGTCCACATCGATTCATCCCGTGCAGCCGAATTAAATAGAATTCTCGTCACGGGCGGTGTGGAAGTCTCTTCGTTTGCAGCCAGGCGGACGCTCGAAGATTATTTCCTGAAAATTACGGAAGGAGCGTCCGAGGTATGAGTCTATTTGGAATTGAGCTTTTCAAGACATTCAGGCGCTGGCGTACGTATATCGGATTTGCCGCGGTCGCGGGGGCGGTGATCCTTCTCGAGGTAATCCTGAAATTGAACCAGGCGAAAATGGCTCACGGCTTCGCTGGCGAACTCAACGGCGATTTCATGGTCTCCGGAAATATCCTCAACGTCTGGGTAATCACCGCGCTGATCATGAACTCATTATATGTGCACGTCCCGTTTCTGATCACACTCGTCGCCGGCGATATGGTGTCGTCCGAATACACGTCGGGGACGATCAGGTTTCTCCTTATACGTCCGCCTTCGAGGTCGAAAATTATCTTCACGAAGTACCTCGCTATGCTCTTTTACACCGCTGCCCTCATCGTTTTTCTCGCGGCTCTGTGCGTCGGGATCGGGCTCGCGTTTTTTGGAAGCGGTGACATGATCAGATTCCAGACCGGAATCCCGCACGTCGTCATCCTACAGGAACATCTCGCGGTGTCGAGGACAATGCTCGCTTTCCTGTCGGCGATCCTCTCGATGTCCGTAGTTGGATCTCTTGCATTCCTGTTTTCGACACTCGTCGACAACTCGATCGGCCCGATTATCGGCTCGATGGCGATAGTGGTGGTCTTCTTTGTGCTGGGCAACCTTCCGTTTGATTTTGTCGATGCCATCAAGCCGTACCTGTTCACAACCTACATGAATATCTGGCAGCTGTTTCTCGATGATCCAATTAACTGGGGCGAGATATCAAAATACACGCTGGCTCTTCTCGGTCACGACGTTTTATTTTTCGGCGTCGCGTATTTGGTTTTCGTCAGAAAGGATATAAAAAGTTGACAAATTTCCTGCTCGCGGCAGTAAGTCTCCTTTTTATTTTGAATCCGGCTCAAAAGGAAGACGGGGTCCAATATCTGAAAAATGCGCTTTCCAAATTCGCGGGGATTGAAGATTACGTAGTCAATGTGAAAGTCCACATGGACATTCCTGACGTAAAATCCCCCGACATGGAAGGCACTGTTTACTACAAGGAGCCGGACAAATATAAAATGGAATCGAAAGGATTGTTCTTTCTCCCAAAAGAAGTGGGAGTATTTAATCCAAAGAAATTCGATCCGGATGCGTTTGACGTAAAGTTCGTGGACACAACGGAAGTCGATGGAGTTCCCGCCGTTCGAGTCTCGTTGAGTCCGAAGAAGGATGAGAGCGGGATGAGGGAAGTGATCCTTACGATCGATGAACGGGATTGGCTCATCCGGGAAATCGCGAGCGTGCCGTACCCGGGAAGACAAGCGAGTGCGAAAATCACATACGACAGGTTCGGGAATTTTCAACTTCCTGTTCGAATCGATGTGAACCTCGATATCGATAAGGGTAATATGCCGATGGGGAGATTCGGCGGCGAGCAGGCGGTAAGGAGAGGATTGAAGGGGAACGTCGAAATTTATTATTCGAATTATAAGATCAATTCCGGATTGAGCGACTCAATATTCAAAACGGAAGAGTGACTAGGTAGAAATCGTGAGGGGTTCAAACTTTTGAAAGGCTTCATTTTGACGTCCCGAAAGGACTAGAAAGGCCCGTTTGCGTTTGAAGCCTGCGCGCCCTATTTTCGGTTGTTGAGTGTTAGCAAACAATAAGAAGTGAGGCCGAGCATGAAAAGTCGTGTTATAACCTTCTCCATTATGGTTGCAGCTGTCAGTTTCGCAATTGGACTGGTCGGCAAACTGACCGGGCACCATTTCTTTGTTTCAAATTCCACCTGGCATGAGTTTGCGCAAACCGTCCTGCTCTTCGCGATTGCGTGGGGAGTCGGTGAGCTGGCTTTTGCCAGAAGGGACTAAGACGGTCGGGCAACTTTGCCCGACTTAGCCGGCAGCACGGATATTTTCCTCGTCCGTGGCAATCAGCAACGGATATGACCGCCATGACGAGAACCCAATCCCACTCGACTCGTCGAATCCAGCACCACGAAGCGAGTTTCTTGATAAACTTTCACACCTCAAGTATATTTTAAACGCAATCAAGAGAGAGGAAGAATTGAAATTCGGAAACCTTCCGGGTGCTTGTCGTTGCGGGGGGAGACTTGAGCTACGAGCCTGCGGATCTTTCTTTTCATGTTGTGCATACCCCTGTGAGGCAATAGACCTGATCGGATCGAAATGAGCAAGGGCCAGTCGATAACGCCGCTCATGGTCCAGTACAGGAAGGTCAAGGATCGCTACCCCGACGCGATAGTGTTATTTAGGATGGGCGATTTCTATGAAACGTTTGAGGAGGACGCGCGGATCGCGAGCTCGGTGCTCTCAATTACACTCACGCGTAGGGCTAATGGTGCCGCTTCCGATATCCCTCTTGCGGGTTTTCCACATCACGCCATCAATCAGTATTTGCCAAAGCTCGTGAAGGCCGGCTACAGGGTCGCTGTATGTGAACAGCTCGAGGATCCAAAATTCGCGAAAGGAATCGTGAAGCGGGATATCGTGGAAGTTGTTACTCCGGGCGTGAATTTCTCGGCGGATTCGTCGAAACAAAACAATTACTTCGCTTCATTGATATCCGACGACCGTGAATTCGGTCTCGCATTTTGCGACGCGACAACCGGCGAATTTAATTATTCACACGGAGACCTGAACCGTCTCGAAAGTTACCTGGCAAGGATCGAACCGCTCGAAGTCGTCATCCCGAGGGATATGGTGGATACTCTGGCTCCTTTCATTGAGGGACCTCTCAAGAAGGTCACGTTAACCCGGAGAGACGATTATATATTCAATTATGATTATGCCTACGACAAGCTTGTTCATCATTTCAAGGTCCAGAGCCTGAAAGGTTTCGGGCTGGAATCAAAACCTCTCGCCGTAGAAGCGGCGGGCGCCGCGCTCGATTATCTCGCGGAAACTCAAAACGGCAACCTGGCCCACGTCGTCGGGTTGTCTGAATTCAGTCTTGCAGGGTTTCTCGAGATCAACAGGACCAGCCGGAAGCATCTTGAAATTGCAGAGAGCTCCTGCGAAGGCGGGCCAACTCTGGTGTCCACCTGCGATTTCACACTCACTTCAATGGGCTCAAGACTTCTCCGGCGGGTCTTTCTTCAGCCGTTGCTGAGTCCTCCGGACATAAATGCCAGGCTTGATGCTGTTGAAGAGATCGTCGATAACCGGGATGTTCGCGGGAGGCTCTCGGATATTTTGGGAGGGTTCGGGGATCTTGAAAGACTCGTCGCGCGTATATCGACAAAGAGAGCATCGCCGCGAGAAGTCGGCGCACTCCGTGAAATGCTCAGGCGGATTCCCAATATCAAGACGGAGCTCGAGAAACTGAACGCAAGAGATTTGAAAGAAGCCTCCAATGAGATCAACACCGAAGCGCAACTCCTGGCGATCCTTGAAAAGTCACTCTCAGATGAACTACCTGCCTCGGTTTCCGATGGCGGCATAATAAGGAAAGGTTATAACACGGAGCTCGACGAGATCCGCTCGTTCTCGCTGGACGCAAAGGGATGGATCGCCCGGCTTCAAGTCTCTGAAAGGCAACGAACGGGTATCTCGTCATTGAAGGTCGATTATAATTCTGTGTTTGGGTATTATATCGAAGTCACGAATTCGAACCTTTCCCGCGTGCCCGCCGACTACGTGAGGAAACAGACTCTTGTGAATGCCGAGCGCTTCATTACGCAGGAGCTGAAGGAGTATGAAGAGAAGGTCCTGCACGCTGAAGAGAAAATTCAGAAGCTCGAGCTCCAGCTATTTGAAGAGATTCGCGACGAGATTATCGCTCACTCAGCCTCGCTGCTGATGACATCGAGAGCAATCGCCCTTGTCGACATGATGATTTCTTTTGCCAGAGCCGCTGTTGAGAACGACTATGTGAGACCGGTCGTCGACGACTCGATCGATCTCGAAATCACGGATGGAAGGCATCCGATGGTGGAACGCGTTCTTCCCAGCGGGGAAAGTTTTGTACCGAACGGGATTTTGTTGTCGGAAGGAAAAGATCAGATCGTATTGATAACCGGTCCGAATATGGCGGGCAAGAGCGTTTATATCAGGCAGGTTGCGCTGATAGTGTTGATGGCACAGGCAGGATCGTTTGTTCCCGCAAAAAGTGCCCGCATCGGTGTTGTCGACAAGATATTCACACGTGTCGGAGCTTCGGACAGCATTACTTCAGGTGAGAGCACATTCATGGTCGAGATGCAGGAAGCGGCAAATATTCTGAACAACGCGACTCCGAGGAGTCTTGTAATTCTCGACGAAATCGGGAGAGGGACAAGCACATTCGACGGCGTGTCCATCGCCTGGTCAATAGTAGAATATCTTCATCAGAATCCGGCAAGATCAGCGCGGACTCTATTCGCTACACACTACCACGAGTTGAACGAGCTTGCCGAACTTTACACTCATGTCAAGAACTTCAAAGCAGATGTCAGGGAATACGGTGGTAAGGTTGTTTTCCTTCACAAGATTGTGGAAGGAAGCGCAGATCACAGTTACGGAATTCATGTCGCGGAGATGGCGGGAATTCCGCGCGCTGTTACATCACGTGCAAAGGAGATCCTGAAAAATCTCGAATCGTTCGAGGTATCCGCCACCGAATCGGCGTCCGAGAGCCATGTGGGACCAAAGATGCCGCGTGCGAAAAAAGTCCTCTCGAGGAATAAAGAGGGCGATCTCCAAATTGAGATGTTCCAGTTAGGCGACGAAGAGCTGAGGAAGAAGATAAGGGACGTGGATGTTAACAATCTTACGCCCGTTGAAGCACTTAATAAAATTGCGGAAATAAAAAAGATACTAGAAAAGGAGTAACAGATGGCTTTTTCGGGAAAAGTCGTTTCGGTTCGCGGAGCCACGATGATCGGGGAAACAAGCATCACCAACGAATTCAGCGTCGGGGCATATATATCCGTCGTGTTGGCTGAGAGTAAAATACTCGGGGTCGTCACGTCGATGGAACTCAGCTCGCCGGAGACCGTCAGGTTCTCGACGAACCTGTTCGGTAAATTCAGCGGCGGGCGGTTTGAGCGCGGGACCGAAGAACTTCCGTTCGCGGGCGCGCCGATCGAGCTTCCGTCAGAAGCCGATCTCGACCTCATCTTCAACACAAACAGGCGGTACGATTTTACACTCGGCACGATCTCGCTCCTGAACGAGAAGAAGAATTACATCGACCCGGACAAATTTTTCAGCAGGCACGTCGCGATAGTTGGCGCAACCGGTTCCGGAAAGTCGTGCGCGGTAGCGTCAATTCTGCAGAAAGTTGCCAAACTTCCGGGCGCAAGAATAATTCTGCTCGATCTTCACGATGAGTACGCAGACGCGTTCGGAGACATGGCTGAACGTGTCAACATCGGCGAGTTTGAACTTCCCTACTGGGCGATGAATTTTGACGAGCTCGTCGAAACGTTTATTGATCCCGACGACCCTGCTGCGAGAAGCGAGACCGTCGTAATGTCGGAAATCGTCCTGAACAGTAAGCGGATGAAGAACCTCGCTTACAAAGACTCGATAACAGTCGACTCGCCCGTATACTTCGATCTGGCCGATGTGAAGGTGAGGATGCAGGCGCTCGACACCGAGCGTCTTCCGAACGGGAAGGAAGGTCCGTTCTATGGGAACTTCACGAGATTTGTTTTCAAGTTCGATACGAAGTTGAACGACAAACGCTTCGAGTTTCTCTTCAAGCCGAAGAGTTTCAAGACCTCGGAATCCTTCGCCCCGTTTCTAGAGTCGTTGTTCGGATTGAAATCGGGCAAATCGGTCGTGGTGCTCAATCTGAACAGTGTTCCGCAGGAAGTGATAAACGCACTCGTCTCTCTCCTCGCGCGTCTCGTCTTCGATTTCAATATGTGGAATCCATACCGTGCCAACCTGCCTATCCTGCTTGTGCTGGAAGAGGCGCACAATTATCTCAACATGCGCAGCTCATCGCAGACTGCGCGCCGCACAATCGAGCGGGTCGTGAAGGAAGGGAGGAAATATGGCGTCAGCTGTATGGTTGTAAGCCAGCGACCGATCGACGTTGCCGAATCGATCCTTTCGCAATGCAGCAATTTCGTCGCTATGCGCTTGTCTAACCCGGACGACCAGGCCTACGTTGCAAAGCTGGTCCCCGAGTCGATGGCCGATCTCCTGGACATCATCCCGGCCCTGAAGCAAGGTGAGTGCCTGCTCCTCGGAGACGCGTCGATAGTCCCGATGAGAACTAAGATCGATGCTCCAAATCCATTTCCGAGAAGCAAGGACGTCGAATTCTACACGAAGTGGAGCATCCTTCCTCCCGCCGTCGATCTCGCTGCCGTCGTGGATAGATGGAGAAGGATCAGCAACTGATGAATCAAAGGCAGCTTTTTCATGCCATCGAGAAGATGGCGCTGAAAGATTACAAGAGCGACGAGGACTTGTTGCAAGGCGTGGTCGAGGAAATCATGAACTCGGATCAGATCAGGATAAAAGGCGGACGGGTCTGGAAACTCATCCCGAGGAAGAACACATATATTCTCGTCAAGCAAATCGGGAAAGTCAAGATGATGGCCGACGAGTATGCGATAAAGGTGTCGGAGTATCCCGACTTTGTGAAGATCGGCAATCAGAAGACGCTCCTCAGCTCAGAAGCGAATCCGGATTTGCGAAAGAGAGGTATTGCGGAGTACTCCGCGACGGGAGTCGGTGAAAAAGTAAGAGTAAAAGGGATTCATCTCTATCCATACATCCTTGCGTTCAATTCGGACGGAGTCGATCAAACACTTTTCGACACCTTGAACGTGATCGGAAGCGCGATCACCGGCGTGCTTCGGGAGAGGCGGGCACTCGCGCGGACGAAACAGCTCGAGCAAGATCTCGATAGGGCTCGTGAGATCCAGCGGAGTATACTTCCCGAACACGAACAGAAATTCGGATCATACGAGATTTTTGGAGTCTCGATTCCCGAACGGGTCGTGGGAGGAGACTTTTTCGATTACCTTCCGGCGGGCGAGGAACACGAACGGCTCGGCGTAGCGGTCGGCGACGCGGCCAGCAAGGGACTGAGTGCCGCCGTCGAAGCGCTTTATGTTTCCGGCGCACTCAAGATGGGGGTCGAGCTCCAAACCAACATGGCCTCTCTCGTAAAGAAGGTCAATAACCTTGTCAATTCAGCTTTTTCAGATTCGAGGTTCGTGACACTTTTTTACGGCGAATTCTCGGACGGGAAGAGCAGCCTTTTCCTTTACGTGAACGCCGGACACAACTCGCCCATGTTTATCAAAAAGTCGAAAGGCGATGTCGCCCTCCTTCAGCCGACGGGTCCCGCGCTCGGGATCGCGCCGAACGCGCAATACAAAATAGGTAACGTGAACTTCGAGGTGGGTGACGTCCTGCTCATTTATACTGACGGAATATCCGAGGCTCACGACGCGAACTTCGCACTTTATGGCGAAGACAGACTAAAGGCCCAGCTTGTTGAGCTGGCTCAATTCGAGCCTCGGAAGATTTGTTACCAAATTCTGGAAGACGTTCAGAAATTCTCCACTTCAGCGACGTATACTGACGACAAGACACTCGTCGTCATCAAAAGACTAAGCTGAAGGGCGCGATTTCGGACGCGCGAACGCGATCAGAATCTGATTCATGGAATCCGTGACAGGAAATCTTAGCTAAATGATTCTCACGATATATAAGATCGCTGTTTTTGCGATCACGATTTCGATAACCCTCTATACGATCTATCGACAGCGGCGCGGTGGATACGGCGTGGTTGCCGGCTGGAAAAATATTCCCATCGGTCTTAGCCTGATCTCTCTTGGAATGGCAATGGAAGCGCTAAAAGGAATCGTCACAATACCTGACGTCATTAATCTTCCTTACGATGTTGTAAGCTATTTCGGGTTGTTTCTTCTCGGCATCTTCTTTATCGGATACGGTTTTATCAGGCTTGTACCTGAGATGGATGACTACGTAAGAACGCTTGCCGACAAAAAATTTGTCGAGCAGAATAAGGTTTTCACGAAACACATCTTAAAACTTCAGGAGAACAGCGTCGCGCTCGCCTCTCCGGGCAGCGTGCAGGATGTCCTCCAGAGAATCGTCTCGAACGCGCAGGAGGTCACGGGCGCGCATCTATCCGCACTCATGCTTTTCAACACGGGGTCCGACACGCTCAATTCTTCCAATTACTCGGGAGGCGGAGGCGGCGTGCTGGAGAAGCTTGTCGACATTTACGACATCGACCTCAGAATCATAGAACTGCCCCGCGTGGAAATGGATTTTCTTAAGAAGCTGGCACGCACCAGAAAGCCGTACATCGGTACGGACTTGTCCGAGTTGATCGGGTTCTTTGTCGGCGAACGAGAGATCCCGCAATTCGCCGACCAGCTTGGGATGAAGCGGTTCGTGCTCGTCCCGCTGCACGTCGACCATATTCCGGAGGGATTCCTCTGCTATGTCTTCACGGGAGAAGAGTATTCCGAAATCCTTCTGGAGCTTTTCGCCCACCAGTGCTCGCTCGCAATGCGAAACGCGAAACTGTTCGACGAGATGCAGCAGAACACGATCGCGCTTGAAGTCCAGCGGAGGAAGGCCGAAAACGCGAACAGGGCGAAATCTGAATTCCTTGCCAACATGAGTCACGAACTCAGGACGCCGCTGAACGCGATCATCGGGTTCGGGGAAGTGCTGCAGACCGACATGAATGAGATGCCGCAGGATATGGCAAGACAGTTCATCGGCCACATCAGCAGCAGCGGGAGGCATTTGCTCGAGTTGGTTAACGACCTCCTCGATCTTTCGAGGCTCGAGATCGGGCGGTTGAAGCTGGAGAAGACAAGGTTCCAGGTCTACGACGAGCTGATGCAAGCAGTTAAGATCGTTGAGCCGATGGCGCTGGAAAAGAAAATCGAGATCGTGACGGACATAGACGAGTCTGTCGGAGAAATATTTGCCGACGCGCAGAAGATGAGGCAGATAGTGATCAATCTCCTCTCGAACGCGGTGAAGTTCAGCCACTTCGGCGGCAAGATCAACCTTAATGCGTGGAAGAACGAGACTGCGATTCATTTCTGCGTGGAAGATTTCGGAATGGGAATAAAGAGCGAAGACATAGAAAGGCTCTTCAAGCCGTTCGAGCAGCTTCAGCAGAACCCGTACGCAAAGAAGTATCGCGGCGTCGGGCTGGGACTCGCTTTGTCCAGGCGTCTTGTCGAGCTCCACGGCGGCAGAGTCTGGGCCGAAAGCGAACCGGGCAAGGGCTCGAAGTTCTATTTCACGATTCCACAGTAATGGATTCCAAAAAGTACACGATAAAAAAAAGCGCCGTCGGTGAGGCGCAGCGAAGAGTCTTCAAGATAAACTATGAAGGCGACCTGAACCCCGATCAGCTCGAGGTTGTCAGGACCGTCGACAGCCCCGTCCTCGTGATCGCCGGCGCAGGCACGGGCAAGACGAAAACTCTTACTTACCGTGTGGCATATCTTGTCGAACTTGGCGGCAATCCACAATCGATACTACTCCTCACATTCACCCGCAAAGCGGCTAACGAGATGCTGAAACGCGCGGGGGCACTTTTGAAATCTGCTTCCGCAGACCAGGTCGCGGGCGGAACATTCCATTCCTTCGCGAACGTGACTCTCAGGCATTACGCCAAGGTTCTCGGTTACGGGGAACAGTTCACGATACTCGACGACTCCGATGCCGCGGATGTCGTAAACTTGCTTCGCACCCGCATGAGCCCCGAGAAGAAATCTAAAAGATTTCCGAAAAAGGAAACCCTCGTCGACATTTACAGTCGGTCCGAAAACACTCTTGTCAAAATTGAAGAAATAGTCTTCAAGGATTATCCGAGATTCGTCGAGCAGCTGGATGACATACTCAAGCTCAAGAATCAGTACGAGGAGTACAAACGGAAATATAACCTGATGGATTATGATGACCTGCTGAAGAATCTCCGTGAGCTGTTAATCCAAAATGACCCGGTGAGAAAAGCGGTGGCCGGAAAATTCAACTTCGTGATGGTCGATGAGTTCCAGGACACGAACAAAGTCCAGGGAGAGATCGTCAGGCTTCTCGGGATGGAAAAACAAAACGTGATGGTGGTCGGCGATGACGCACAGAGCATCTACTCCTTTCGCGGCGCGAATTTCAGGAACATATTCGATTTCCCGACATATTTTCCGGAATGCAAGATCATAAAGCTCACAGAGAATTACAGGTCGACACAGGGAATACTTAATTTCTCGAACAAGATCATAGATGCGGCAAAAGAGAAATATGAGAAGGAACTCTATTCCAGAAAGAGGGCCGGCGAGAAACCGGCGATCATTTCAGCCGAAAATGAAAACGTGCAATCGAAATTTGTTGTCCAGAGAATCCTCGAGCTGCGTGAAGCAGGAGTGGCGCTGAACGACATCGCGGTCCTCTTCAGATCGTCTTATCTATCGTTTGATCTGGAAATTGAATTGACTCGCGCGAATATACCTTACGTGAAATTCGGCGGGATGAAGCTCGTTGAATCGGCGCACGTGAAGGACGTCGTTGCGTTTCTAAGGATAATGGACAATCCACAGGACGCCGTGGGGTGGCACAGGATACTCCTTCTTCACCCGGGAGTGGGTCCGCGCGTAGCAGAAAAAGTCCTCGATAGGATCGCACAGGGCGGCGGTGCAACTGATGACTCCGAGACCAAGGTGCCGTCGAGCATTTCAGAGCTGATGGAATTCATTACAGAAGAAGGTGGCAAATCGAATCACCCTGTCGACAAGGTCGAATCGGTGTTGCGGTATTACCAGCCGCTTATGAGACAGAAATACGACGATTATCAGGAGCGCGAAAAGGATTTAGTGATGTTCGCGTCGATTGCTGAACGTTACAGGTCGCTTCAAAATTTTCTTGCGGACCTTGCGCTTGAGCCGCCGACTGAAAGTGTCATCGAAATGGGAGAAAGCGACCGCGAGGAGGAACAGCTGAATCTCTCGACGATCCATTCCGCGAAGGGACTGGAATGGAACAGCGTGTTCGTCATATGGGCGCTTGACGGCAAATTCCCCTCCGTCCATGCGGGCGAAGACGATGACGAGCTTGAAGAAGAGCGAAGATTAATGTATGTCGCGTGCACGAGAGCGAAAGAGAACCTGTACGTCACATACCCGATGAACATTTACGACAGGGAAAGCGGGAAGATATTCACCAAGCCGAGCAGGTTCATAGACGTCGTGCCTCCGGAATTCTTCGAGAAGTGGAATCTGGATTTCGAATAGAAATATGCCGCGTCTCTTAAGCCCTCCGTAGTATCGCGCAAATTCCAAATTCAGTAAGCGGTTCCTGAATGACATGCAATCAATTCTTGTCATTCCGGGGATTCTGAGGAACAATTGGTTAGTGACGACGAAGAATCTTCTGAAGGGCTCATCCATATTCCCGCTTTGTAAAAATATCGGAGTCTCCTTCACATATTCGTTGAGACTCCGCAGGCAGCTCATACTGACTCTTATCCTGAGATCCTTGAGGACTACCTGCCGTCTTGCAAGTACTATTTCTTGGTGCATGGCTGAGACTAAAAAGTCGTTAGCAGTACTTTACTGACCCGACAGGTTTTGATCGTCGCGATGAACGGTCCATAGCTCGCCTACCGCACTCGCGTCGCTGATCCATTCGCCGACAGCCAGCCGAAGAACGAAACAATATGCGTAGAACATGAGCAAAGGGAGATAATGAAGCCCGGTATCAAGTATTACGTTGCCAGTCGAGAGGAAAGCGAGCACTGTTGGAATGCCGACCACGACGACAAAGGAAATTATCCATCCGCGATTATGATTCTTGTACAGAACATATAGCATGTAAGGAGCGAACGTGACTGCAAGGATGGTCAAAATTATGATTGAAACCGGAATGAAGACTCCACGAGGTATTACGAAACCACCACCATATAACAGTATCGTATAACGATTATAGGAGAGCCAATAATGAAGTCGACTCAATCGTTTAATATCAATCCGTGGTTGAATCGTATTAGATGTTCCGGTTATCATTTTTCTGATCTCACCTGCACGGATAAAGCTCTTGCATTTTCACGCGGCTTAACCCAGTAGCTCCGAAGCCAGGAGTCCGGCGATGATCAGTCCGCCGCCTATCGCTCCGATCGGCCCGACGAATTCCCCAAATGCGAAGAATGCTATGACATTCGCCATCACCGGCTCCATCGAAAATATGACGGCTGCTTTTGTCGGCGTCGTTTCACGCTGATACTTAGTCTGCAGATATGTCGAGAAGACCGTCGCCAGAATGGAAGTGTACAGGATCGCCCATACGAAACCCGCCGTGACATGAATGTGCATCGTTTCGACGAACGGTGCGGCCGCGAGTGCGAGCAGTGCCGTCACCGAGAGCTGGAGGAAAGTCAGTTTCGATGGATCGTGCTTCTTGCCGTAGATGTCGAGATACACAATGTATATCGCGTATGTGATTGCGCAGAATAGTGTGAGTATGTCTCCTATGTTGAACCTTTGTCCGTTCGGAGAAGTGAGAAGGTACAACCCGACTGCAACCAGTCCAACTCCTATCAAATTTCCGCGTGTCGGAGATTTTCTCTCGATGACCCCCTGCGCAATCGGAGTGAATGCTACAAGAAGTCCGGTAATGAATGCCGATTTTGAAGCAGTCGTGTACTTGAGACCGACAGTCTGAAGGGCGAATCCCACCATCAGAAGAATCCCCAGGAACAATCCTCCCAGAAGCGTCGCTTTATCCATCTTGAAGTAGTTCTTCCGGTAAATCAACGGGAAAATGAGCGACGCTATTCCAAACCTTAAAGCGAGAAAAGTGAGCGGGGATGAATCGGTAAGGGCAAACTTGACTACGGCGAATGTACCGCCCCAGACCAGTGTTATAGAAAGAAGGACGAGCTCCGGTTTACGGGATCGGGACATATCTGAAAATGAAATCGATCAGCGGCTGCCTGTAATAAATGATTGTCACAACGGAGATGATGTAGAAAACTATATTTACGACCGTCGGCTTGTCTGTAAGCAAAACCTTCGTCGGGTTTTCGCCGAGCCCGGATTTGTGGATGAGATAAAGGTATCGGAATATTCCGTAGACGACAAAGACGGTCGTGAATATCAGCGCCTCGGTCCCGAAAGCGCGTACCGTTCTCTCCGACACGGTATAAAGGGCGTAAGTAATGATTACGCTCGCCGCGGATATCGAAAGGATCTGGTCAATCAAGCTGAGATCGTATTTCGCCAGGACCTTCCGGGATGATTCGTCTCCCGTGACGTTCACGTATTCTCCCCGTCTCTTAGCGACTCCTAGGAAAATCGATATGAAGAGAGTCGTCATGACGAGCCAGCTGGAAATCTTCACCCCGATCGCAAATCCGCCCGCGGTTATTCTTATGATGAATCCGATTGCGATGACGAACACGTCGAGAAGCACGACTTGCTTGAGGAGAAATGAATAGAATAGGTTAAGTATGATGTACAAAACGATTGCCGCACGAGCCGAGGGAGCGATCGACGCAAAAGTCTGGAGTGAAAACGTTATCAAGAGCAGGAGGAGCGCGAATGCCCAGCCGTTCAAGACCGGAATTTCACCCGAGGCGATCGGGCGGTTTCGCTTGACCGGATGAATCCTATCTAGCTCGCGATCAGCAATGTCATTTATCACGTACACGCCCGAAGCGGCAAAACAGAATGAGACAAAGGTGACTATTGTCTCGGTCAACATTGGAAGGTTGAAAAGGTTCTTCGAGAAAATGAGCGGGACAAGGACGAAGACATTCTTTACCCACTGCTCCGTTCTCATCAGTCTTATGTATCTTCGAATGCTCATCATTGCGATTTGACTTTCCAATTTAGCCAACTGAAGGCTTGTATTACAAATTAGAGAAAGGGCAGGCGAAGGGCCGCTCGCCCTTAACATCTGTCTCTTTCCGAAGCGACCCTTCGCACAGTGGTTGGATTCAGCCGTCGGAAGCGTAGAATGATTGTTACAGATTCAAAACAGCTCATTACGAACCTCCTCTCCATTTTGTTTTTTCTCCTCAGGCAAAATATATTCAACCCATGTTTCTTACGTATCTTTTGATGTTTCTCATCGCTATCTTCGCGGGATTCTTCGGGGCACTTGTCGGCGTCGGCGGTGGAGTTATAATCGTGCCGGCTCTCTCTCTTGTTTTCCACCTCCCGATCCACATGGCCATCGCTGCCAGCATCGTATCCGTCATTGCGACATCAATCGCCGGTGCGCTTTCTTATGTCGAGCAGGAAATCACGAACATCAAACTCGGAATGTTCCTCGAGATTGCGACAACCACGGGAGCTCTTATAGGTGCGCTCATCGGAGTCCTCCTGAACGGCTGGATCCTGAGCATGATTTTTGGTGGGCTTATCTGCTATATGGCAATTATCTCATACAAGACAAGGAGTTCTGAAGAGAAGATGATCTCTTCGGGCGGTTATTCCTTGGAGTCGAGCGACAAAATTGCGGTCGCCTTGAAATTGCACGGAAAATACCACGACCAGGCCATGAAGACCGAAGTACATTATCACGCCACAAGGACGATCGAAGGAAGCCTTGTTTCCTCGCTGGCTGGAATTGGGTCCGGACTTCTCGGGATCGGCGGCGGAGTCATAAAAGTCGCGGCAATGAATTCATTCATGGGAATCCCGATGAAAGCGGCTGTCGCGACAAGCAAATTCATGATCGGGGTAACCGCCGCGACAAGCGCCGTGGTCTACTTCCTCGCCGGGGGTATCGATATATATGTGGTCGCCCCGGTCGCGCTCGGAACAATGCTGGGCGCGACGTTAGGGAGCTCGGTAATGAACAAACTCCACAGCAAGGTCATCAAGACGATCTTCTTCTTCCTCATGATTTATCTCGGCTATCAAATGATCGCGAAGGGTGTGCTTCTGAAATTCAATTTCAACCTTCCTGGTACACTATGAAAGATAATGCTCGCCGAACCGAAGAGGCAGAAGGCCGCGCGCTTACAAAAGTTGTTGCTTTTATCCTCGGAACCGGAATGTATACGACTGTCGCTCTCTACCTTGCGGGGCTCATCCTCCTTTTCGCGAAAGGCGGAACAGCACCCGCTTTGTCGCGCCAGTATTTCCATTCCTTCGGAGATTTTTTCTCGGGCCTGGTCACTCTCGATGCGAGAGCGTTTCTGTATCTCGGCACCATAACTCTCTTGCTTACTCCAGTGAGTCGTGTGTTTATTTCAATATTTGCATTCTGGAGAGAGAGGGATTTCAAATTCGTAGGTATAACCCTGATCGTGTTTCTCGTGATAGTCGCCAGCGTTCTTGTAGGGAGCGTCTTCAAGATTAATCTCGGGTGACGTTTTCGCCCCGCTCGTTCTCTAAGGTCAGAAACGTGTAGATTAGTCTCTTTGACGAGAGCAGGAAAGGAAATTGATTTTAACTCCCGTTATTGCTAAAATACTGTCCAATGAAGACTTATCAAGTTGACCAATCGGGCTCCAATGAAGAAATCGACTAAGGTTTTTCTGTGGATTCTCGGTATCGTTTTATTGGGGAGCGTCTTCATGGCTGTCCTCTTGAGCGGCGGCGGATCTGAAGAAAGTGAGTACGATCTTTCCGGTCCCGGTTCCAAAATAGCAGTCGCTAACATTACGGGTACAATCCTATCTTCTCGCGAAATCGTTTCAAGCCTGATGTCGCTGTCCGAGAACAGGAGCGTGAAGGCAATACTCCTTCGTGTCGACAGTCCCGGTGGCGGGGTCGCTGCAAGCCAGGAAATTTTTGAAGAGGTAAAATATATAAGTGATTCCGTCAAGCCTGTCGTCGTGTCCATGGGCGCCCTTGCCGCAAGCGGTGGATACTATGTGAGCTGTCCTGCAACGAGGATCGTCGCTAACCCTGGAACTGTGACCGGAAGCATCGGTGTGATCGCGATGTTCCCCAATTACGGGAAGCTGATGGAAAAACTCGGACTTGACATGAATGTCATCAAAAGCGGGGAGTTCAAGGATTCGGGATCTCCTTTCAGAAAGATGACAGATCAGGATAAACAGTATTTCCAGGGAGTTGTCAACGACACCTACAGTCAGTTCATTGCAGTGGTGTCAAGAGAAAGAAAGATCGACATAAACCAATTGAAGAAGATCGCGGACGGGCGAGTCTTTACAGGTTCCCAGGCGCTGAAACTGGGGCTCGTCGATACTCTCGGCTCTTTCGAAGACGCGATAAAGATCGCGGCGAACCTCGGCGGCATAAAAGGGAAACCGATTGTGGTCGAGGCGAGAAGGCAAAGAACTCTTTCCGACCTCATCTTCGGCGACCTCCTTTCGAAGTTTCACTTCCTGGAAAAAGACTTTGAGGAGCAGCCCGTCCTACAGTATAGATTTTTGCAGTAATCCGGAGTACCCCTTCGGAAAAAGGAGAATATAATGAGCGTTACTAAAGCTGATATTGTCGAAGAAATTGCTTTGCAAACCGGTCTCACGAAGATTGAGACTCAGGCTGTGGTCGAGGGATTCCTCGCGTCCGTGCGGAACGCACTGGCGGAAGGAAAGGCTATCGAGATCAGGGGATTCGGAAGTTTCAAGATCAGGAAACGAAAAGGACGAATGGCGCGCAATCCGAAAACAGGTCAGGCATATCCTGTGAAGGAACAGTTTGTGCCCTACTTCAAAGTGTCTAAGGAGTTCAAGGCTTTTGTCGACGAACATCTCGGCAAGAATATTGCGCCTGACAAGGGAAGCGTAGAGGAGGCAGCCCAGAAGTGAAGTCGGGTTTTTGTCCGAAGTGCGGCACAGAAGTCTCGTCAGAGTTTGCTTTTTGTCCGAAGTGCGGATTCAAACTCCCTGAGATTGAGCATGGACCGGTCGAAGAGACAACTGCCGTTTCCACCGGTGCGGCTCTTATCTGTCCGACCTGCGGATTCGTGAATTCTCCTCGCGCGCTGTCTTGTGAGTCGTGCGGCACTTCCCTGAAGAGCGTATCGAGAGTTTCAATTGAGAAGGCCGAACAGACTGGATCGGAACCACAGCCCGAACGAATCACCCGGCAGGAATCAAAAGATCAGCTCCCGAAGCAAAAGCGCGACAAGACTCAAAAAGAAAAACCGCAGCAAAACGTCCGAAAGAAATTTCATCTCGAGCCGTTCCAGGTCGCTGTAATAGTCGCAGCAGTATTTCTCGGCGCGGTGCTTACATACGGAATCATGACCTCGTCGAAACCCTCTCAGTCACAGCAGGATGATTCTAGCACACAGCAGGCTGCCGGCTCCACTCAACCGAGTGCTGACATTCTGCAGGCGATCGACAGACTCAGACAGGTTGTCGACAAGAATCCGTCCGATCTTGTTTCTACACTCAAGCTTGCGAACATGCTCCAGGACAACACTTTTTACGATCAAGCTGCGATTTATTACAAGCGATATCTCGACAAGGTTCCGACCAACGACGACGCGCGCGTGGATTATGGCGTCACATTATTTGAAGGCGGCAGGACACAGGATGCCATCGCACAGCTGAACCAGGCTATAAAGAACAATCCTAAGCATCAGGTTGCATACTTCAATCTCGGAATAGTATATCTTAATGCGCAGGAAATCGACAAGGCGACAGACGCCTTCAAGAAATGCGTTACGATAGATCCGACGACAGATATCGGAAAGAAAGCCAAACAGACTTTGGACGAACACATGAACATTCCTAACCAGCAGGAGGTGAAGTAGTATGCCGAGTGGCAAGAAAAGAAAACGCCACAAGATGGCGACTCACAAGCGCAAGAAACGTCTCCGTAAGATGCGCCACAAGAAAAAGATCCGTTAGTATTTGACGCCTGCGCCGCGGTTCACCGTTACAGGAGGCCGCGGTGCGGCATCTCATTTAGAAGAAAGCCAACATGAATTTTCTGAAAAAGTTTTCAGCCGCCGTCGTGGCGGTCGTGGTCGTCGTCTTTACTCTAGGTTGGGGATTCTGGGCGCATCCTGTAATCAGCAAGGAGGCGGTCGGCCTCCTACCGGAACCGCTTAAGAATTTCTATTCCGCCAACGTCGATTATCTCTCCAAACATTCTTCTGATCCCGACATCCGGCGGAATGAGGACAAGAATGAGGGTTACTATCATTATATAGACATCGACAAGTACGGGAAATATCCGAATTTCGATATTCCGCATTCTTACGATGCAGCGGTAAAGAAATACGGAGCAGATACAGTGATGAAGAATGGAGTCGTGCCGTGGCGGGTTGGGTGGATCACCGACAGCCTTACAGCCGCAATGAAATCGGGAAACGTTGCGGAGGTGCTTCATTTCTCCACCGATCTTTCTCACTATGTCGCGGATATGCACGTCCCGCTTCACGCGACAGAGAATTATGACGGACAGATGACCGGCAACATCGGTGTGCATGCTCGATGGGAAAGCGGAATTCCGGAACACTTCGGCAGCACCTACAACTTCACCGGGATCGATAGCGCTAGCTATATCGATAATCCCGTTGAACATGCATTCGGGATAATAATGCACAGTTATTCACTCATTGGCAAGGTGTTCGGAGCCGACAGTCTGGCAAAATCCGAAATACCGAAGGATCAATTATACCGGGTTGAAGAAAGAGGCGGGCGAAAAACATATATATATTCCGAAGATTATTATACTAAATTCAATTCCGCTCTCGATGGGATGGTTGAATCGCAGATGCGGAAGGCGGCTAAAGAGGTCGCCTCTTATTGGTACACAGCCTGGGTGAACGCAGGTAAGCCTAAATTCTGGTCAAACTGATCAAAGATGAAAAGAAAAGAAACTTTAAATCGAATTCAATTAGCTGAACGGGAAATCCCGAAGAAGTGGTATAACATATCGGCGGACATGAAGGAGAAGCCGCTTCCTCCGCTCGACCCGCAGACTCACAAACCGGTTGGCCCCGATGCGCTTGCCGTGATATTTCCGAATGCCCTCATCGAGCAGGAAGTCACGGAGAAGTTATTCGTGAAGATCCCGGAAGAAGTTCTGAAGATTTATCTGAAGTGGAGGCCTACTCCGCTTGTGAGGGCTCGCGGGTTGGAGGAACTTCTCGAGACTCCGGCCCATATTTACTACAAGAACGAATCTGTAAGCCCGACGGGGAGCCACAAGCCTAACACGGCCGTTGCGCAGGCTTATTACAACAAACTTGAAGGTGTGAAGCGGCTTTGCACGGAGACGGGCGCAGGCCAGTGGGGAAGCGCGCTGGCAATGGCGTGCAACCATTTCCAGCTTGGATGCAAAGTGTTCATGGTCAGATCTTCTTACGAGCAGAAGCCATATCGACGTGCCATGATGCACCTGTGGGGCGCTGATGTCACCGCAAGTCCGAGCGACGAGACGAACTCAGGCAAACATTTCCTCGAGCGCGATCCGGACTCCTCCGGCAGCCTGGGTATGGCGATCAGCGAGGCGGTGGAAGTGGCGGCGAGCGATCCTGAAACAAAGTATGCCCTTGGCAGCGTCTTGAATCATGTCCTCCTCCACCAAACGATCATCGGTGAGGAAGCAATGAAGCAACTCGAGAGAGCCGGAGAATATCCCGACACACTCATCGCTTGTGTCGGCGGCGGATCGAACTTCGGCGGCTTCGCTTTCCCGTTTATCCGGGAAATCCTCCAGGATAAACCGCGCGCGAAGAAAATGCGGGTCATCGCGGTGGAACCTTCCGCGTGTCCGACACTCACGCGCGGGTCGTTCACCTACGATTACGGCGACTCGTCCGGTCTAACACCCCTTCTGTCGATGTACACGCTGGGCCACGATTTTGTTCCTGCTGCAATTCACGCCGGCGGACTTCGATACCATGGCGCCTCGCCCCTCGTGTCTGCGCTTGTAAATCAGAAGATCGTTCAGGCTGTCGCGTATTCCCAGAATGAAGTCTTCGATGCCGCCGTGAAGTTTACGAGGAGCGAAGGCATTGTTCCTGCTCCGGAGTCCGCACACGCGATACGCGCGGCAATCGACGAAGCTCTCCGCGCAAAGTCGGAGGACAAAGAAGATGTCGTGGTGTTCAATCTCTCCGGACACGGCTACTTCGACATGAGCGCGTACGATGCTTATATGCAGGGCCAGCTGGAAGACGTACCGGTTGATGAAGAAGATCTCAAGCGCTATTTGAGTCAGATAAAATCGCTTTAAGTCTCCGCGCAAAGACTTCTCAATAGTCCGACAACAAGTTCATTCTCAAGTAGGTTCTCTGTCTTTTGAGCAAACGTCATTTCCCAGCAGTGAGCTGTTGGGGAAGATAAGGGAATCTTGCGAAGACCTTTTCTAAGAAACGAGTGAAACTCAATAGAATCGTTGCTCGTCCTGGAAGAATCTTTGCGGGGTTGCCAATCCGTTTTCTTGATTTTTACTCCATGCGTAGATAACTTGAAAAATAGAAAAAATCCATAGGAGGTGTATCATGGCACAGGATGACAATGGTCTGACGAAGGGTTTGCTCCTCGGATTCATCGCCGGAAGCGTCATCGGAGCGGTAACGGCGCTGCTTCTCGCACCGAAGTCGGGCAAAGAGCTGCGCGGCGATATCAAGAAAAAGACTGACGAATTGAAAGAGGCGACACAGGCGCAGTTGATGAAAGCAAAAGCGAAAGCTGAGGATCTGGTGAATGAAGGGAAGAAGCGTTCCGAGGAAATGGTAAGTGAGGCAAGACGCCGAGCCGGAACACTAATCTCCGATGCCGAACGCGTAATCGAACAGGCGAAGGGCGAAGGCGGAAAGCTCAAAGCCGCCTTAAAAGCCGGAACCGAAGCCTTCAAGGATGAGCGAAGCAAGAATAGCTAAGAGGGGAATGTCGTGACAACTGTTTTTCTGTTAGTTGCCTCGATCGCCCTTCTCGCAGTCGCAGGCGCAAGCGTCTATGCGATTGTGATGATGAAGGATGCGAGGCAGGTACTCAATCAGCTCGAAGTGTCCCTCCGGGAAATTTCCGAAAAGTCGGGTCCGCTTCTTGAAAATTCCGGCGTGATCACGGGCAAGATCCGCACGATTGCGGAGAGCGTCGATGGCGAGGTGACCAATGTCAAGGGGGCGCTGGATTCTGTAGTCGATGCCGTTGAAGACTTGGTCGAACTTGAACGAAATGTCAAATCCAAGATTGAAGATCCAATAATGGACACTGCAGGATATTTTGCCGCGCTCGCCAGGGGCGTCAGGGTATTCTTGCGCGTACTTAAAAGCTAACCTTAGCCGGGCATCCTGTTCCATCCGGCTTCTCCCGCGAGGATCCGTTAGGACCAAGCTTCCTGACCGGGAAAAGGAGATTGTATGAAGGATTATCTTCCAGCGAGCTTGCGCAACATTGCATTAATCGGCCACGGCGGTTCAGGCAAGACCACTCTCGCCGAGGCCGTTCTGTTTGCTTCAGGTGTCACCACCAGAATGGGTTCGGTTGCCGAAGGCAATACCGTATCCGACTACAACCATGATGAAATCGAAAGAAAGATCTCGATAAGCACTTCGCTTATCCACACCGAATGGTCCGGTAAAACACAGTCGGGACGCGACCTGAAGATCAATATTCTCGATCCTCCGGGATACCCGGACTTTCTCGGAGAAATCAAGGCAGCTCTCCGTGTGTCAGACGCCGCATTGGTTCTCGTGAAGACAGTCGAAGGGATTGAAGTCGGGACTGAAATTGACTGGGCCTTTACAAAAGAGTACAAGACACCGGCGCTCTTCGTCATAAACAAAGTCGATTCCGAACATTCGAGTTTTGAGAAGACACTCCAGCAGATCCGCGACAGGCTGTCACACGATGTCGCGGTGGTTGAATTCCCAGCGAACGAGGGAGCGGGATTCGACAGCGTTGTGGATGTCCTGAGGATGAAGCTCCTTAAGTTCGATAAGAACGCAAGAGGAAAATACACCGAGTCTGACATTCCGGCAGCTCTCAGGGAAAAGGCTGACAAGTGCAGGGAAGAACTTACGGAAAAGCTTTCCGAAACCGATGAAAACCTCCTCAACGTATTTCTCGAGAACGGCGCGCTGACAGACGAGCAGATAGCTGCCGGCCTGAAGAAGGCGATACTCGACAGAAAGATCTTCCCCGTGTTCGCGGCCTCAGGCCAGCAGCTCGCAGGTGTCGCATCGATTCTGGATTTCGTATCTGATTATGCCCCGTCACCCGACCTCGTTCCGCCTGTGACAGGCTACAAAGCAGGCAATGCAAAAGAGGAAATCAAAATTGCTTGCGACCCGGGAGCCGATACGTCGCTGTTCGTTTTCAAAACAATTTCGGAAAGAAATATCGGAGAGCTGTCCCTCTTCAAAGTGTACTCCGGTGTGGTTATGCCGGGAATGGATTTAGTCAACCAGGCCAACGGTAAGGGCGAACGTCTCGGTACTCTTTATGTCCTGAACGGCAAGGACCGGAAGGAGATTTCAAAGGTTATCGCGGGCGACATCGCGGCAGTTGTGAAGCTTAAGGACACTCATACGAACAATACTCTGAGCGGCAGGAATCTTCCCGTCGTCCTGAAGAAAATAGATTTTCCTGAACCGATAATGCGTGTCGCAATCGTCTCGAAGAATCGTCACGATGAAGACAAAGTCGCGTCCGGATTGCATGCACTCCATGAAGAGGATCCGACATTTCTCGTCGAGGTGGACTCCGAGCTCAGCCAGACTGTGATGAGCGGCCAGGGCGAAATGCACTTGCAGGTCGTCGTAAGACGACTCAAGGAACGGTACGGCGTCGATGTCGACATGGTCGAGCCCGACATACCGTACCGCGAGACCATCAAAGGTGTCGTCGCCGATTCCGAATACAAACACAAGAAGCAATCCGGCGGACGCGGACAGTACGGTCACGTGCACCTGAAACTCGAGCCGAAACCGCGCGGAGGCGGTTTCGAATTCGTCGACGCGGTTGTCGGCGGCGTCGTACCGGGCAGGTTCATCCCGGCGGTCGAAAAGGGAGTGATCGAAGCGATGGAACAGGGCGTGATGTCCGGACATAAAGTTGTCGACGTCCGCGTGACATTGCACGACGGTTCCTCCCATCCCGTTGATTCCGACGAAATCTCATTCAAGATCGCCGGCTCGATGGCGTTCAAGAAAGGATTCAGGGAGGCGAAACCGGTGCTTCTCGAACCGATATACGAACTCGAAGTTCTCGTGCCCGACGAGCATATGGGTGATATCATGGGCGATATTTCCGGGAGACGCGGAAAGATACTGGGCATGGACGCCGAAGGAAACAACCAAAAGATCCGCGCGCAGGTACCGCTGAAGGAACTTTATAAGTACGCCAATGTGGTGCGCAGCATGACCCAGGGACGCGGAGTCTTCCGTCAGAAATTCTCTCACTACGAGGAAGTCCCGAAGGAAGTGGCGGAGAAAATCATCGCCGAAGCGCAGAAAGAAAAAGTCGAGCAGGAATAGAAACCGAAATCCCGGATCGAGTGTCCGGGATTCTTATTCAGGAGCGGAATGAATAGACTCTGGACGCCGTGGCGATCGAAATATATTGAATCGTTTTCCGACAAGGACGACGGCTCGCCTAAGAAATGCATCTTCTGTGATAAGGTTTCGGGCACTGACGACGAAAAGAACCTTGTCATTCATCGCGGGACGCATTCCCTGATTATGCTGAATCTCTATCCGTACAACAGCGGTCACCTGATGGTTGTACCTTTTTCTCATAAGTCGGAATTTGGCGAGCTGACCGCCGATGAAAATGCTGACGTTATGAAGGAGACGCAGTTGGCGATGAAGCTGCTGCTTGCGACCTCGCATCCCGATGGATTCAATTTCGGGGCAAATTTCGGAAGGGTCAGCGGCGCCGGGATCGCGGACCATGTGCATTTTCACATCGTGCCACGATGGAACGGCGATACTAATTTCATGCCGGTCCTCGGTGAAACTAAGATCATTTCGGAAGACCTGACGGATACGTACAGGAAGTTGACCGCCGCGCTTCGTACGGCGAAAGTGTAAGAACCTCTATCCCCGATTCTCGAAGAGGGCTGGTAAGAAACATGCGGGGAACATTCCTCAAGCCACGAATCTTTCACGTTAAAGAATTAAATTGGGTGACAAACCCAGGTTCTGATTTAGAATGAAGCGAAAAGTCCTGTTCATATTCGGCACGAGACCCGAGGCGATAAAGATGGCGCCGCTCGTAAAGGCGCTGTACAAATCGGAATCCTTCATAGCCAGGACATGCGTTACCGCGCAGCACCGGCAGATGCTCGACCAGGTGCTCAGGATATTCCGGATAAAACCCGATCATGACCTGAACATCATGACCGAAAATCAGACTCTCTTCGATTTGACTGCGAGGATCATGACGAAACTGCGCGTCGTGCTCGATGTAGAGAAGCCTGACATGGTTGTTGTCCAGGGAGATACTACGACTACATTTGTCGCGTCGGTCGCCGCATACTACATGAAAATTGAAATCGCACACCTTGAAGCCGGGTTGAGGACGGGAAACAAATATGCACCGTTTCCTGAAGAAGTGAACAGAAGACTGACAAGTGTCGTAGCCGACATTCATCTTGCACCGACATCCTGGGCAAAAGAGAACCTGATCAAAGAAAACATACCGGAGGGATCCATTTTCGTGACGGGTAATACCGTCGTCGACGCGTTATTCCATGTAGTGGATTCGCTTAAGAAGTCCGGTGAGGCATTCGGACCGCTTTTTAAAGGAATAGATCTGGAGAAGAGGATTATCCTCATCACCGGTCACCGGCGCGAGAATTTCGGAGAAGGCTTCAGAAACATCTGTGAATCGGTCAGGGAGCTTGCCGTCAAATTTCCCGACGCAGAGTTCGTTTACCCGGTTCATTTCAATCCAAACGTACGCCAGCCAGTAAACAAGATCCTGAGCGGGATTTCTAACGTCCACCTTATCGAACCGCTTGACTACGAGCCCTTCGTCTTCGCGATGGAGAAATCTTATTTGATCCTGACTGATTCCGGAGGCGTTCAGGAAGAAGCACCGTCGCTCGGAAAGCCCGTCCTTGTTATGAGGGACGCGACCGAGAGGCCCGAGGCGGTTGAGGCGGGAACGGTGAAACTCGTCGGAACAGACAAGATGAAGATTATCGGAGGCGTATCGACTCTTCTCACCGACCCCGGAGAGTATTTGATCATGAGCCGCGCGCATAACCCTTACGGCGATGGGAAGGCCTCTCAAAGAATCGTCGCAATCCTCGAAGATCATTTCAAGAAAAAAGATCACAAGTGAAATGAAGAAGAAATATTCTCTTGTAATATTCGACATCGACGGTACGCTTGCGGACACGAGCCGTCTTATCTTCGATTCATTTAATCACGTGGCAAAGAAGTATAGATCGAAAGTGTTCACTCCGCAGGAAATCATGTCGTATTTCGGTCCACCCGAGGAAGTGGCACTTAAGAACATAATCGGTGAAGAAAATTTCGATTCTGTCTGGCGCGATTACCTCGATTACTACCGGGAGCACTCGGACGATTCGACCATATTTCCTGGAATTAAGAAACTATTGACCGAGCTGAAGTCATCCGGCTGTCGGCTTGCAGTTTTTACAGGCAAGGGAAGTCATACGACAGAAATAACCCTGAGTTACCACGGGCTTCGCGATTTATTCGACGTAATCGTTACCGGTTCTATGCTGAAGAATCATAAGCCGGATCCTGAAGGAGTTGAGTTTGCTTTAAAGGCTCTCGGCATCGCGGCGGGGGACGCGGTATTAGTCGGAGACTCGCGTTCGGATTTCAAAGCCGCTGCCGCCGCGAGGATTCATTTCATTGCCGCTGTATATGACTCGCTTGCGGCAAACCGTTTCGATAATATCGATTGTGCGAAAGTGACGACAGTAGACCAGTTGTCTTCTCTACTCTTGTCCGAGAGAAACGGAAACGAATGAGAATGGAAATCTCCCGTCCCGATAGATATTCGCGTTATCTGACAGCTGCCGCGCTTATCATAGCGCTTGCCACATACTGGCGATTCAGGGAGATCGATCTCTCGACGGTCTACGCATACGTCGCGCGGCATGATGTCGTTCGAGCCGCACTGCTTACCGATCTCTCTTCTTCACGCTCGATCCTGTGGGATTTCTTTGGATTATTGAACAGGTTCCTAACGCCGGGATCGATCGAGTTTCTCAGAATAGCAGGGTTGGTAATTACCGTGTTAAATTTTGTGCTCCTCTCGTTGATGCTCGGGTACGTTCTCGGTCAGTGGGTGTGGGGAACGCTTTTGATTTTCCTGCTGGCTTTGTCGCCTCCAGCGATAATCGCTGCGGTGACGGGCGGCCCCGCGGCTGTCGCGGCGACACTCGTAATTCTCTACCTTCTTGCGCTCTACCGAAACCAATACATCTTTGGAGGACTTCTCGCCGCCGCCGCGCTCGCAGCTGGATTGCCCGGACTCATAATGTTTCTCGTCGTGGTCCTCGACTTGCTTCAGAATACCCAGGATCGAGCCAGGATCATACCTAAACTCCTGTCGGCAAGCGGCGCTTTTCTCGCGGTCACCGTCCTGATTTATTTCTACTCTTT
Source organism: Candidatus Kryptoniota bacterium (assembly GCA_036567965.1). Classification (NCBI taxonomy): domain Bacteria; kingdom Pseudomonadati; phylum Candidatus Kryptoniota; species Candidatus Kryptoniota bacterium. Next base: position 165,480 of record DATCTN010000026.1, read on the forward strand.
GTATGCAGGTGAGGCGGGCCTTCTCACTATACCGCTTGGCGATCATGATCTCAACTGGAATCTTGCTGGAGCGGTTCCGCTTGTCCTGCTGGGCGCATTTGATATCGCAGGTGTCGTCTATCTGATGGTGAAGAACAGATTCGACGTGTATAAAACGCATTTTCACACCTTTATGTTGTGGGTGACGTTCTGCGCATTGTCGGTAGTGCAGCCGACAACTCTTAATTTATTTTGCGCCCTCGTCGTCTCGTCTGTTCTTGCTGCATTCTTTCTCCAGGGATTCGCTTCTCTTTGGAAATGGAAATACGTATCGACGGGAACATTTGTCTTCGTCGTTTCACTTGTGTTCCTCTTCGGTGATATGTATGGGAGCAACAAGTACCTGGGAGACAAGATTTCCATCGAGACATTTGAGCAAGATGAGGCGGTCGACCAGGTGGTGAAAACGATCAGGACTGCGAGCGGGGGAGCCCGGATCGTAACTAATTTCGCCGCCGCTCAATTCGCAGTACGATTGCACAAGCCGGTAATTGAGATCCACAGCGCTTTTCTCCCGATAGAGAATTTTCAAGACGGCGGGTACGGAACCATTTACATTGCAAGCAACATCAGTAAAGCAGACACACTTTTGAGCGGCTGCAAGGAGCTGTTTGCCACAACCTACACTGAAGATGGTAGGACGCTTCACCTCCAGGTCATCAATTGCGAGGAAACGAAATGACTGACAAAATCAAGATTGGAGTGGTCGGTGTGGGCCATCTCGGACAAACCCATGCCCGTCTGCTGAAACAGATTGACTTGTTTGACCTGGCAGGAGTCTATGATATCGATTCGGCCAAGGCAACAAAGATTTCGGACGAGTTGGGCATCAGGGCTTTTTCGTCTATAGACGAAGTGAAGAGATATGTCGACGCCGTATCAATAGTCGCACCTACCAGCGCTCACTTTGATCTCGCTGTCGATTTCATGCGGAGCGGGAAAGCGTGTTTCATCGAAAAGCCTGTGACCACGACGGTTGATGAAGCGGAAACTATAATGAAGATCGCGGCTGATAAAAAGGTCAAGGTGCAGGTGGGACACATTGAGAGATTCAACCCGGCTGTCCTCGCTCTTTCAAAGATCAAGCTGGATCCGATGTTCATCGAATCGCATCGTCTCGCGCAGTTCAAGCCGCGCGGGATCGATGTCGCAGTCGTTCTCGATCTCATGGTCCACGACATCGACCTTATTTTGAATTTCATCAAGAGCCCCGTTGTGAGGGTTGACGCGTCGGGCGTTGGTGTAATCTCTGACACCGTCGATATCGCAAACGCCAGATTGAAATTTGAAAATGGTGCGGTCGCTAACCTGACCTCGAGCAGGATATCTCAGCGGCAGATGAGAAAAATGAGGCTGTTCCAACGTGACGCTTACATTTCCATGGACTTCGCCGACGGCATCGCCGAGGTCTACAGGGCAGTAAAACCGGAGGAAGCTCCAGCCGGTTTTAATCTTGGAACAATAGGAATCGGCAAATCCGAACGAATCGTTACTTACGAGCAGCCGGAGGCACCACAGGTCAACTCGTTGAAGCTTGAACTCGAGCTGTTTGCAAAGAGCATTCAGGAAGATATTCCAACTTCAGTCGGTCCTGAAGACGCACTTAAAGTCATGGTTGTTGCTGATACGATTGTAAAACAAATTGAAGAGTCGAAGTCGAAATTGAAAATCTGAACCGATGAAGAAGAAGGAGTCTCACATAACGATAAACGAACCGATCCTGGATAAGATCGGTAAAATCGCGGATGACGAAAAGGTGACGGCTTACGTAGTCGGCGGCTATGTCAGGGACATGATCATATCTCTTAATGAGCCTGCCATTTACGATTCCCCTGCCAAGGACATCGATATTGTGGTTCTGGGCGATCCTGTTCCATTTTCTAAAAAAGTGTATGAGAAGTTGAATGCTTCGGGTCTTGTCGTATTCGAAAGGTTTCGGACTTCTCAAATGATGGCGGGAAAAGTAAAGGTTGAGATAGTGGGTGCCAGAAAAGAGAAGTATGATTCGAATTCCAGGAAGCCTCAGGTCGAGGCGGCAACATTGGAAGACGATCTCGCGCGCAGAGATTTCACAATCAATGCGATGGCAGTGGCGTTGAATGGCCCTCACGTCGGGTCAAGAACGCAATCATTGGTCGATCCGTTTCACGGTGCTGAAGCGATTTCCAATCACACGGTGGACACTCCTCTCGATCCCGAAGAAACGTTCGGTGAAGATCCGCTCAGGATCCTGAGGGCGATCAGATTTGCATCCCGCTTCAACTTCTCTGTGTCACCCAGAGTCTATAACGCAATCAAGTCGATGAAGGAAAGGTTGTCGATAGTCTCACAGGAGCGAATCACCGATGAGTTCCTGAAGATCCTCGCGGGGTCCAGGCCGTCTGTGGGATTGCGGCTCATGCAGGAAACAGGCATCATGAAGATTGTCTTTCCTGAGATCAGTGACATGCCCGGCGTGGAGCAGCGGCAGGACCATCACCATAAAGATGTATTTCTCCATTCGATGAGTGTGGTGGACAGTCTTGCGGGTGTCAGCCAGGACGTATGGCTGAGATTCGCCGGACTCGTACACGATATCGCGAAACCGGCGACAAAGAAATTCGTCGACGGTATCGGCTGGACTTTCCACGGCCATGACGAGATCGGCGCGCGGTGGATGAAGAAAATATTTCACCGGCTGCGAATGCCGATGGAGCACCTGCCCTATGTTGAGAAACTCGTCCGCCTCCACCTCCGTCCGATGGCACTCGCTGTTGAAGGGGTGACCGACTCAGCGATCAGGCGCCTGCTCTTCGAAGCGGGAAATGATTTCGATGATCTCATGAAACTTTGCCGCGCCGACATCACGAGCAAGAACAGAAATCTCGTCGCAGAGTACTCATCCAACTACGACCTTGTCGAGAAACGTGCTAGGGAAGTGGAAGAAAAGGACAGGATCAAGAACTGGAAACCGCCTGTGAACGGTGATGAGATCATGCAGCTCTTCGGACTTAAGCCCGGGAGAGAAGTCGGTGTATTGAAGAAGCTGGTTGAAAGCGCGGTTCTCGACGGGATTATTCCGAACGATCATGATTCTGCGGTCGATTATCTCAAGTCGCAACGCACAAAAATCCCTCCCCGAAAGTGAAACAGTCGGGCAAGTCATCCGTCTAAATAATAGAGGCATATCTCAAAGCTGAATTTTAAATTCTGAGGAGTTTTAAATGTTGAAGAAGATGATTATTCCTTGTGTTATAGCCGTATTTGCTCAAGTGGCTTTCGGACAACAGAGTGCTGCTGGAAGGCCGCTCAGCCTTCAGGACTGTATTAAGCTTGCGTTAAATCGGAATACATCCGTGTTGCAGGCTCAGTATCAAGCTGAAAGCCAGGACGCGAAGGTATTGAGCGCGTATGGGGGTCTTCTCCCGACGGTAAGCGGGAACGGCCAGTTTGCATACACCGACCAGCGCTCTCCTGTTGGTTACAGGAGCCTTCAGGGAATCCTGATACCGACAACGGGCGGAGTCAACATCAACCGGCAGTACCAGGCATGGGTCACTGCGGACTATACTCTGTTCAATGGCTTTGCGAATTACTCGACAGTCAATCAAGCCAATTCCGCAGGCGAGTCGATGGATTTAGGCTACGAGCGCGCAAGGCAGACAGCCGTATATCAGACAACTCAGAATTATCTTGCTGTCTTCAATTTTCGAGATCAACTCCAGATCAGCCGGGATAATCTAACGAGAGATCAGCAGCAACTTGAGAGTATAAAGGAATCTAACACCGTCGGCTCAGCCTCACTTGCCCAGGTGTACCAGCAACAGGCAACCGTGAGTCAGGATGAGTATGCGCTGGTGCAGGCACAAAATGCATACGATCAGGCGCAGGCAGCTCTTCGATTTTTCCTCGCGATCCCTGTGACGGACACGGTCACTTTTGCGGACCCATCGGTCAAAAGCGAGATAGATACCACTGAATTCGTGCAGGTCAATCAGCAATTCAGCTTGATTCCTCAACTCATGGGTAAGGCATTGGATACCAGGTCCGACTATCAAGCCGCCCAGTACAGCCTCGATGCCTCAAAATCATCTTTGTCGATTGCCAATGCGGAGTATTCACCGACTATAAGTTTGTTTACCCAATATCAATTGAGCGGGCCGCAGTTGACAGGTGCGGGCACGGATAACCTAGCCCAGAACAAGAGTTTTTACGGAGGTCTATCGATCTCTATCCCAATCTTCAACGGGTTCGTAACTCAATCCAACATCCAGCAGGCGGGAGTCGCTGTGAAAGCGTCTGAACAAACTCTCGATGCCACAAAGCGTCAAGTGGCGCTCGATGTGTACCAGGCGTTATTGAATCTCAACGCGTCTGAGAAAGGTTACCTTGCCGCATTGAATGCTGTCGCGGCTGCCAAAATCAATCTGGAGACGGAGCAGGAGAAATTCAGGATTGGCGGCGCTACGCTCCTTGACGTCCTTACTGCTAACGCACAATATACGCTGGCGTTGTCAAGCAGAGTCGTCGCTGCTTACACTTATATACAGGCGAAGGAGCAGATGGAATTTGCTGTCGGAACAATTAACTACTGAGGAATACAATGGCGAAGAATAGCAACAAGAAAAAGAAGATTTTTATTTTGAGCGGGGCTGGAATACTGGTCCTGATTTTGGTCGCGGCGATAGTGATAGGCGGAAAGAAGGAACCTGTCATATCGGTCCAGACTGAGAAGGTCGCGCTCCGTACCATCACACAGGTTGTTACTGCTTCAGGCGACGTCGAACCGAAAGTTCTTGTCAAAATAAGTCCCGAAGTCAGCGGCGAAATAGTGGACCTTCCCGTCGTTGAGGGTCAGAAAGTGGCACAGGGACAGGTGATCGTGAAAATACGTCCTGATACCTACATCGCACAGGTTCAGCAGAGCCAGGCATATCTACAATCGCAGCTTGGCTCCCAGGATTTGGCGAAGGCGAACTACGACAATTCGACTTCCAATTACAAACGGGCACAGGAGCTGTATAAGAAGAATTTGATGAGCGATCAGGATCTCGAATCCGCGAAGACTCAGTTCGAAGTCAACAAAGCGACTTTCGAGTCTGCAAAGGCAAATGTGGCTTCGGCTCAAGCGCAGCTGGCCCAGGCGCAGGACGCTTTTAGCAAGACCACTATCCACGCGCCGATGGACGGAATCGTCAGTGTGCTGAATTCGAAACTCGGCGAACGGGTTGTCGGCACGAGTATGATGGCTGGAACGGAGATCATGGATATCGCAGACATGAATAGCATGGAAGCTCAGGTCAATGTGGACGAAAACGATGTCGTGCTTGTCGCCGTTGGTGACACCTCGCTTTTGTCCGTTGACGCTTATCCCAACAAGAAGATAAAAGGGGTAGTTTATCAGATTGCATCCTCCGGGACCACCACCGGTGCCGGAACCCAGGATCAGGTTACAAATTTTTTGGTGAAAATAAAGATTATCGAGAAAGACGCCGAACTGAAACCCGGCATGTCTGTTACTGCCAACATTCAGACCGCTACTCATCACGATGTCTTGTCGGTTCCGATTCAGAGCGTCACTGTCAGGATGCCGAAAGCAACAGAAGCCAAAGATCAGGGTGCTTCGTCCAACGTCAACAACGCAAAACCGAACGAAAAACATGAAACAGTCAGCGAATGCGTATTTTTGGTTGATAAGGGAGTTGCGAAAACTGTGACGGTAAAGCGAGGTATCGCCGACGATAATTACGTGGAGATAACATCAGGCCTCAAAGAAGGTGAGGAAGTTGTGAGTGGAAATTTCGTCGCGATTAGCCGGGAACTTAATGACGGCTCAAAAGTTAGAGTAGATAATAATAAGTCGTTGGCGACAAAAGCGATCGGAGGATAAGATGGCGTCGTCGGATAAAGTCATTGAGCTGCTAAAAGTAAGTAAAGTGTACGATATGGGTGCCGAAGTTCAGGTCCAGGCACTCAAAGACATCGACCTTATAATCAACAGAGGTGAGTATGTCTCGATAATGGGCCCGTCGGGTTCGGGCAAGACGACGCTTATGAACATTCTGGGTTGTCTCGATACACCGACAAGCGGTAAGTACATGTTCAATGGCGTTGATGTCAGCGATATGGACGACAACGAGCTCGCTAAGATTCGCAACCAGGGAATCGGCTTCGTTTTCCAGACATTCAATTTGATTCCGCGTTCAGATGCACTGCATAACGTGGAATTACCTCTGATATATAGTGGTGTGCCTGCATCTGACAGAAAAGACCGGGCACTCAAAACCCTCGAAATGGTCGGGCTTGCCGAACGGGTCCACCATAAACCAAATGAGCTTTCCGGCGGGCAGCGCCAGCGTGTTGCGATTGCGAGAGCTCTTATTAATGATCCGGCGATCATTCTCGCCGACGAACCAACCGGGAATTTGGATTCGAAAACGGGCGACGAGATAATGCTGTTCATGGAAGAGTTGCACAATAAAGGGATCACGATAATTCTTGTAACTCATGAAGAATATATCGCCGAACATTCCAAGAGGATAATTAGAATTAGGGATGGCATGATAGAAAGCGATCTGCCTTTGGAAAAGAACGGAAAAGTTCACACTTTCCATGAGGCAGAGAAGGTGCGACAGTGACTTTTTGGAGTGAGTTTAATGAGGGGCTGAAACTTTCGTTTGCCGCGCTGATGGCAAACAAAATAAGAGCGGCATTGACTATGGTCAGCATATTTATAGGAATCGTTGCCGTGACTCTCATGGGCGCCGCAATTACGGGACTCACAAACTCGTTCAATAAGAGCTTCCAATTCATGGGGGTTGATGTCTTATACATTGACAAATGGCAGTGGGGCTTTGGCGGAGGCGAATGGTGGAAATATCGAAACCGTAAAGACCTGAAGCCCGAGTACGCGGAAAGAATACAGCAAGAGGCGACATTAGCTGCTGCTGTTGCACCGTCAGTTGATGAAGGTGGAATCATAAAATATAGAGACAAAGTGGCGAACAGCGTTGACATCAACGGAACTACTGCGGCGTATGCCGATGTAAGTAACATGAGCCTTGATGAGGGAAGATTCTTTACCACGGAGGAAGACCGCGGCAATAGACCTTTGGCCGTTTTAGGCGGCGACGTCGCCGATGCTCTATTCCAAAACAGAGATCCGATCGGAGAGACGATCAAGATCAACGGATTGCCATTCCGTGTCATTGGTGTCAGGAGTAAAGAGGGAAGTTTTATGGGAATGTTCAGTCTTGACAACATCGTGTTCATCCCAATTGGTCAGTTCCAGAATATTTACGGGACTCACTACTCCGCAACGATCGATGTTCGCGCTTCCAGCGTAGATGATCTGGATAACTCAAAGGAGGAATTGCGTGGTATAATGAGAAAGATCAGAGGTCTGGCTCCTTACCAGGAGGATGATTTCTCGATCAACCAGCAGGACCAGTTCACAAACGCATTTGACCAAATGATAATGACTGTCGGTATTGTAGGCCTTTTTGTCACTGCGCTCGCACTTTTCGTAGGCGGGATCGGAATAATGAACATAATGTTTGTCAGCGTTACGGAAAGGACCAAGGAGATCGGTATTAGAAAAGCTCTCGGTGCGCCGAGACGCACAATTCTGCTGCAATTTCTGCTCGAGGCTGTACTCATTTGTTTGGTAGGTGGACTTGCGGGACTTGCAGCATCGTACCCGTTAAGCATGCTCCTCGACAAATTCCTGGCGACGTCAATGCCTCTATCGCTTGCAATTACCGGGATTTTGATATCGCTTGTAGTAGGTGTCATCTCGGGACTCGTGCCGGCGCTCAGGGCGTCGAAACTCGATCCAGTCGATGCGTTGCGATACGAATAAGGATAGCTAGTGCAGACTCTAAAGGACTGCTCAGGAAATGGTTACCAGGAATCTCGCTTACCGGCGGGAATAAAATAGGCGGAGACACCGAGCTATGAATAAGAATTTCATTTTGTCTGAGTGGCGAGAAAGTTTTGCAATGGCGATCTTTGCGATCCGCGCTAACAAGCTTCGTTCTAGCCTTACACTCCTGGGGATTGTAGTGGGTGTCTTCTCGATCATTGCAGTCAACACGGCGATGACAGTTCTCCAAAACTACGTCGTATCGAAGTTGAATTCCTTGGGATCGAACACCTTTGTGGTCCGGAAATTTCCCGCTTTCTACACTAGCGATTGGGATAAATACAGGAATCGAAAAGACATCACGTATGAACAGGCAATGGAATTAAGTAGGCAGGCTACTCTTGCAAAGAGCGTGGGAGTATTGTCGGGCACGGGAGCGAAGATCGTTCACTATCGCGATCAGAAAACGAATCCCAATGTGTCACTACTTGGCATTACTCCTGATATCTCATCAGCGCGGAACGAAATAATCGCAGAGGGCAGATCGATTGGTGAAAACGATATTGAAACTGAACAACCAGTGTGCGTCCTCGATCCGAATTTGGCCAAATCACTTTTTCTACATTCCGATCCGATTGGTGAACAGGTGACGATTGATGGCATCGGTTACACCGTTGTCGGTGTCATCGAAGACCAAGGGAACATGATTGGCCAGTTTTACTCTTTAGAAGTTCCAATCACGACCTTCTTCGCGAGGTATGGAAAGGTGAGGAGGAGCATGAACATCTACGTGCAGGCCAAAAGCCAGGAAGTGTTAAGTGAATCTCAGGAACAGGCTGAAGGGATATTGCGCACGATCCGGCAGGTCCCGCCGGGAAAAGATGATGACTTTGATATTATTTCTAACGCGTCGATGGTAGGTCAATTCGACAAGGTGACTCTTTACGTGAAAATCGGGGCAATAGTTGTAAGCGCGATCGCCCTCCTTGCCGCCGGCGTCGGCATTATGAATATCATGCTTGTCGGCGTCACCGAACGCACTAGAGAAATCGGCGTCAGAAAATCCGTCGGTGCGACGAAGCGCAACATACTGATTCAATTCTTGTTGGAAGCGATAGTGCTTTGCGAAGTTGGAGGAGTGATCGGCATCCTTCTGGGCCTGCTCGGTGGAAACATGGCGGCACTTCTATTGCATTTGCAGGCGGCGTTCCCGGTCGACTGGGCAATCATTGGGCTCGTCGTGTGCTCGATGGTCGGCGTTACGTTCGGGGTTTACCCCGCATATAAAGCCGCAAGCGTCGATCCGATCGAGTCGCTCAGATACGAATGATAAGAAAATAAAAAGACAAAGGTCAATAGTCGCAAAAGATAAGTTGTAACAAGGACAGGTCGCGCAGTACCAGCTTATCTAGCTTTGACGTTTGCCTTTTCATCACGTCTTCATCCGGAGTCCTTTTTCCTCGTAAGAGAAAATCCAACCTACCACTTTCCCCGGTTCGATCGTTTCGAAATTGTCCCAGTATTCTCTCGTATAGATGTACCTCGAACTCGTGTCGCCTGACGGAATCGGAACGATCATCTTTCTAATTTCGTCGAACCGGTTCTTCCAGCGGCTCATGTTTCTTATCCTCAGGTCTACCCAACCGTCATGTGCCCAGGCATCGATGGACTTCTGATTTGCCTGGAGGACATTTTCTCCCCTGAACGGCGGTATTTTTATTTCCTCGCCTCTGAGCAATTCGGTCCCGTTGGGAAGAAGTATCGGTATCCCGATTGAGATTATCTCGCTGCGTAGTTTCTTCTCCCGTTTGATAAGATCGAGTGCTTCCTCAGACATTTTTTCGGGTGAAGTGGCAGCAATCTTGTCGAAATTCTCGTAGAGCCTGAGGATGATGTAAGATTCGTAAAGAAGTTTTGAAAGTCTGGGAGGTCCAAGAAGTTCGAATGCGACGCTGTCCACTTTGTGTTTCTCTTCAAGCTCTTTCATCTTCGTGAATGCCGAATGGAACATATAACCGGCACGATATGTCGGTGCCAGGGTCGCGTTATCGAGGGCATTTATTATGTCGTGGCCGGTATTTCCTCCCTTTATTTCAAAAATGACATCTTCGGCAATTTCTTCGGGAGTAACGTATTCCATTTGACCCGGTGTCGTTATCGCCTCGAACTCCCCTTTGGAGAAAAGCCCGTTCTCGCCTGTATCGATGAATACCGACTTCAATCGTTCGGTTGTTACTTTGGTTTTCTCGGCGTTTTTCAGCTCGAGAACTTTGGTGATTTTATATGGGTCGTCGGGCGAACAATCCTGGAGCATGATCGGCTTGCCCCTTCTCATGATTTCTCCGAACGCGACGCGCTTCCACGCGATCGCGGCGGTCGGCTTGATTTCCTTCGTGATCGGCGCGTCGGGAGTTCTTCCCATGAGGAACATCAGAAGCGTATGAGCGCCCGCGACGGCAGACTTGCTCAGGAGAACGCTGCTCGGCTTCTCCTCGCTGTGAGTGTACGGAATGTTGAGTCCCATTCCGCCTGTTCCGCTGGTGCCGATCTTGACGTACACCTTCGTGCTCGCCTCATGCATCGAGCGGTACAATATCTGGATGTGCCTGATTAATTGAGGGGTGTATTCAGTGCACAGCAGCCTTTCCACTGAATCATAAAGACTGTTTTCGGTTCCGCTTTTCGCTTTGTCAAGCTCCTTCAGCACCGCCCGGCTCGTCTGAAACAGGTCCTGGTATGCGATCGCCGTTGCTGAGTTGATGCAATCGACTACAACTTCCGGCCTGTAATCAGTGAGAAGATTGTAAAGTGTACTTGCCTTGAGGACTTCCTCGGACAATTCGCCGAGCATATCGGCGATCAGGACTCTTCTTCGTGCAGAATCGCCAAGTACCTCATCGCGCGGGATGTCTTTAAGTTCCTCCCGCATGAAAATGTTTCCATGAAATGGCACAAAAAAATCCGGGTCAAGATCCGGAAATTCTTTTCTCAATAGAGTTACTGCTTCAGTGGCTTCGCTCTTGAGAAGCGAGGTAACTATAATCTTGTCCGGTTTTTCCGGGACAAGTTTGCGGCAGATTGCCGAGCCCACTAAGCCCCAGCCGCCGAGAACAAGGACGGTTTTTCCTTTGATCTCCATTCGGGGTTCCTTTCATTTTGCCACACAAAATAACTGTCAGGTGCACTTCGCGCAAGATTCCGCCGCATGACCGTTGGGTTGCCCGCATGGATTTCAAGCCGAAGGGCCGTCGATTGCATTTGTTTCGCTCGTCCGTTAAAATAGCCGAGTTGCAAAATCTAAAAAGGAGGTAGTCAGTGGCTTGCACAAGAAGACTAATGGCACTTATTGCCGTTATGTGTTTGAGTACCTCGGCGGCTTTCGCCAGCGGTTATCAGCTTAACGAACACGGTGCCAGGGCTGTTTCAATGGGAGGCGCTTTCGTAGCGCGGGCTTGGGACCCGTCCGCGATCTATTTCAACCCAGCGGGACTGAGTTACGTCAAAGGATTCAATATCATGGTCGGGGGGACCCTCATCCTTCCAAGCACGACATTTACCGGGCCTTATCCGAACAATACCGAATCGAAGATGAATCCGCTTTCGTTCTTTCCGCCTAACGCCTACATAACCTACAATTTCGGTAACGGGCTGGCGGCGGGAATCGGCGCTTACACGCCTGAAGGTCTAGGCACCGATTGGCCGACGAACTGGGTCGGCAGGTTCATCATTACGAAAATCAACCTCCAGTCGTTCAACATCAACCCGACTGTTTCATATTCGTACCAGGATGTCGTTTCAGTCGGAATCGGTTTCGATTACGCGCTCGGTAACGTCACACTTGAACGAGTTGCGAATACTCCATTCAGCGATTCAACCGGTACACCGATTACGCCGTTCGTCCACATGGACGGAAGCGCGAAAGGAACCGGCTTCAATTTCGGACTTATGGTGAAACCGATCGATAATATCTCCATAGGGTTTTCTTACCGAAGTAAGATCGATTACAAAGTCGATAATGGTACGGCGACTTTTTCAAACGCAGGGATTCTTGCCAGCCAGCTTCCCGGCGGAGCAGTATCGACATCGGTGCCATTTCCGGAAACCTGGTATCTTGGCATAGCCTATAAGGGGGAGAACTATTCTATCGAAGCCGACTACCAGTACGTCGCATGGAGCGCTTATCAGCAGCTGACGCTCGCCTTCAAGACTGTTACTACTCTCCAGCAAAACCTGTCGATAACCGGCGACTACGGCAATACTTACATCATGCGCGTCGGCGGAGAGTATTTGCTGAACGATATGTGGTCGCTGCGGGGCGGAGTATTCTACGATAAGAATCCCATCCCGGATGCGTACGATCTCCCTTTGCTCCCCGATGCGGACCGACTCGGTCTCAATCTGGGTGTCGGAGTTAACGTCACGAAAAATATTTCCGTTGACGCTTCATATATGTTCCTTCCATTTAAGCAGAGGACGATCACTACCTCCGCGTTCGGCTTCAACGGGACGTACAACACGACTGCAAGTTTGATCGGCGTCGACGTGACGTACCAGTTTTAGTTTGCTCTAACAAAAAATCACGAGGAGCAACAATGAAAAGTTTTGAATTGAGTTTTAAATCGATATTGATGTTGACTGTGGCTGCCTTTGTGTTTGGGTCATGCGGCGACTTCAAGAAGTCAAGCGTTGTGACCCCGCCTTCTCTTGGCAGCGTAGATTTCACCCGATTCGTTTCGCTTGGCAACTCGTTAACAGCGGGATACCAGAGCGGTGCGCTGTATGAATCCGCGCAGAAATACAGCTTTCCGGCGCAAATCGCCCGCCAGGCAGGAGTAGCGGATTCGGCGTTTCAGCAGCCGCTCATAAGCGAACCCGGAATCGGTGGACGCATGAAAATTCTTAACCTTAACGGACCTGTCATCGGCACCGATCCGCCAGACGCAGGAACACCTCTCAACACGCTCCTGTCAAGACCCTACAACAATCTCGGAGTCCCGGGAGCAGTCCTCTTCGACCTTACCGACACAGCGAGTTTCGCCGGCAAAGCAATGCCGCCCAGGAGCAACCCGTTCTTCCAAATTGTTCTAAGGAGCTCGGGCTTCGGAAGCAGCCCCGTAGCGCAAGCGTCGGCTCTCCATCCGACTTTCATGACCGTTTGGATCGGTGCCAACGATGTTCTTGGCTACGCGACTTCCGGAGGTACTGTCGGGACGATGGGACCAGGCTCAGGACCGACCGACGTGCCGACATTTTCGTATTTGTACAATCAGACAATGAGCGCGGTCCTTTCGGGTGCTTCAGGCGCGAAGATTGCCGTTGCGAATATTCCGGACGTAACAGGAATCCCCTTCTTCACCACGATCCCCGACAGTTTCCCGAATCCGCAGACCGGAAAAGCTATCGGGCCGTTCATTGTCGAACGGCATCATGCCGACGGCACTCTGCACGCAGAACCGATCAACGCACGTACGGATTACATACTGCTGACCGCCATCGATTCGTTGAACGCCAAGGTGGGAGTGCCAGCTCCTTATGGCACAGGGCGACCGCTTCCCGATGAGTACGTACTCGATTCGTCGGAGGTTGCCACCGTCGAGACTGCGATCGATGGTTATAATGCGGCAATAGCCAACTTCGCATCCAACAATTCCGCCAAAGTAGTTCTGGTGGACGCTCACACAGCGCTTCAGAATTTTGCAAAGTATGGCTTCGTCGGACAGGGAGTAGTGTTGAACGCAAGTTATATAAGCGGAGGCTTCTTCGGACTCGACGGTGTCCACCCGACATCGCAAGGTTATGCGTACGTTGCAAACATCTTCATCGGCGCAATCAATCAGCATTTTGGCTCGAACATTTCTCTTGTGCCGATTTCCAGCGTGCCGAGTTCAATCGTGCTCGGTAAGAGAACTGCGCAAGAGATCATGTGGCCGGAGATTCATTACTCCGACCTGAGACAAATGCTCGGGCTGATCCAGCAGAACGGCAGCCGTTAGAACTTAAATCCTCGACATATTTCAAGCCCCGCTTTTTTTGCGGGGCTTATTTTATGTAAATTGTGTCTTACTGTGATATGTCGATACTAGTTTGTCCAAATTGTCATTCTACTAATCTACGGCGAAGCCACAGTCGCAACGCAGGTGAAAGATTCCTGAAACTGTTTCGACGGAGACCTTACAGGTGCAAGGATTGCGGCTGGAGAGGCGAGCTTGTTTCCTCCGCACTGGTATCGTCGAAAGTCAATAAGAAGAGTAGTTATTTGTTTGCGGCGCTCTTCTTTATTGTAATTGTCGTTCTGTTGATTGTGTTCAACGCCCGCCCCGATGTCATCGAATCAATCGTGAAAAACTTATTCGGTCAGACGAAATGAATCAGGAAGCGAATCTCGAGTCCGCCCGGGAGATGGGCCTGACTCCGGAGGAGTTCGAAAACATAAAAAAAATACTGGGCAGAAATCCGACCTTCACCGAGATTGGAATCTATTCGGTAATGTGGTCGGAACACGCCAGCTACAAAAACTCCATTCTGCAGATCAAGAAACTGCCTCGTTCCGGCAAGAATTTGCTTGTGAGCGCCGGTGAAGAAAATGCAGGGCTGGTAGACATAGGCGACGGTCTCGCTGTCGCGTTTAAAATCGAAAGCCACAACCATCCGAGCGCGGTGGAACCGTATCAGGGTGCAGCCACAGGAGTCGGCGGCATACTGCGTGACATTTTTACAATGGGGGCGCGGCCGGTCGCTGTACTCGACTCTCTTCGGTTCGGAAATCCGGACAATCCACGGGTCAAATACCTTTTCGAGAATGTGGTGAAGGGAATCGCCGACTATGGCAACGCATTTGGAGTTCCTACGGTCGCCGGCGAAGTTTATTTTGACGAGTGTTATGACGAGAACCCGCTCGTTAATCCTATGGCAGTCGGTATCGTCAGGCATGACAGGATAGCTAAGGCGTCGGCAAAGGGCGTCGGAAATCTCGTGATGATTGTCGGATCGTCGACGGGCAGGGACGGGATCCATGGAGCGACATTTGCCTCGGAAGATATCTCCGAAGCGTCTGAAGCCAAGCGGCCGTCAGTACAGGTCGGAGATCCCTTCACGGAAAAACTCCTGCTCGAAGCGACCCTTGAGGCAATCGACGCAGGTCTCGTGGTGGGTATACAGGATATGGGAGCGGCGGGAATTGCCTGCTCGACATCTGAAATGAGCGCGAGGGCAGGAACGGGCATGGATGTCAATCTCGATCTCGTTCCGCTGAGGGAATCCGACATGTCGGCCTATGAAATCATGCTGTCGGAATCTCAAGAGCGAATGCTGGTTGTCGTGAAACCGAGCGATGAAAACGCAATAAAGAATATCTTTTCAAAGTGGGACCTGAACGCGGAGGTCGTAGGGAAAGTCACGGGCGACGGCATTCTCAGGATTAGCCGCTATGGAAAAACTGAAGCCGAGATTCCCTCCAAGACACTTGCGCTCGGCGAAGGAGCACCGGTATACGTCCGCGAGAGTAAAAGGCCCGAATACCTTGATAAGCTTGAGCGCTTCGATCCAGCCGGTCTGAATGAACCCGGAAATTACCACGATGTTCTGCTGAAACTTCTTGGTTCTCCGAACATCGCCGCGAAGAATTATGTCTTCGAACAATACGATTACATGGTGGGAACAAATACCGTCGTGCTGCCAGGCGAAGGCGACTCGTCTGTGATCCGCCTGGACAGGTGGGCCGGAACCGTAGAAGGCAAAAAACGCGGGCTGGCCTTCAAGACCGATTGCAGCGGGCGATATGTTTATCTCGATCCGAAAGCGGGTGCCGAACATGCCGTTACGGAGGCCGCGAGAAACGTGGCGTGCGTCGGCGCGAAACCAATAGCGATAACAAATTGTCTGAACTTCGGAAACCCGTACAAGCCGGACGTCTATTACCAGTTTGAGAAGGTGATCGAAGGGATCGCGAAGGCTTGCAGGGAATTTGACACGCCTGTGACGGGAGGAAATGTCAGCTTTTACAATGAGAGTCCCAACCGGACGGTGTATCCGACGCCTGTGATCGGCATGCTCGGAATAATTGATGACACGTCAAAAGCATTAAGGTCGCATTTCGTGAAGCCAGGTGATGTCATTGCCGTTGCAGGCGAATCAAGCGATGCAATGGGAGGAAGCGAATATCTCAGCCTGATCCATAATGTTGTCGCCGGAAAACTGCCGCAGGTGAATTACGATCTTGAAAAGAAGCTTCATAGATTTCTTCGGCAATCTGCCATGGCGGGTATCCTGAATTCGGCACATGATGTTTCCGAAGGAGGCCTAGCGGTCGCGCTCGCTGAATGTTGTATCAGTAATCCCGAGAGTTTGATTGGGGCGAAAACATCAATCCCGTCAACAATGAGAGAGGACTTCAATCTTTTTGGCGAGGGCGGTGGAAGAGTTGTTATTACATTTGATCCGAAGATGAGGGACTCGGTGGAAGTTGCTGCTTCCTCGGTGGGTCTGACTCTTAAGAGTATAGGCGTGGTCACCGGCGACCGGCTGCAGATCAACGATTCGGTCGACGCTCCCGTAACGGAGCTCGCCTCGACTTATTATGGTGTTCTCCCATCGAAGTTCGCTATCTCATTTGCGCTATAGCTTGAAAAATCTTTTCCAGTTTTCTTCGAAAATGCTCAAGCCGTTTGTGTCTTACCTGACAGCCGCGTCGCAGAGCGCGCGTTCCCACGAGATATTCTTCTACTCTTCAGCACTCTCCTTCCAGGTCGTTCTTTGCCTGATACCCACTGTGTTTCTCGTGATGTGGGCGCTCGGCACGTTCCTTTCACGCGAGACACTCCTGAAGCAGCTCGAAACAATCATAACGTTCGCGCTTCCTCAAAGGCCGCGCTCGGGCGACGATATCAAAGAGATGGTTCTCGACCGCGCAAGGGTATTTACACAGCACAGGAGACTTTTCGGAGTAGTAGGGTTCGTCGGATTCTTCTGGACGTCGCTCGCTCTCATAGGCACCCTGCGGAATACGATATTCCATGTCGTCGGCATCGATGTCAAACGCCCGTTTCTCCGCCGAACGATATACGATCTAAGAATGCTTCTCATCGCCGGATTCTTCTTTACCGCAAGTACGGTGGTGACCACGCTCTTCTCGGGAGTACGTCAGGCGGCGATGCAGCTTCCGCCCGGCGAAATGAGATTCACGCTTGTTAAAGTCGGCCTGCCGGCTGTGTCCGCGTTCGGCCTCACCGTCCTCCTTTACTTCTCGATTTACAGATTCCTCTCGTTCGGAAAATTAAAATCGGCGCCGGCACTGTTCGGTGCCTTTTGGGCGGCAGTCCTTTATGAGGTCGCGAAGAACTTTTTCGCATTATACATCACGAAAATTGGAAATCTCGGAGAAGTGTACGGCGCTTTGGAAATCGGCATCGGACTCCTCCTTTGGATTTTCTATTCCACCTGCGTCTTCATATTCGGCGTGGAGCTTGCGATAGTGAACTCCAAACGGAAAGCCCTCCTTATGGGAGCACCCGCATGATCGGTCGATGCAACGCGATCCGTCGCTTTACAATTTTCAATCAGACATCATGTTGTATCGGTCCGTCAGCCTTTCCTTCGGGTTGCCTGCATGGTCCCGAAGGAAGAAACCGTTTCGTCAAGAATTAAATTCAGAGTTAAGAAAATGTCACAAAAAATTTTTCATTTTGCGGTTGAAAGAAAAAAAGTTTACGAACTCGCTTACAACTTACGCTGGACTTACAACTGTCGAGTCCAGAACTTCTTCGCTAAGCTTAGCCCGCGCGTATGGGAACATTCGAACCATAATCCGATTCAAGTGCTTAATGAAATAAGCGAAGAGGAATTGCGATCAAGGTTAATGAACAAGGAATTGCGCGACGAGTTGAATGTGTCCTACGATTCGCTTCAGAATTATCTGAAGATTGTCCGTAAACCTGTTCCTGCTTTCAAACGTTTTGACAAGCATCCGGTTGCCTACTTCAGCGCTGAAGTCGGGCTCCACGAGAGTATTCCTGTCTATTCCGGCGGTCTCGGCGTGCTTTCGGGCGATCATACAAAAAGCGCAAGCGATATCGGACTGAATTTCGTCGCCGTGACTCTCTTCTACCGGCAGGGATATTTCGTACAGAAGATCAGCAGCGACGGTTATCAGCAGGAAGAGTACCGTGAGACAGATTTTCACCGGCTGCCGATCGTCCCCGTTACGGATGAAGGTGGAAACATGGTGAAGGTCCAAGTGCAGATTGGAAGAAGCACAATTTCAGTAGGCGCATACAAAGCCGTTGTAGGTCGCTCCCTCCTTTATCTCCTGGAGACAAATCTGCCTGAAAACGAGGAACATTACCGAGACCTGACCGCACGAGTATATGGCGGTGACAGCACAACGAGGATCCTGCAGGAGATCGTGCTGGGTATCGGTGGAACGAAATTCCTGAAAGAACTCGAGCTGGAGCCGGCCGTATACCACATGAACGAGGGACATTCCGCGTTCCTCACGCTGGAACTTCTGCACGAGCAGCTGTTGTCGGGCAAGCCGCTTGAGCGCGCGATTGAAGAAGTGAAGAAGAAATGTGTCTTCACAACTCATACTCCGGTAGCGGCCGGCCATGACAGGTTCACACTGGACCTGATCAATTTCAGCCTGAGCGGTTTCATTTCATCGTTCGGAATTACGCCCGACGATTTCATGAAGTTCGGCCGCGTTAATCCTGACGACAAAACTGAGACGTTCTGCATGACGGTCCTCGCTCTGAAGATGAGCAGGGGAGCAAACGCGGTAAGCGAACTCAACGGGAAAATCAGCAGACAGATGTGGACGGCGCTCTACCCGGGGCGAAAGCCGAACGAGGTGCCCATAGGTCATATCACGAATGGCATTCACAGTTCGACATGGATTTCTCATGAAGCGTGCGCGCTCTACGAAAAGCTTCTGGGACCGAACTGGCTCGGGAAGCTCGATCGTCCGTCAGAGTGGAAAGCTGCTGTCGACAGGATCCCTGACGAGGAACTTTGGGCATTGAGATATGCGCTTCGCAGGAGTCTCATTGAGTTTGTCAGACGCCGGCTGAAAAGGCAGCTCCTGAGGTACGGCAATTCATCGGGCTGGGCGGAGAAGACTCTTTCGCCCGACGCACTGACGATCGGTTTTTCGAGACGGTTCGCAACTTACAAGCGCGCGCCGCTAATTTTCTCGGACATGGAGAGAGCAGCCAGGCTTTTCGGTGACCCGAAGCTCCCGATTCAGATAATCTTCAGCGGAAAGGCTCACCCGCGCGACGACGCAGGGAAGTCTTACATCCAGCAAATGATGCACCTTAGCCGCGATCCGCGATTTACCGGCAAGGTTGTGTTTGTCGAAGATTATGATATGGGTGTCGCACGACATCTTGTTTCAGGATGCGACATCTGGCTGAATAACCCCCGACGCCCTCTCGAAGCAAGCGGGACGAGCGGCGAGAAAGTCATCCTGAACGGCGGATTGAATTGCAGCGTGATGGACGGTTGGTGGCGTGAAGCATGCAATGGGAAAAATGGCTTTCAAATCGGTGAGGACAAAGACTTGCAGGTCTCAGTTGAAGAACAAGATAGAATTGATTCCGTAAATTTGTACGACGTCATAGAGAGCAAGATTGTACCTCTTTTTTATGATCGTGACGCTTCCGGACTTCCTCTGAAATGGCTGAAGATGGTGAGGGAATCGATTCGGACAATCGCGCCGGTGTACAACACTGCACGAATGGTGAGAGAATACGTGAATAGCTACTATATACAAAAATGAAAGACGTTTTTTGCCATGACTAAAACTGATGAACTTTGCATAAATACAATTAGGTTTCTGGCGGTCGACGCGGTGCAAAAAGCAAATTCGGGACATCCGGGGATGCCTATGGGGACGGCGCCCATCGGCTACACTTTGTGGACGAAATATCTCAAGCACAATCCGCGCAACCCGAAATGGTTCGATCGCGACCGGTTCGTGCTTTCGGCCGGTCATGGCTCGATGCTCCTGTATTCTC
Source organism: Candidatus Kryptoniota bacterium (assembly GCA_036567965.1). Taxonomy (NCBI): domain Bacteria; kingdom Pseudomonadati; phylum Candidatus Kryptoniota; species Candidatus Kryptoniota bacterium. The sequence continues at coordinate 185,373 of DATCTN010000026.1, forward strand.
TGCTCCATCTTACCGGATATGATGTTACACTTGAAGATTTGAAGAGTTTCAGACAGTACGGAAGTATCACACCGGGTCATCCTGAATATGGAATTACGCCGGGTGTCGAGACGACGACAGGTCCACTCGGCCAGGGCCTTAGCAACGCGGTCGGGATGGCCATCGCCGAAGCATATATGGCCGCATACTTTAATCGTGAGGGGTTCAATCTCGTAGATCATTATGCGTACGTCATTGCCAGTGACGGCGACATGATGGAAGGCGTGACGAGTGAAGCGGCTTCAACCGCGGGTCATCTCAAGCTCGGCAAGCTGATCGTTTTTTACGATGATAATGGAATTACGATAGAAGGTCATACGAGCCTCGCGTTCAGCGAGGATGTACTGGCAAGATATGCGGCGTATGGCTGGCACACACAGCGCATCGAAGACGGCAACGACATCGAGGCGATAGGAAATGCGATTGAAACGGCGAAAAGTGTAACCGGCATGCCGTCGGTCATCGGAGTGAGGACGCATATCGGGTATGGTTCGCCGGGGAGACAGGACACCGCCGAAGCTCACGGTCAGCCGCTCGGCGAGAAGGAAGTAGAAGCGACGAAGAAAAATCTCGGATGGCCGCTTCAGCCGACATTTCTAATCCCCGCTGAAGCGCTGAATGTATTCAGAAAGTCTGTGGACAAAGGCCGGGAGAGCGAATCCGGATGGAATCAGCTTCTTGAAAAGTACAGGAAGCAGTTCCCCGACCTCGGCGCAGAATTCCTCGCCTGGCTTTCCGGTGATGTGCCCGCCGCCGCACTTAACGATCTCCCTGGGTTTGATCCAGCGGCCGGTGCGGTTGCGACTCGCACCGCGTCAGGAAAAGTCATGAGCGCGTTCGAACCCAAAATTAAAAATTTTCTCGGCGGCGCTGCGGACCTCTCACCCTCGACTGACACATGCGTCAAAGGGCTTGGAGACTTCTCGTCGACATCAAGGACGGGTCGCAATTTCCACTTCGGCATCCGCGAACACGGCATGGGTGCGATAATCAACGGCATGGCAGTGCACGGTGGACTGATACCGTTCGGCTCGACATTCTTTGTGTTCACGGACTACATGCGGCCGCCGATGAGGCTCGCAGCAATTTCCCATTTCAGGACTGTGTACGTCTTCACTCACGACAGCATCGGCCTGGGAGAAGACGGGCCGACCCACCAGCCTGTGGAACATTTCATGCTCATGAGGGCGATACCGAATTTCGTGATGATCAGACCTGCCGATGCGAATGAGACCGTCGAGGCGTGGAAATATATTCTCGGATACAAGAAAGGGCCGATCGCGCTCGTGCTGACGAGACAGAAGATCCCGGTCATCGACAGATCGAAATACGCGGCCGAATCCGAACTCCGGCGCGGAGCCTATGTTCTCGCCGACACCGGCAACCCGGAAGCCATCATAATAGCGACGGGAAGTGAAGTCCATGTCGCCCTTAAAGCTTACGAGGAGCTCGCGTCGAAAGGCGCAAAAGTAAGGCTCGTCAGTATGCCGAGTTGGGAAATTTTCGATACGCAGGACGCAGCGTACAGAGAATCTGTCCTTCCTGCAAAGGTCTGGCGGAGGGTTTCAATTGAGGCGGGCATTACGAAAGGTTGGAGCCGGTATGTCGGTGACCGCGGGATCAGCATCGGAGTCGACCGGTTCGGTTCGTCCGCGCCTGTTGATGTCGTAATGCGGGAATACGGAATAACAAGTGCCGCAGTCAACGAAGCAGTTGAGAAGCTCCTGAAATAGTTGCTGCTCAAAATCTAATTCAAACGAAAGCGCCATGTCGATCAAATATGAATTTGCAGCAGGAAAATACCAGTCTGACTTCTCAAGCGCGCTGACTCAATTGTCGGGCGAGAATTTCCTCGCGAGACTCTGGGAAAAAGATGGATCTCTCTGGTCTGATGAACCGGCGCATAGGGCGGTTGCACTTAACAGGCTTGGCTGGCTCAACCTTCCTTCGAGGATGATTCGGGAAGCAAGTGTTCTTGAGGATTACGCAAGCGCTGAATCTTATAGGAAATTCACTCACATCGTCCACCTCGGGATGGGAGGGAGCAGCCTCGCGCCTGAAGTCCTGTTCCGAAGTATAGCCTCTGCTGAAGGATATCCCGAGTTGACTGTTCTCGACTCAACCGATCCCGATCAGATCGAGTCGGTATTGCAGAAGATCAAATTGGAATCATCACTCTTTATCGTAGCCTCCAAGTCCGGCACAACCATCGAGACGCATTCACTCGCGAAGTTCTTTTATGAAACGATGTTGAATCGATATCCGGAAAACATTGCGAGTCACTTCATCGCAATAACTGATCCGGGTACTGCCTTGCAGACCGCAGGCGAAGCGAAGTACGCGCGCGTCTTCCTGAACCCGCCCGACATCGGCGGTCGTTACTCGGCGTTGAGTTATTTCGGATTAGTGCCTTTCGCGCTGATCGGAGGCGATCTCACGCGATTCCTCCGGAAAAGTGTGGAAGAGGAAAATGCTTGCGGACCAACAATGCCGACCCCGGATTGCAGCGCCGTCCAACTTGGAGCATTCCTTGGAGCTCTCTGTAGCGCGGGCGCCAACAAGTTGACGATCGAAACGAGTCCGACAATTTCAACTGTCGGATGGTGGATTGAACAACTAGTCGCGGAAAGCACAGGGAAGAATGGAAAGGGAATCCTCCCTGTGACGGGCGAGGAAATGACCGTTCCGAGTTTCTATTCGTCCGATCGGGTGTTCGTCCATATGAAAATTCGAGGTGATGTCGAACTCGAAAAAGAGGAAAAGCTTAGAATCCTGAGTCAAAATGGATTTCCCGTCGTCTCGATTCAACTCGATGAGGTTTTCGATCTTTCCGGACTGATGTACCAGTGGGAAGTTGCTACGGCTGCAGCGTCTGCGATCATTCGCGTCGACCCGTTTGACGAGCCGAATGTCACCGAAAGCAAGGACAACACGAAGATGCTCCTGCACCAATTTGAATCGAAGGGGAGCATCCAATTCGACGAGGTGCCGCTTATATCCGGTCCCGAGAAGATTTACGGAAATGTCGAGCGTTCAGGAAATGTCTACTCGGTATTGAACAGTTTGTTCGGCCGGAACAAGGCGGGCGAATATCTTGCGATCATGGCATACCTCCCTCGCGTCGACGAGGTCGACGAGCTGCTCGAGAGACTGAGAGTTTTGCTGAGGAACCGCCTGAGGATACCGGCTACGGTCGGCTATGGGCCGAGGTTCCTCCATTCAACCGGTCAGTTTCACAAAGGTGGTACGCCGAACGGACTCTTCCTGCAATTCGTGCATTCGCCCGCGGCGACCTATAAGATCCCGGGAGAAGATTACGATTTCGCAACGTTGATTCGGGCACAGGCGGCGGGAGACTATCTCGCGTTGAAGCGAAAGGGGAAACCCGTAGTCTCGATTCACCTTTCGGACTACCTGGCCGACTTGAAAAAGATTATTGCCGGAATTGTCTGAGGGCAAGCCTCAAAAGAAGAATAGCGGCATCGCAACAGCACCCACAACGCTCGCAGCAAAATTCACGACATCATTATTGATCCACCGGTATCCCTGCACGAGAACAGTTTCACCCCCGTTACAGTGAGTCCGTCTCTCTGTTATCTTTCCGCATGTGCCGCACCTGTACTGAGACTGAAGAGTCCCGCCGAGTATGCTGTCCGCAAGACTTCCTATCGCGCCGCTTAACGCGCCAGCTGCTATGAACCGCACCGGGAAAACTGAGTATCCGCCGGCGAGCGGAAGTGATATCACACCAAGTACTGCCGCCGAAAGAAATCCTGAGAATGTTCCGAGTGACGAAATCGCTCCGGACATCCCTTTTTCAACTCTTCTCATTGACGCGAGCGAATAGGGGTTTGATTTGGAAAATACTCCGATCTCAGTTGCAAGCGTGTCCGCGGTGACAGCTGCCAGCGATCCGACATATGCTAGGAACCAATGGTAGTTTGGATAGAGGCAATTTCCTATCAGCATCAACAGTCCAAATCCGCCATTAGCGAACACCTGTGCCGCGTCCCGCGTGTGACTCTTCTCATAGAGAAGATTGTAGCCGGCCTTCTGCCTCGCGAACAACTTCGAGGCGAGACTTCCGATAATGAAGAATGCGAGAATCGGCGCCGCCCACTTCCACTCGCCATATCCGAATATGAATCCTCCGAGTATGAATGTCGCGACCGCGCCGTCTGTGCCGAGAAATCTCAACTTGGCGGAAACATATGCCACCAGTAGGGCGAGAAACTCCCCGAGAATAAATACGCTAAGGGTTGATGGGTCGTTCGCCGCTATATACAAAAGAACAGCCGACGACAGAGGAACGGTCAGGTTGTCCGTGGCTCGCGGGGAGACCAGCTCGATAGCGGCGACCATGATGCCCACGGAGCACGAGACTCCTATCAGTGCCCATGAAGTGAGAAAGGCTCCGGTTTGAGCACGAAAGAATGTCAGTCCAAACAGCGTGGCGGCGGCCGCTATAATGAACATCGCTGCGCCACCTTCGAACGTCTTCCTTTCGCCGAACGCGCCTACAGCATGAGCGTTACGCAGGTTCGAACCGACGATTGCGGCGGCAGGATCCGCTAGACCCATGATCAACATGGCGGAGGATACGATGAACGGATGGCTGTCCCACAACAGGAGAACCAGGATCAGGAATGAAACGGGGTAGTAGACTGTGCCGAGATTTTTTCTGTCCGGGTTTATCCCTTTGAACATCCCGAGACGGACAGAAACGAAGTTGACGACGACAAATGTGCCGGCAAGAAGTGCGGGATAAAGTTTCGAGTGGAACAAGAGTGGAGCAAAGAACACGACCACGGCGACTGCCGCGTGGACAAATTCACGCGTCTTTTTTCCATCAACTTTGAAACGACCTTTCAGCAGGTCAGCAGCCACGACGAAAAGAGTGAGCACGACGAGAATGAGAACAAAATTCAGGAATTCATTCATCGGGAAAAAACTAAGAATAACCGGAGGAAAATACAAATTCTGTCGCGAGTGGGCCGATTTGCTTATGTTGGACTTACTCTCCACGTTACTTAAATTTCCAAAAAGGAAGCCATCATGCCCGACCTTCTCCTCGACGGTGAGTCGCTAACGGTCGAATCCGCATATCTCGCCGAGCGGCAAAGGATGAAAGTCTCCATATCGAAACCCGCAAGGAAGAAGATGGGCCGCTCGCGGAAAAAGATTGAAGAATGGCTTTCCCGGGGCGACGCGATCTACGGCGTGACGACGGGGTTCGGAGAGTTTGCAACGGTCAACATACCTCACGAGAAGATAAAAGAGCTCCAGGTAAATTTGATCAGGAGCCACTCGGCGGGCACAGGCGATCCTCTTCCGCCGGATATCGCAAGGATGATAATTCTTTTGCGCGCTAATGCGCTGGCCAAAGGCTACAGCGGAGTGACCCCGGAGGTCGTCGACAAACTTCTTGAAGCCTTCAACCTATACCTGATCCCGTTCATTCCATCGAAGGGCTCAGTTGGGAGCAGCGGTGATCTCGTTCAACTCGCGCATCTTGTCCTTGCACTGATCGGCGAAGGGAGCTTCATCGAAGATGGAAGAATCGTTCCATCCGCTGAAGTCCTCCGAAAAAACAAAATCGATCCGCTTGTTCTCTCCGCAAAGGAGGGACTCGCGCTTGTGAACGGCACTCAAATGATGGGGGCATTCGCAGTCCATTGCGTTTACGAGGCACTTCAGCTCGCAAAGATCTTCGATATCACCGGTGCATTGAGCGTGGAGGCGCTTCGTGGAACTGATGTCGCATTCGACGAGCGAATTCACAAGCTGAGACCCTACCGCGGCCAGCTCGCTTGCGCTAAGAATGTGAGACGCCTCCTTGCCGGAAGCGAGATACGCAAGTCTCATTTGCATGACGATCCTCGCGTGCAGGATGCTTATTCACTCCGCTGTATGCCCCAGGTGCACGGCGCGATTCGCGACACGATAGAGTTCTGTAAGAAACAGGTGAACGTCGAGATAAACTCCGCAACGGACAATCCGCTGATTATCGCCGAAGATGAGACCCACCTCGAAGGCGGAAATTTCCACGGCGAGCCGCTCGCACTAGTTTGCGATTATCTCGCAATCGGTCTGAGCGAATACGCCAGTATTTCAGAACGAAGAGTGGAGCGGATGGTAAACGGCCAGCTCAGCGGCCTTCCGAAATTCCTGAGTGAGGATGGCGGACTGAATTCGGGCATGATGATCGCACAATACACAGCCGCCTCGCTCGTCAGCGAGAACAAAGTCCTATCACATCCGGCGAGTGTTGACTCGATACCGACAAGCGCAAACCAGGAAGATCACAACTCTATGGGCTCAATCGCAGCACTGAAATGCTACCAGGTGCTCGAAAATGTGTGGAGAGTCGCGGCGATCGAGCTTCTTGTCGCCTGCCAGGCAATAGATTTCGCGAGGAAGCTCGCCGGCAAAGGCCGCGAACTCAATTGTGGAAAAGGTACCGAAAAAGTCTACAGGCTTGTCCGCAAGAAAATTTCGCATTTGGACAGGGACCGCGTACTCTACAGGGACATAGAAAACGCACTTGGGATGTTAAAATCTGGCGACATTATCAACGCGGCTGAGAGTGAATCGGGAGAACTCGAATAATGGAACGGAGACGAATATGGAAGTGACATTTCAAGTGAGCCTTTATCCAATCGCGCAAACGAATTTCCGGAAACCGATAAACGGATTCATAGCGAATTTGAAATCGGATCAATTGAAATTGGAAGTTCAGGAGACTTCAACGATTGGGATCGGCGACATCGAACTGGTTTTTGAGTCGTTGAAGCAAGCTTATAAGCAAGCATGTGGGTCGGGCGCCACTGTCATGGTACTGACAATAGTTAACGAGCACCCGACCAGGGAAGAGCTGAACAAATTGAACGAATGACACTTTGTTGAATGAGTACTAATACACAGGAGAGCTGAATGCCGGGTTTGTCTAAAGCTATCAAAGAAATGCCGAAGGTGCTTCTGCATGACCACCTCGACGGCGGCCTCAGGCCGAAGACCGTCATCGAGCTTGCCCGTGATCAGAAGTACAAAAAACTTCCCACTCAGGATCCGGAGGAGTTGGCGGAGTGGTTCCATCGAGGCGCGAATCGAGGAAGTCTTCCTCTCTACCTTGAAGGTTTTGCTCACACCACCGGTGTTATGCAGACGGACGAAGCGCTCGAGCGTGTTGCCTATGAAATGATTGAGGATATGAAGAAAGACCATGTTGTGTACGTCGAGACCCGATTCGCGCCTGTGTTTCACACGCAAGGAGGGCTTCACTGGGAAGAGGTGGTCGCGTCCGTGCTGCGCGGACTCGAGAAGGGGAGGAAAGATTTTGGCGTAGGATACGGTCTGATCATCTCGGCCATGAGAAACATGAACCTCAGCGAGGAGATGGCGCAGCTCGCGGTGGATTTCAGGGAGCGCGGTGTAGTCGGGTTCGATCTTGCAGGCGAAGAGGGAGGCTATCCCCCGAAAAAGCACGTCGATGCGTTCCACTATATTCAAAGACAAAATTTCAACATAACGATCCACGCCGGTGAAGGATTTGGAATGGAATCGATCTGGCAGGCGATACAATGGTGCGGAGCTCACCGTATCGGACACGCGACGCGACTGATAGATGACATCATCCAGTCCGACGGAAAAACTGTCAAGCTCGGCACTCTCGCCCAATATATCCTCGACAAACGGATTCCTCTGGAAATTTGCCCGAGCTCGAACGTTCACACCGGAGCAGCAAAGGACATTGAACATCATCCATTCGGAGTCTACTTCCGTGAGAAGTTTCGCGTTACCGTAAATACGGACAACCGGCTCATGAGCGCGACGAATATTTCTAAAGAATTTCAAATCGTTGCAGACGTCTTTCGTGTATCATTCGATGACATGGAAAAGCTCACCATCAATTCCATGAAGAGTGCTTTCCTCCCTTATGGCGAGCGAATAAGATATATATATGAATCCATAAAGCCAGGATATGAGAAGCTTCGGAAGAAGTACAAGCTCAAATAGAAAAGTTATTTCTACCTGCGATGTATGAGGAAGGGTAAAATCGTTCAAGAAACTGACTTCGGAAAGATACCTGAGGCGTGAGATGACAATCGAAGGGACTCTAAAAGCCGGGACCGGAGCGCGCGTGATACATGCGCCTCGTGGAACTAAACTGAATACGAAAGGATGGCAGCAGGAAGCGGCGCTCAGAATGCTGATGAACAATCTCGATCCGGAAGTTGCGGAGAAACCGGATGAGCTCGTGGTCTACGGGGGAAGCGGAAAGGCCGCGAGAAATTGGGAGGCGTTCGACGCGATCGTTGCAACACTAAAAAGATTGGAGAATGATGAGACTCTCCTGGTCCAATCGGGAAAACCGGTCGCGGTATTCAAGACTTATGAGGAAGCGCCGCGGGTTCTTATCTCGAACGCGATGCTCGTCCCCGCCTGGGCGAATTGGGATGAGTTCAGGCGGCTCGAGCAGCTTGGCCTGACAATGTTCGGCCAGATGACCGCGGGAAGCTGGATATATATCGGCACGCAGGGAATACTTCAGGGAACCTACGAAACATTCGGCGAAGCCGGGCGAAGACATTTCGGGGGGACACTTGCAGGGAGATTCGTCCTCACGAGCGGACTCGGCGGGATGGGCGGCGCTCAACCGCTCGCTGCAACGATGAACGGAGCTGCATTTCTTGGAGTTGAAGTCGATCGAAGTAGAATCGAAAAGCGGCTGAAGACCGGATATCTCGACAGGATGAGCGAAAGCCTGGACGAGGCGCTCTCACTGGTGCTCGATGCAAAATCCAGAAAGACAACTCTTTCTGTCGGTCTCCTCGGAAACGCAGCCGACATAATTCCTGAAATCGTAAGGCGAAATATCGTTCCAGATCTCCTGACAGATCAGACGAGCGCGCACGACACTCTCAACGGATATGTGCCCGCAGGAATATCGTACGACGCCGCGCTCGAACTCCGCATTAAGAATCCACAGCGTTACATCTCGATGGCCCGCGATTCGATCGTATCTCACGTCAGGGGAATGCTTGAGCTGAAAAGACGCGGAGCAATCACGTTTGACTATGGTAATAATATTCGCGGCGAGGCACAATCGGCGGGGGTAAAGGACGCATTCGAAATTCCGGGATTCGTGCCTGAGTTCATTCGACCTCTCTTCTGCGAGGGGAAAGGACCATTCCGATGGGTAGCGCTCAGCGGCGACCCGGAGGACATTTTCGCGACTGACGAGGCGGTTGTGAAGACTTTTCCTGAGAACAGTCATCTCGTGAACTGGATCGAAAAAGCTCGCAAGCATGTCCATTTCCAGGGACTCCCGGCAAGAATCTGCTGGCTCGGCTACCAGGAGCGGGACAAAATGGGATTGATCTTCAATGAACTTGTGAAGAGCGGGAAAGTGAAAGCTCCAATCGTAATCGGCCGCGACCACCTCGATGCGGGGAGTGTCGCCTCTCCGAACCGGGAAACTGAGAAAATGAAGGATGGGTCGGACGCGATTGCCGATTGGCCTATATTGAACGCCCTACTGAACGCCGTCGGCGGTGCGAGCTGGGTTTCAGTCCACCATGGCGGAGGTGTCGGTATCGGCTTGTCGATCCATGCAGGGATGGTGGTAGTTGCCGACGGTACCGATGCCGCCGCTCGCAGGTTGAAGCGAGTACTAACGTATGATCCTGGAATGGGAGTCGTCAGACACGCTGATGCCGGTTACGAAGATGCGATCCGGGAAGCGCGCGATAAAAAGATCGATATGCCGATGCTTAAGAGGCTCTAAATTCCATCTGCGGATGCAATCCTCAATGTAGAAATTTCAAATGAGTCGACTGCGAAAATGAAACTCTACTTCCATGTCACCGGACACGGGCAGCCGCTTATCATCCTGCACGGACTCTTCGGCTCTGGTGACAACTGGTACACGCTATCAAACTTCTTCGGAGAGAAGTTTAGGGTATGGGCAGTGGACCAGCGCAACCATGGCCGCTCACCTCACAGCGATACGTTCGATTACCGTTCGATGGCTGCGGATATCGACGACCTCATGATTCACGAAGGCATCTCATCGGCTTGCTTCATCGGACATTCCATGGGCGGAAAGACAGCGATGGAATTTGCCCTGACTCATCAGGAGAAAGTTGAGCGTCTTGTCGTCGTCGATATCTCGCCCCGATCTTATCCGCCTCAACATGACGCGATATTCGAAGCGATGTTCTCGCTCGATCTTGCTAAATACCAAACGCGCTCCGAGCTCGACGCTGCACTCTCGGGTAAGATACAAGAATATCCTGTCAGGCAGCTCCTTCTGAAGAATGTCGCTCGGGACGAAAATTCGAACTTCAAGTGGAAGATCGACATCAAAGCGATTCACAAGAACTATAGCAAGGTAAATGTTGCGATCAGCTCACAAATACCATTTGAGAAGCCAACTCTATTCCTGCGGGGTTCAAAGTCGAAATACATCACGGATGAAGATATTCCTGCAATCAAATCTCTGTTCCCCCATGCGTCATTTGCAGTCGTTGAAAATGCCGGTCACTGGGTACACGCCGAAGCTCCGGGAGAGTTCGGCAGGATCGTCATGGAATTTTTGACCCACAATTGACGTTTATAACTTCTGTGTGCAAGTACTGAGCTACTTGCACCGGGGATTTCAAGAAAATTCCGTACCTGGTGGAGTTTGAAACTCACTCAGGCAAAACTTAATTTGAGTCCGTAATCAATTGGAGGAGAATATGGGAGTCGAGATAGGTTCAAAAGCTCCGGATTTTAAGCTGTACGATACCGACAAAAAAGAAAGAGGCCTTTCAGAGTTCAAGGGCAAGAAAGTTGTTCTTGCCTTTTATCCGGGTGCGTTTACCGGCGTCTGCACGAAGGAAGTCTGCAACTTCCGGGACTCACTCGGTAGATTCAACAACTTGAACGCACAGGTGGTCGGCATTAGTGTCGATCCGCCATTTTCCAATAAAGCATTTGCCGACCAGAACAAACTCAACTTCCCGCTTTTGTCCGATTTTAACCGCGAAGTTGTGAAGAAGTACAACGCGTACCATGAAAACTTCGCAGGCCTGAACGGCTATACCGCTGCGAAGCGATCGGTGTTTGTCCTCGACAAGGACGGCGTCGTCAGGTACAAGTGGGTCTCCGATGTTCCGAGCGTGGAGCCGAACTACGACGAGGTCCTGAAAGCGGTCGAGTCACTGAAGTAAAGGTCAATTCGTTTCCCCGGGCTCGCCCGCCGCGGCGAGCCCTTTTCTTCTCAAAAAAATTCAATCGATGGAGGGAATGGAATCATGGCGAAAGCCGTAAAAGCAGTCGGCAGGGCGACCGAGAGCTCTCTCAAGGTCGGGGCAAAAGCGCCGGCATTTACTCTCAAAAATGACGGCGGAGAAACTGTCAAGCTTGCTGACTATAAAGGAAAGAAAGTTGTCCTCTACTTTTACCCGAAGGATGACACGCCCGGATGTACAAAAGAAGCATGCTCGTTCAGGGATGGGTTTTCGGAAATCAAGAAAAAGGGGGCCGTCGTCTTCGGTGTTAGTGCAGATTCGGTCGAGTCGCATGGGAAATTCAAACAGAAATTCAATTTGAACTTTCCTCTTTTAAGCGATACAGATAAAAAAGTCATCAACGCGTACGGCGTATGGAAGGAAAAATCTCTGTATGGCCGGAAATTTATGGGAATCGAGCGGACGACTTTCGTAATCGATGAGGACGGCAAAATAAAGAAAATCTTTCCAAAAGTGAAAGTTGATGGCCACTACGACGAGGTATTGGCGGAACTTTAATATCTGAGGACCACCTCCTTTCAGCAACGAGGAATATCTGATGAGTGAAGTAAAAGTCGAACTGGAACTTGAAGACCTGGTGAGGGAACTCCTCATCAAATTGGGTGAGGATCCGAACCGTGAAGGGCTGACGAAGACCCCTTATCGGGTTGCGCGCGCTTATGAATTCCTGACAAAGGGCTACAAGCAGGATATCGAGACGGTAATGAACAACGCCATATTCGAGGAGAAGTACAGCCAGATTGTAATTGTGAAGGACATCGACTTCTACAGTCTGTGCGAGCACCATATGCTCCCATTCTTCGGGAAAGTTCATGTGGCGTACATTCCCGACGGCAAGATAGTAGGACTCAGCAAGATGCCGCGCATAGTGGAAGTTTTCGCACGCAGACTGCAGGTGCAGGAGAGAATGACGGAGCAAATTGCCGAGACTCTTTTCCAGTATCTTGAACCGCGCGGAGTCGGAGTGGTCGTGGAAGGCCAGCATCTCTGCATGATGATGAGGGGAGTAGAGAAACAGAATTGCGTTGCGACAACAAGCTCGATGCTCGGTGAATTTCGCGACGATGTCAAGACGCGTGAGGAATTCCTGACACTGATCAGGCAGAGATGATTTAGCATGAAACTCGGGGGTAAAGTCGCGATTATCACGGGCGGGAGCAAGGGGATCGGCCGCGCTATCGCGGAACATTACGCTTCAGAGGGCGCGAAGCTCGTGGTCTCCGCCCGCGGTGAAAAGGAACTTATTTACCTCAGGGACATGCTCCGTGAGAAGGGAACCGAAGTCGAAGCGATTGTTGCGGATATGTCCAAAGAAGATGAGATCAGAAATCTTGTCTTACAGACATCGAATCGGTTCGGTAGAATAGACATACTCGTGAACAACGCGGGGTTCGGCATATTCAAACCTGTCATCGATATGGAGACGAAGGAATTTGATTCCATCTTGAACGTGAACTTGCGTGGTGTGTTTATCGCTACCAGGGAAGTCCTTCCGTTCATGATAAAACAAAAAGACGGCGTCATCATCAATATCGCCTCCCTGGCGGGAAAGAACGCGGTGGAGAACGGCTCGATATACGCGGCGACGAAATGGGCACTTCTCGGGTTCGGAAAAAGTCTGATGCTGGAAGTACGCAAACATAATATCAGGGTCGTGGCGATTTGTCCGGGAAGTGTCGACACGAGTTTCGGATCGGGAAGATCTTCAGCACGCGATTGGGCGCTTAAGCCGGAGGATATTGCCGAAGCCGCAGTGTTAGCTGCTTCGCTGCCGGCCCGTGCAATGATGAGTGAAATAGATTTGAGACCGACGAACCCCAGGTGACGATGGGTCAGCAAGACGAAATATTTGATGTGACCATCATAGGCGGAGGTCCGGTTGGACTCTATGGCGCTTTTTACGCCGGGCTGCGCGTGATGAAGACGAAGATACTCGACGCGCTCCCTGAACTCGGCGGACAACTGGTCGCACTCTATCCGGAAAAATACATTTACGACGTGGCTGGATTTCCGAGGATTCTCGCGAAGGAGCTTGCGAAAAACCTGATCGAACAGGCTTTGATGTTCGACCCGACTGTCTGTTCAGGTGAAAAGGTCGTGACCCTCAAGAGCCCGGCTCCGGGAGGCGTGTTCGAACTCTTTACCGACAAAGGGAATGCACATTACACAAAATCTGTCATACTCACCGCAGGCATCGGCGCATTCAAGCCGAAGAAACTCGATGCACGGGGCATCGACACGTTCGAGGACCACGGCGTTTACTATTTCGTTACCGACAAGAGTGTCTTCAAGGATAAGGAGATCCTGATAGTTGGCGGCGGAGACTCCGCGGTCGACTGGGCGCTCAATCTCCTCGACACTGCAAAGAAGATCACGCTCATTCACAGGCGCGACGAGTTTCGTGCGCACGAAGAGAGTGTCAGGGAACTCATGTCGTCACCGGTGGTCGTGAGGACTTTTCACGAATTGAAATCGATAAGCGGCAACTCGTCACCGGAAGAAGCGGTTATTTGTGATAACAGGACTCGCGAGGAATCGAAGTTGAAAGTGGAGGCGGTTGTTCTGAACCTCGGCTTTCATGCCGACATCGGTCCCGTGAAGGAGTGGGGCCTGGAGCTCGAGAAGGGCGGCATCAAAGTGAATCACAAAATGGAGACTAACATCGTCGGCATTTTCGCAGCCGGAGATGTTGCCTCTCATCCCGGGAAATTGAAGCTCATCAGCACCGGATTCGGTGAAGTAGCGACTGCGGTGAACTTCGCGAAGAACCTCCTCGATCCGGCATCGAGGATTTATCCCGGTCATTCGAGCGACATGGACAAATTGTCCGCTGCGAAGAACCGCGTCTAGTCGCTATCTGCTGAAGCGCCCCACCGACTTTACCCTGCCTCGGTGTGACACTCCCCTCGTTCTCTCGTCGCTTCGCTTTGCTTCGCGAGGTGAATGCTGCAATGGGGTTCCACCGCAGAGCGGTGGGACGAGGCGGGCGAGATTTCATAATTTCGTTTCCTATGACGTATATTACGTAAACGATTATTTCTCACTGGATTAGCTCAAAAACATTCTGCCTGAATTGATAAACACTCCGATGGCGCGCCTGTCTTCGCGCGTCCGTAAACACTTCAAGTCCCTCAGACATTACAACTACCGGCTTTACTGGATCTCCCAGCTCATCTCTGTGACCGGGACGTGGATGCAGAACGTCGCGCTCGCGTGGTACGTCGTCACTCTAACCGGATCTGCCGTCGCGCTCGGAACTGTTACTGCACTCCAGTTCTTGCCGATTCTCGTTCTGTCTCTTTTTGCCGGCGTATTCATTGATCGGCTGCCAAAGAGAAAAATACTTTTGGTGACTCAGTCCATTTCCGCGATTCAGGCGTTCATATTGTGGATCATTGTTGCACTTAGAGTCGCGACGCTCGGTGAAATATATTTCCTCGCGCTTCTAATTGGCCTTGTCAACGCATTCGACCAGCCGGGGAGACAGGCGTTCGTCGCCGAGATGGTGCCCGATGAAGATGTCGGAAACGCTATCGCCCTTAACTCTCTCGTTTTCAACGCGGCCAGGACAGTTGGTCCGGCCATCGCAGGAATAACGATCGCACTCGTGGGAGTCGCACCGAGTTTTCTCATTAACGGTATAAGTTTTCTGGCTATCATAGTGGCAATCTTACTCATGAAGAAATCTCAGTTGAGAAATTTCTACTCGAAGGTAGACATCACTTTGAAGCAGGGTTTGAAAGAAGGGATCTCTTTTGCGGTAAACGAGCCGGCAATCGCATCGATACTGATTGTATTGATTTTCATTGGGACGTTCGGATACAATTTCAACACTGTACTCCCTCTTCTTGTGAAGTTCGTGCTGAAAGGCGGCCCCAAAATGTTCGGCGTCCTGACCTCGGCGCTTGGAGTCGGATCGATGATCGGAGCACTTAACGTGGCGGGCAGACAGAAGCCGACACGCAAATTCATTTACTCGTTCGCGCTCGTCTTTACGATTATGGATATCGCGATCTCTTTTTCAAGATCTTACATTCTAACAATTATATTCATAGTGGTTCTGGGCATCGCAAGCATATCATATATCGCCTCAACTAACACCTCTCTGCAAATGAACAGCCCGCTTCATCTTCGTGGCAGGATAATGGCTCTTTACGTGATGATTTTCGCGGGAAGCACTCCAATCGGGGCACTCTTCACGGGGTTTGTCGCTGAGCTGCTGGGAACCGCCGTGATGATATTCATCGAAGGTTCGTTGTGCCTGGCGGGAATAGCTTGCGGATTGTTGTATGTGAGGAAAAGGATTCCGAAAATTCAGAAGAGAAAAGAGGAGGTCCCACATGCTAACGGGACCTCCTGAAGGTTGGTCGTCTATCTATTACTGGTCAGGGTCCTGCTGATCGTCGCGCTGGATAACAGGTCCATCCATCTGCATGTCACCCGGATCTACAGGCGATTCCCTGTCGAATAACATCGGCATGCTCATAAGCGGGTCCTCGTCAAGTAACGGATCCAGGTCAGACATTCCCCACATATCTGCCATCGTCCCGATGTCCATCATGGGTGCGTCTTCGCTCATCGAATTGGTGCCGCCCATCATCATTTCACCGCTCATCGGTCCCTGTCCGCTGCGACGGTTCATGATCACCCTCTGCGTTCTCATGCGGCGCATCGCCATGGCGGGGTGCTCAAGTACTTTCTTCCAGATTTTCTGCTGGTCAGGTGTCAAAAGCTTGTTCACAGCAAACCAGCCGTCGAGCATGTTCTTCTTCAAATCGGTCTGAAGTTTTGCAATCTCGTCAATCTTGTCGCTCAGTGCCCCTGCGTCGGGATTGTCCGCGGACGCGAGCTGTCCGTAATCGAGCCGCGCGTGGCTCAGCTTTGCCCGCACATCGATCTGCTTCTGCATCAGGTCAAACCTGATTTTCTGAATATCCTTCTTTTGCGAATCGGTCAACTTTAGCTGAGACCCTGCCGTGTGCGACCGCCACATGCGCATGGGTCCCTTTTGCATGCTTGAATCCTGTGCCCAGGCCGTTCCGGCTATCGCCAATGCACTTAACACCAGAACTAAGAATTTTGATTTCATTTATTAACTCCTTTTTGTAAATCTACTCGTTGGACATCCAAAACTCTCTCGCGGTTTAAACAAGTGCGCCTGATCGCATACTATTTTTGCAAATCATGGAACCATCCGAACATCGTCTTTATCCGCTCATTTGGGTTGACAAGACTTTCGCTTCTGTCATTCCGAGGAGTCTGATGAGTACTGGGCCGGTGACGACGAGGAATCTTCTAGAGTACTCTTCGATAACGCTTTTGTGGAGAACTACGGAAGATTCCTCACTTCGCTCATCTCGACGGTGTCGGGACTCGCTCGTTCGGAATGACAAAGCATAAGCTAAGTGTCATTCCGAGGAGTCGCGTGCGTGCTGGCCGGTTGACGACGAGGGATCCTCTTAATGCTCCCTCGAATGTTACAGTAGGTTAGACTTCCGGAAGATTTCTCTCCGCTCGAATCATCTATAGCTCGGATTCACAAAATACAATCCAATACAAGTGATGCCGTCTCCTTGAAGCGCTTTCCCCCTTTTTCTATATTCGAAATGTGAGAGGGATTCTGAGAGGCAGGATAGTGATCGAGAACGCCGGTAAAATCACAGCTGATGGCGGGGTGATAGTCGATAACGGAAGGATTGTGGACATAGGAACCTTCGATCAGGTTCACAAGGAGGCGGGCAGTTTGCCGGTGAGAGATTATGACGGAATCATCTGCCCCGGACTCATCAATGCTCACACGCATCTCGAACTTTCCAATTTCAAGCGACTCCGGCACGAGGATTTTGTCGACTGGGTAATGAAGTTGGTCGACGCAAGATCGACAGTCGTCCCTGAGGAAACGATAAAGGAATGCGGCGATGCCAAGAAGAGAGCGGAGTCGCAAGGGACTTCATTCTTCGTGAATGTCGGCAACTCCCTCGATGTCAATAATTCTCTCGGCACTAATCAGTTGTTCCAGTACGAACAGATCGGGATAAACAGTACGAGTGCGGATACAGTCTTCGATCACGCGGCGCAGAACCTGGCATTGTCCAAAGTCGATTCAGCTCTTGCGATCCACGCGCCGTATTCTGTCTCACCCGAGTTGATGAGGAAGATAAAATCATATAACAATTCGTCCGGTCACATTACGTCGATCCACCTCGCCGAGACGCCGGAAGAGCTGGAGTTCGTCCGTACCGGAAAAGGAAGAATGACCGACCTTCTCAACAAGAGAGTTGGTAAATGGAGCTTTACCCCCGCCGGAGTGACTCCCATCGAATACGTGAACTCGCTCGGCATTCTTGACGAGAGAACGATCTGTGTGCACTGTGTATTCACCGATAATGATGACATAAACATATTGAGGGACAGGGAATGCGCCGTGTCGGTGTGCATCAGGAGCAACCGCGAACTTTCCGGTCAGCTCCCGCCTGTCGCAAAGTTAGTCAAGAACGGGGTAAGGCTTCTTATCGGTACCGACAGCACTGCCAGCTCGCCGTCAATCAACATGTTCGAAGAGGTCGCCGCTTTCTTCAGCGAATTTGGAAACGTGGCGGAGCCGTCAGAGATATTGGCGATGGCGACATCCGACGCCGCGAGGTTTCTCGGGATCGAGTCGGCTTACGGCTCGCTCAAACCGGGCAGCCGCTCGTCCGTGGTATTCCTTCCATTCGATGGATACGAGTCCGAAGCGATTGAGTTTGTCCTGTCGGAGGGTTACAAAAACTCCGGAATGATTTGCGATTGAAACCGAAATTTTTCCTGCTGTCTCTCTTCTTAGTGGCTCTATGTCTCATCGGATACAGAGTGATTTTCACAACCACCAGTGTGAAGGTCGATAGGACTCGAGAGACGATTTTCGTCGACAGCTCTTCGCCAGTGAGCGTGAGGGTGGTCGCGATCAACCGGCTCGGCATGCGTGTTCCCTTCAAGCATCTGAAGGGACGATTCGTGGTCAGGGAAGGCGCCGAAAAGATAACCATAATCGGAACCAGAGAAGACGAACTCATCTTTAAGACCAACAGCCTGTCGGGAAGACTTGAGATCCTTTACTACACAGGCGTCATACCATTTCCCGTCGAAATTGTTTTCAATATTGAATCTGAATCAATAGCAGATCTTATGAATCTTAATGTAGTCTTATCCTGAAAGTCGGAATGCTAGATTTCAAATTGACAAAAAGAGATTCCTCAAGCAAAGCGAGAGCCGGTATCATCCGGACGAGTCACGGCTCGATTCGGACGCCCGTCTTCATGCCGGTGGGCACCCGAGCGAGCGTGAAGGCAGTCGAACAGCGGGAACTTCTCGAGATAAACGCGCAGATCATTTTGGGAAATACGTATCATCTATTCCAAAGGCCAGGGGTCGAAGTCCTGACTAAACTCGGCGGACTCCACTCGTTCATGTCCTGGCCACGGCCGATTCTAACGGACAGCGGTGGGTTCCAGATCCTGAGTCTTTCTGAGCTCCGTAAACTCTCTCATGAAGGCGTCGAGTTCAGGTCCCACATCGACGGGACATATTATTTCTTCTCACCGGAAAAGATAATCGAGGTCGAGAGACAGATCGGCGCAGACTTCATCATGGTACTCGACGAGTGCGCACCGTACCCGGCGGACAAAGAGTATGTCACAAAGAGCATCGAGCTCACTTACAGCTGGGCGATGAGATGCAGGGAGTCGTTCGCGGCTTCGACGCCGCTCTACGGTTATGACCAGTATCTCCTTGCCATCGTTCAGGGCGGAACCCACCTTGACTTGAGAGAGAAAAGCGCGCGAGACCTCGTCGCTTCCGATTTCGACGCCTACGCAATCGGAGGACTGGCTGTCGGCGAGCCGGTGGAAGAGTTGTACCATGTTACAGATTTCGTCACGGACCTCCTTCCTGAAGCCAAGCCTCGTTATCTGATGGGAGTCGGAACCCCGGAAAACCTTCTTGAATCGGTCGAGAGGGGAGTCGACATGTTCGACTGCGTCATGCCGACGCGCAACGGACGAAACGCGCAGGCGTTCACCGCCGAAGGAACGATTAACATAAAGAATGCGGTTTATAAGTTGGATGAGGCGCCGTTGTGTGGGGAGTGTGACTGTTACGCCTGCAAGAATTTCTCTCGCGCGTACATTCGGCACCTTTTTAACGTGGACGAGATACTCGGGTTACAGCTTGTCTCCTTACATAATTTGCGATTTTTCATTAGTTTAATGGAGAAAGCGCGGGTCGCGATAATGGAAGACCGCTTTGCGGAATTCAAATCCGGCACACTCGCTGAATTGAACACAAAGAAAATGGAGGAAATTTGAACAGCTTACTTCTTGGTTTCATGGCACCGGCTCAGGGCGGAGACGGCGGCGGAGGTATGATAAGCACCGTGATTATGTTCGCGCTTATCATTTTCATTTTTTATTTCATGATCATCCGTCCCCAGAGCAAGCGGCAGAAAGAGCGTCAGAAAATGCTCGAGGCGATGAAGAAGGGTGACAAGGTTGTCACGAGCGGCGGCATCCACGGAAAGATCGTCGGCATGGAAGACAAGGCGGTCCTCGTGGAAATTGCCGACAACGTAAAAGTTAAAGTGGAGAAATCGGCGGTATCGGCGATCCTGCCTGAGTAATATGTCCCAGTTCGACAATATCGAATCCGCAATAGAAGACATCCGGCAAGGAAAAATTGTCATCGTCGTGGATGACGAAGAGAGAGAGAACGAAGGCGACTTCCTCCTCGCTGCGGAGAAGGTTACGCCTCACGCCGTCAATTTCCTCGCGAAACACGGACGCGGAATTATTTGTGTCGCCCTTTTGCCGGAGCGAGTCAGGCAGCTCGGGCTCGACATGATGGTGGACACGAACACGTCGCTTCACCAAACTGCGTTCACGGTGAGCGTGGATGCGGTGCGAGGGACAACCACCGGAGTGTCTGCGGCGGACAGGTCAACGACGGTACTGGCGCTGGTAAACCCGGGCACGGTCCCCACAGACCTTGCTCGGCCAGGTCACATTTTCCCCTTGCGAGCAATGGAAGAGGGAGTGTTGAGACGCGCAGGTCATACGGAGGCGGCAATCGACCTGGCGAGACTTGCGTCGCTTTATCCTGGGGGAGTTCTCTGCGAAATATTGAACGACGACGGGACAATGGCACGCGTGCCGCAGCTCAAGAAGATCGCGAAAGAGTTCGGCCTACACATCGTTACCATTAGGGACCTGATCGGGTACCGGATGCAGCGCGAGAAGCTGGTGAAGAAGATAGTTGTAACGAGACTCCCGACTCGGTACGGTGACTTCAACCTACATCTGTACCAGGGTATCATCGACAAGAAAGAACATCTCGCACTCGTCAAGGGTGAGATCGATGAGAGCAAGCCGGTGCTGGTACGTGTCCATTCGGAATGTCTTACCGGCGACGTCTTCGCCTCATTGAGGTGCGATTGCGGCGAACAGCTCCACTATGCGATGAGGGCGGTAGAGAAAGAAGGATCCGGAGTCGTGCTCTACATGCGGCAGGAAGGCCGGGGGATCGGCCTCGTAAACAAACTGAAAGCCTACAGGCTCCAGGACGACGGTGTCGATACGGTGGAAGCCAACGAGAAGCTCGGGTTCAAAGCTGATCTCCGGGATTATGGTATCGGCG
Organism: Candidatus Kryptoniota bacterium; assembly: GCA_036567965.1. Classification (NCBI taxonomy): domain Bacteria; kingdom Pseudomonadati; phylum Candidatus Kryptoniota; species Candidatus Kryptoniota bacterium. Next base: position 206,375 of record DATCTN010000026.1, read on the forward strand.
CGCAGATCCTGGTGGACCTCGGAATCAGGCGGATGAGGCTAATGACGAACAATCCCAAGAAGATAATCGGTCTTGAGGGGTACGGGCTGGAAGTGGTCGAGCGGGTGCCGATCGAAATCGAGCCAAATGAGATAAATCACAAGTATCTTGAGACAAAGCGAGATAAATTAGGCCACCTCATCCCGAATCTCTGAGAGTCGGGACGAGAATATTTGAATAAAGTTTGTTATCTTCAATTAAAGCCATTTAGTCCGATAAGAGGACGAATGGCTTTCGTATTTTAGTGAACGTAGATAGGAGGTGTTGATGTCAAATAATTCAATTTATTTGACAAAAGAAAAACTCGTGGAACTCGAAGCGCAGTTGAAGGACATGAAAGTAAACGGGCGGCAGGAAGCCGCACGGAAGATAGCGGAAGCTAGGGGTCACGGAGACCTGTCCGAAAATTCCGAATACGATGCGGCGAAAGAGGAAATGCAGATGCTGGAGCTTCGTATCTCGCAGCTCGAGCAGACGCTGACTCGCGTGCGCGTGATGGATCCGACGGAAGTGCGCACGGACAAGGTTTACATTTTTTGCAAAGTCCAGCTTCTCGACATGCTTTCGAATAAGAAGATAGAATACCAGCTTGTGTCGACGGAAGAAGCGGATCTGGCGCAGGGAAAGATTTCCACGGATTCGCCGATCGGAAAGAGCCTGCTGGGGAAAGTAGTGGGCGATGTGGTGAGCGTGAAAGTTCCTGCGGGGATGAAGCAATACAAGATTCTTCAAATCGGAAGATGAATTCATAATGCCCAAGAACCTCGAGTTCAAGGCAAGAATCAAAGAGCCGGCAGAACTCGAGAAAGTTCTTCGATCGGGCAAGGCTGAATTCATAGGGGTAATAGAACAAAAAGACACCTACTTCAAAATATCCGGCGGGAGACTCAAGATTCGTGAAGCCAGCGACCGTAATCCGGAACTGATCTACTACAACAGAAACGAATCATCGTCGAGCGGAATGGAAAGCACATACGATGTTCTTCCCTTGAAGGACACAAAGTTGAAGGAAATTTTGTCCGAAGGGCTCGGAGTGAAAGTCGTAGTGGAGAAAAAGCGAACGCTCCTCATGTACAAGAACGCTCGGATACACATAGACGATGTCGTGGGGCTGGGGAGTTTTATAGAGTTCGAAGTGGTGTCGAATGGCGACGATAATGGAGACAGAGAGCTTCTTGATCTCTTGAAGCGACTCGCCGCGCCGTTTGTGCTGGAGGCAATAGCGAAGTCATACAGCGATTTGATGGAAGGGCAATCGGATCTCTTGTCTCTGGGAGGAGTCCGTCCATCCGGCCCAATATGAATGGAACTGATAAGAATGAGAGACACGGTTATGTGCACCTGCGTTTGTAATTGAGTTGTGTTGCGGATAAATTCTGGAAATCTCAGGAAGGTCAACCGGGAAGACGTCGAAGCGATTGTATAAAGCTGATTTGTGGTGTCAGGACGATAGATGGTTCTCCAGTAGTTAAGCGTGATGTGGCGATTTAATTATAAGATTCTATTTCACTAAGGAGGTATTCAATGAGCAATCTCAGAGAAGCTTTCAACCGATCAGGGTTCTCGCGATTCATTAATAGTCCGGCGGGCCGCGTCTTTCGAGTGGTTGCTGGCCTTGCATTTCTCGTTGTCGGCTTTTTCTATAGAGATCATTTACTCGGTGTGCTTTCAATGGTGTGGGGCATCTTCCCGTTGAGCGCCGGATCGTTTGACATCTGTTACATCAGTGCTGTGCTGGGCGGCCCTATATCCGGCGAAAAAATCCGAAGTGCACACAAGCCCGAATGATACTCAAGTGGCACCGCTTTGAGAAACTTGCTCTTGAGGCTCTGGATCGAAACGGCGTGAGAAAAGAGTAGGAATGAGGCGGGGCACATGGAAGACAAGGGAGCATGACTGGTGAGTAATATGAAAAAAAACACGCTCACTTCTGCCGTTCATTTACTAATTTCATAATAATCTTACGCTTCAGAAAGCGCTGCACAAGGATATGAATTCGGTGAAAGCGTACTGCGAGGGATGAGGATATTTCAACTCCCAATAACAGGGCCGCGAGATAGGACACCCTCGCTCGGACAAGCAGACCTTGGCGAGGAGAATCAAATAGAGCCGCTGCTCAAAATTGACATCGAAGCCGACTCTGCGGTGGAGACGACGACAGATTTTCCAAAGTTCTCATTAATGGTTTGTTCGAAGAGACTTACAGAACATTCCTCGCATCGCGCATCTGTCCGCACTGAATGGACGGTATCGCTCGTTCGGAATGACAATTAGAACATAAGACCGGGTCTTGAGAGCAAAGCTTTAGTCGAAATATGCTATCTTCAATCGGTTTTACATTAATGATTGCCTGGAGTCCGACATGATCAGAATATCCTGCATCGCCCTTCTTCTCTCAGGCCTCATCGGCTGTACCACTTTCGCTCCACCTTCTCCGCTGATGACATTCGGCGGGCCGAAGACTGTCCAGGAATCTCACTCGGAAGCCGCCGTCGCTGTCGGAACCGGGTTCGGACTCTTCCCGGGTGCTCACTCGGGCGCGATGGGGTGGTTCGGGAGATACAAGAGAGGAGTGACAGACAAGTTCGATCTCGGAGTCGACGCGGTCGGTGTCGTGAGGAGTGATAAGGGAACTCTCACCGCAAAAGTTGCGGGAAGATATCAGCTGAGGCCGAGACTCCGCCTCGAATTAGGACTGGGAGCTGCCGACGATTCGGATGGAAAGAGTTTGAACGGAGATATCGGCCTGACGGTCGGCACCATCGACAGGGAATTCTGGAATTACTATGCCTCCCTCCGACTCGGCGCTGCGAAAGGATATCCGGGGAACATTTTCGGCACTGGCGACATTGCACCGACAGATGCACTCTTCCCTATCATTAACTTCGGAGCGCAGGGAAATATTTCTAAAAACCAGGAGTTTGTGTACGAAGGCGGCTTCGGTTATATAATCCCCCGTGCGAGCAGTGCAGGTGCTTTGATTTATCTTTCGTGCGGATTGTTGTTCGATATAGGTAAGTAGAGACCGGTCGGGCTGGCTGTCAGCTGATCGCTCGGGCTTCCAGATGCCTCAGCGTGTGCGAATCCCAGTATTGCATCCTTAACTTCAGGAAGCGTTCCAAGTGTCACGAGCCTCGACCGAAGCGCCGAGCCGTTTCTCACCCCGTGGAAATATCCGTGATAGTATTTCCTGAATTCCATTATCGCGCGTCGTTCACCTTTGAGCTGGATCTCCATCTCGAGATGTCGTAGACAAGTCGCCGCCCGCTCTTCGATTGTCACTCCTGCCGGAACCGGTTCGCCACTCATGAGAGATTTTATTTCCCGGAATATCCATGGATTACTCACCGCGCCTCGTGCGACCATGACACCGTCGCAGCCGGTGCAACTGAACATGTCAATTGCGTCCTGTGCCTCTCTTATGTCACCGTTCCCGATTATCGGAAGCGCCGCTTTCTCCTTGACCGCCCTGATCCAGTCCCAATTCGCTTCGCCGTCATGATGCTGATCTCTTGTCCGCGCGTGGATCGTGAGTGCCGAGAGTCCTTCTTCCGCGCAAATCTTTGAGACTTCGAATATGGTTATCGAATTCGAATCCCATCCAAGGCGTGTTTTTAACGAAACCGGAAGCGATACCGCACTCTTCACGGCGTGTATGATCGAGCGCATCTGCTTCATGTCCTTGAGAAGTCCAGCGCCCGCTCCGCGCTGCGCCACTTTCGGCACCCAGCAACCGGCATTTATGTCTATGAAATCGGGTCCGGCATCCTGGGCGATCTTCGCCGCCTCAGACATTACTGTAGGATCGCCGCCGAATATCTGGATTCCGATCGGACGCTCCTTATCATCGTTTATCAGTTTTGCCAGACTCTTCCGTGCTGAACGTATCAATCCCTCGGAACTTATGAATTCCGTGTAAACGATGTCAGCGCCGAATTCCTTGCATATCAAACGAAAACCGAGATCTGTCACATCTTCCATCGGTGCAAGCGCGACGGGTTTTTCTAACTCATATCTTCCGAGTCTGATTTTCATATCCCAATTTGGTCCAGCGTTGACTCCAAATCAACCTCCGGTGGTCACTGCGACTCACCTTAAAGATCTGTGCAAACGCTGGAGTCGCCCATAAGGGTGAGTCGCTGCAGCAGATCTCTCTAAGGAACGATCTTGTTCAGCGGATACTCGATAATTCCTTCCGCCCCGTTCCGCTTCAACTCGGGCACGAGTATCCTGACAATCTTCTCTTCGATTATTGTTTCTATCGCGACCCATTCATCATCCGATAGAGGCGACACGGTCGGTCGCCTGAGAGCCGGGATGATCCCGATTATTCTCGGCAGATCCGCCTTCTTCAGGTTCATCTTCAACCCGACTTTCCCCTCGGCCGCAATCGCCGCCTTCAAGAGAAGTGCAAGCGTGTCTATCTTTTCCTTCTTCCACTTGTCTTTATATGCCTCTTTGTTGGCAATGAGTCGGGTAGACGATTCCAGAACCGTGTCGATTATCCTCAGGTGATTCGCGCGAAGCGAACTTCCCGTTTCCGTTACCTCTACTATTGCGTCGGCAAGCTCCGGCACTTTAACTTCAGTGGCTCCCCACGAAAACTCCACATCCGCTTCGACGTCGTGTTTCTTCAGATATTGTTTCGTGATGTTGACTACTTCAGTCGAAATCCTCTTTCCCTTCAGATCGGCGACAGACTTGTAGTCCGAGTCTTCCTGGACTGCCAGCACCCATTTTACCGGACGCATGCTCTGTTTTGCGTAAACCAACTCCGCCACTTCCTGTACGTCGCTCCCCGTTTCGAGAATCCAGTCCTTGCCCGTGATCCCGGCGTCGAAAGTTCCATGCTCGACGTACCTCGACATTTCCTGCGCCCTCACTAGCATCGGCTTGATCTCGTCGTCAGCAATGTTGGGAACGTAGCTCCTCGACGAGACTGAAATGTTGTATCCTGCTTTCTGAAAAAGTGTGAACGTCGATTCCTGCAAGCTTCCTTTCGGCAATCCGAGCTTGAGAATTTTGTCGTTGGGCATTTCACTCTACTCCTTCATGAAAATATTTTTAAGGAAGTGTCTACTTCTTTATTACAAACTCGATTGTGTCGGGCTGAACCGCGATTAGTTGTAGTCCCGCCGGAACTCTCATAGCAGGCTGGAAACGCGAGGACAACGATCTTGTCAGATCATCATAATCGATGCTCGCGCCGAAAGAATCGGCTGTCATCTCGGACATCAGATCGATACCTCCTCTCACAGTCACGTCCACCATCGGCGGGAGGAGAAGGATATTCACCGAGTCACGGTTGTTCAAAACGGAGATTGGAATGCTTCGGAATGTGTTGTCCGTGATTTGCTCTACGTCGACTCTCAACTCAACGCTCTGGTCGCTCACCTTCACGACGCCAATAAGCGAGTCCGATAGTCGAAGCGTCGCGTCTATGTCCTCAGCCGCATTTCTGTATCTCTTCGGCGCGGTATACCAACTGTTAATCCGATCGATGAGCCGTCGTGCACCTGTGATGTACACCGAATCGGGAGCGACCCTCAAGTTGCCGACAATCGTGAAATTCTGTTTTGGTTGAACATCCACCCGCGCTATGACCGGTACCTTCTTCGTAATTATCGTGTCGATGGTAATAATAACCGTATCTGGCGTGAAGCCCAGAACTTCTGCCGATGAGCCGAGATCGAGCGAATAACCGAGATCGCGACCGGTCAGGATAACTCTCTGCCTGCTGAGATTTGCCCCGTCGATGTTTATGCTTGAGGTGGTCGAGAAATATGCTGCGGCGAGTTGCCAGCCTGTTCCGTGGACACGAACCAGTATTGTCGAAGGAACCGGATTTCCCAGCGCCAGCTCGTCGGGAATATTGCTTATCCTCAACGGCACTTTCACAGAAATGGAATATTCGTTGTTCATCGAAACTGACAGCCACACCAGTACCGACAGGAATATCGATGCGACTATCACGTGTGTTTTCTTCTCCATGGGCTTGAAAAAATATACTTCCGAAGGCATGATTTTACAATGAGTTGAGAGATCATCCCTTCAACACAGTCCTCAGATAGTGGACTTCAGCCATGAGATGTATTTCGATTCCATTTTCCGATGTTTACCTTTCTCCAACTGAATGTGCTCTGTGCAATTGATGAGCGGAGGGTCGTTCCATCTTGTTCGGCAGTTATGAGTACTGAGTCGTTCCATATTGGAGGGCGAAGCATTCGCTCCTATTAACGACGTCTCTTCTCACGATCATTGGTAATGATGAATTTTCATGTTTGTTGCGCACGTATGAAAGTAATTCTTTGATGAATGGCACCGTATTCAATTTCAAAATTCGATTGCCTCTTCCCGTGACACGACGAGTTGGCAAATAGTTGTTTTGTTGTCTTCTTCCTTCAGATGGAACGCATAACCTCAACAAAATCGGTGATTTTGCCCGCGAAACAATTGCTATTTGTGCCTTCAAATTGTAACTTTTCGAGGATGAAAATTGCGGTATTTGTGTCCGGCAGAGGCACAAACCTTCTCAATATTATTAAGAAGCAAAAAGATGGATTTCTGAAATCGGAAGTCGGTATCGTGATTTCCGATCGTGAGTGCGAAGCGATAGAAAGTTCTAAGAGTGCCGGTATCCAGACAAAAGTTGCCGATCCGAGAAGTTTCCAGGATGAAATGGATTTCGGAGTAGAGTTGCTGGACTCTCTCAGGAAAAGCGGAACCGATTTCATCGTCCTTGCCGGCTACTTGAAAAAAATTCCGGATGTGGTCGTAAAGCAGTATGCGAACAGGGTCATCAACATTCACCCGGCGCTCCTCCCATCGTTCGGTGGAAAGGGAATGTACGGTCTGAGAGTTCACCAGTCTGTGATCGATTACGGCTGCAAAGTAAGCGGTGCGACGGTGCATATTGTCGATACCGAATACGACCACGGTCCGGTGGTCATTCAGAAGTGTGTGAAGGTTGAAAACGGCGACACGGCCGAGAGTCTCGCATCGAGGATTCACCAGCTTGAATACGAGCTGCTTCCGGACGCAATAAAACTCTTTGAGGAAAATAGAGTGAAGATTGAAGGGAGAAGGGTAATTCTTTCGTGAAAATCAAACGAGTGCTGATAAGTGTAACTGATAAAACGGGGTTGGTTGAATTCGCGAATGTGATTGTGAAATCGGGAGCAGAGATCTATAGTACCGGAGGGACGCTTCAGGCACTCGAGGCAGCAGGAGTGAACGCGCACAGTATCAGTGACGTGACGAAGTTTCCTGAGATACTGGATGGGCGCGTGAAGACTCTCCATCCTGCTGTCTTTGCGGGTATTCTCGCGAAGCGCATCCCTGATCATCTCGACCAGCTGAAGAAGCTTAATCTCTCTACCTTCGACATGGTTGTCGTTAACCTTTACAAATTTGAACAGGCGGTAGCTTCAGGCGCAAACCTCGATGCTGTCGTCGAGAGCATCGATATCGGCGGTCCGTCCCTCATTCGCGCGGCAGCAAAAAACTATGAAGGCTGCGCAGTTGTCGTGGACCCGTCCCAGTATGCTGACGTGTCTGCGGAGTTGTCCGCTAAAGGTGAGATCGGCATTAATCTCCTCAAGTATCTGGCGGCAGCGGCGTTTGAAAAGGTCGCCATGTACGATGTGGCGATTGCCAATTTCTTCAAGTCGAAATTCGGAAACGGAAATCAGATCCCCGACTCGTTCATGGCTGCCGAGCGGAAGAGCATGGATATGCGCTACGGCGAGAACCCACATCAGTCGGCCGGCTTTTACGGGGACTTCGGAAAATTTTTCGAGCACATTCACGGGAAGGAATTATCTTACAACAATCTCGTTGACGTCGACGCGGCGCAGAGACTCCTCCAGGAATTTGAGGCGCCTGCGGTTGTAATCATCAAACATACGAATCCATGCGGAGTCGGGATCGGGCATGATCTTGACGAAGCTTATGCCCGGGCGTTCAAGACGGATCCCAAGAGTGCGTTCGGAGGAATAGTGGCGCTCAACAGGACTGTCGAGCCCGCACTCGCTGAAACACTCAACCAGATTTTTCTTGAGGTGCTGATCGCGCCCGAGTTTTCTTCTCAAGCCCTTGAAATTCTCAGGAAGAAGAAGGACAGGCGTCTTATCGTGTGCAAGAACAAACTTCCGGACGTTCTTCAGGTGCGGTCATCGTGCGGAGGCATACTGGTACAGACCGCGGACAGCGTGATCTTCGATGAAAACAATCTGAAGGTGGTGACTAACCGAAGGCCGACGGAATCCGAGTTAAGCAACCTTAAATTTGCCTACACGGTCTGCAAACACATGAAATCGAACGCGATCGTTTTCGCGGGGAACGGGATGACCCTCGGATCGGGAGCCGGCCAGATGTCGAGAGTGGACTCCGTCCGGATCGCGCGCATGAAAGCCGACGAAGCCGGATTGAATCTCGAAGGAAGTGTCGTAGCATCGGATGCCTATTTCCCATTCTCGGACAACGTGGAGGAGATTGCGAAAGCCGGAGCTACGGCGGTCGTCCAGCCAGGCGGCTCAGTACGAGATTCGGACTCCATTGAGGCCGCGAATAGGCTGAACATATCAATGGTTTTTACAGGAATCAGACATTTCAAACATTAGAAGAGTGAAGTGATGGGATTTTTCGGACTACTATCGAACGATCTGGCTATCGACCTGGGAACCGCGAACACTCTGATCTGGATGAGATCCAAGGGCGTCGTTCTCCGAGAGCCATCGATCGTCGCGTTTGACAAGAATTCGAAGCGTATAGTCGCTATCGGACATGAGGCGAGAGAAATGCTCGGGCGAACGCACAGGGATATCCAGGTGATCAGGCCGATGCGTGACGGAGTTATCGCCGACTTCGAAATCGCCGAGGGGATGCTTCGTGCATTCATTCGGAAAGTGCATGCCGGAATGATCCCGAGCAGACGAATCGTGATAAGTGTCCCGAGCGGAATTACCGAGGTCGAAAAGAGGGCCGTGAGGGACGCGTCGGAACACGCGGGAGCAAAAGAAGTTCATCTTATCGCTGAACCGATGGCCGCAGCCATTGGAATAGGACTCGATGTCGACGCGCCCGTTGGAAATATGGTCATCGACATCGGCGGAGGCACGACTGAGATCGCTGTCATCGCTCTGTCGGGAATCGTGAACGAGGAATCCATACGGATCGCGGGCGACGAGATGAACAACGCGATCATACAATTCTTCAAGAAGAACCATAACATACTCATCGGGGAACGCACCGCTGAGGCGATTAAATGTGAAGTCGGCTCCGCAATGCCGCTCAAGGAAGAAATTACGATTCAAGTAAAGGGTCGTGATCTTGTGGCCGGCATTCCGAAGACAACCGAAGTTAGTTCGGCCGAGATCCGTGAAGCTTTGAACGAGCCAGTCGGCGCTATTGTGGATGCGGTAAAAATCTCTCTCGAGCGTACACCGCCTGAATTGTCCGCCGATATCCTGGACAGGGGAATCATGCTCTCCGGCGGAGGCGCGCTGCTCAAAGGTCTGGATGAGAGAATCAGGATGGAAACCAATCTGCCGGTTCACGTGGCAGAAGATCCTCTTACTGCTGTGGTGCGAGGTGTCGGAAAAGTCCTCGACAAGATCGCGGAATACAACAAGGTGCTTATCAAGAGCAGACGGTATTGACGGTAGCAGGGAATGTTTAAATGGTTAACTGAATTTTTCGCGGTAGCGAAGAACTATCTGGTCTTCGCGCTGCTCCTATCTTTTTCTTTTTTCCTTATCTCCACGAATAGTAACACGCACACGCAGGGTTTGCAGACTCTTGGACTGGTGACCACTTCGTACCTCGAGGCCGGAGTCAAGAGCGTGCTCGGATATTTCAGTCTCAGCGCGAAGAACAACGAGTTGCAGAGGGAAAACGCCCAGCTTGTCGATATGGCGGCGCGTATCCGCGAGACAGTTGCCGAGAACCAGCAGCTGCGCGATATGCTCAAACTGAAGGGCCTGAAACCTGCTCCGATGATTCCGGCCAACGTGGTTGGGCGAACCTCAGAAAGCGGAAGGTACTTCGTCACGCTCGATGTCGGATCTGATGACGGCGTTTCGGTCAACGACCCGGTGGTCACGGGGAGAGGCCTCGTAGGAATCGTGATGGCGGTGAGCGGCAATTACTCGTTAGTCAGGACTCTTCTCGACAGCGACAGCAGAATAGCGGCACGGCTTGTAAACGCGGCGTCTGACGGAATAATCGTGGCCGGCGGGTTTGGCGATTTGTCCATGAAGAACGTGTCGAGACGGTATTCAGTTGGTGAAAACGATATCGTCGAGACATCGACTCTCAGCAGTCTTGTCCCTCCGGGAATCGTGATCGGGATCGTGGCCAAAGCGACCGATGAGGCGGGAAACATATTTAAGGAAATAGAAGTCCAGCCGGCGGTCGATTACACCTCGCTCTCGGCGGCGTTCGTCATGCGGTACTCGCGGCCTGCCGGCGCAGTCGGTTTGGAATCAAAAGCGCTTCAAAAGACTAAATGACAAAACAGATTCTCGGATACATAGGTCTCGGTATCGCGGCGATCATCGCTCAGAAATTCCTGGACAACTTTGCGGCGATCAATCTTGTCTCGCCGCAGCTGGTGATCCTGTTCGTTGTATTCCTTTCGCTGCGCGAAGGGCAGCTGAACGGCATGTGCGGCGGATTTGTAATCGGGATATTCCACGACCTCCTTGCGACACATTTCCTGGGTATCACCTCATTCATCGGAGTCATTGCGGGATTTGTCGCCGGCTTCTTTTATAAGGAGAGCGACATCGAGCTTGCCGCCAGGACCTTCAGCTTCGCCTGGATTTCCGCCATCACTCTTTTCGTTTCGGAACTTGTGGCGCTTCCGATCATCGCAGCCGGCGAGTTGAATTATGTCTACGTTTTCTTGAAATTCACTCTTGGTACGACAGTCTACACGTCGGTTTTTGCAATGATTATTGTATTCGTGAACGGAAAGAAGAGTCGATATGTTTGACACCGATTTCGGCTCGCGCGCAAGATCGGTTATCATGAGAGGGGTCGTCACAGTTGCCTTACTCGCGATCGTGATCAAACTCGGCGACATGCAACTCATGAATGAAGTTGTCTATGGCAAAAAATCCGAGTCGATTACCACACGCATATTCGTTCAGCAGCCACTTCGCGGCGAGATATTCGACAGGAACGGAAAGGTTCTTGTGGAGAACGATCCCGCATATGAAGTATCGGTGATACCGTTCGAATTCAAGGACAGTCAGATACCGGCTTTCTCAACACTTCTTCAGATGGACAGCAGCGATATCTCGAGGAGGATCCAGATTGGAACCCAGATATCGCCTTACTTTCCGGTCAGGCTGAAACGGGATATTTCCTTCGCGACACTTTCCTCCATCGAGGAGCATCTCAAGGAATTCAAGGGTGTCTATTTCGACATAGATCCGAAACGCGTCTACATCGGCAAGGCGAGAGCGGCCCATGTGCTCGGATTTACAAAGGAAATTTCAGAACAACAGCTCGAGACGCTCGGAGATTATTATAAGCCTGGCGATATCGTCGGCTACACGGGACTTGAGGCAAGTTACGAGACCATCCTGCGCGGTCAGAAGGGGCTGAAGTATCTGGCGGTTAGCGCGAGCGGGCAGGTCATGGGAAGCTACGAGGAGGGCAAGATCGACGTTGCGGCAAAGGACGGGAACGACCTTTACCTGACGCTCGATGAAGGACTGCAGGCCAAGGCCGAGTCTTTGCTGGTCGGCCAGAGAGGTGCCGTCGTCGCCCTCGATCCGAATAATGGTGAAGTCCTTGCGATGGTCAGCGCCCCTGATTTTGATCCCGACGTTTTTTCCGGTTACACGTCGAAGGATGAATGGGACGCGTTGATGAATAACCAGGACCATCCGCTCTTCAACCGCGCAACGATGTCCGTTCTGCCGCCGGGATCAACATTCAAGATGGTCCTCGCGAGCGCCGCGCTCCAGGAAGGAATCGCAGATGAAAGTTACACAATTCACTGCACGGGCGTTTTCTATTACGGCGGCAGGGCGTTCAGGTGCCATGGCGTCCACGGAACCGTCAACATCATAGACGCGATAGAAAAATCGTGCAACGTGTTTTATTACAACCTCATGCTCAAAGTGGGCCTTGATACCTGGACGAAGTACGGCCAGATGTTCGGGTTCGGAGAAAAGACCGGGATCGACCTCAAAGAAGAAAGCCCGGGGGTGCTCCCGTCGAGAGATTACTTCGATACGGTTTTCGGGAAGAACGGCTGGACAAACGGTTATCTGGTGAGCCTCGGGATCGGTCAGGGAGAACTGAGCTGCTCGCCGATACAGATGGCGGCGTACACGATGGCACTTGCGAACTATGGGCATTATTATCAGCCGCATCTTGTGCGATACGTGCGCGACAGGAACAACGACAAGATTTACTATACGCAGTACAACGATCGGACAATTCCGATAAGCAAGGAAGTATTCGATCAGGTCCGCGAAGGGATGTACCTGGTCGTGAATGGTTCCGCCGGAACGGGGCGAGTAGCGGCGATTCCAGGCGTTCTGGTCGCCGGAAAGACTGGCACGGCGCAGAACCCGCGTGGAAAGGATCACGCGTGGTTCATCTCTTTCGCGCCGTACGAACATCCGAAGATTGCACTCGCGGTCCTTGTGGAAAACGCGGGCTTCGGAGGATCCATCGCCGCTCCTATCTCCAAAGCACTGATCGAGTACTATCTGAAAGAGACGGGCGACCTGCCGCAGGAGGTGCCGCCGGCTCCTGTGACTACTGCCGCCCTCAAGTAATGTTCGATTTTTTCAAAGACTCGTTCGACTATAAGACTTTCTTTCTTGCCCTGATTCTCGGAACCATCGGGGTACTGGCGGTCAACAGCGCCACATTCAATTCCGGCACCAGCGATTATTTTGTCAAGGATCTGATCTGGCAGGGCATGGGCATAGTCCTCGCCCTCACAATCATGTTCTCCTCGAACCGTTTTCTTGAAAACGGTGCTTACTATTTCTATGCGTTCACTATTCTCCTTCTGCTGTTCGTGCTGGTCGGCGGGAAAAGAGTTGCAAGCCACACCAGTTGGCTGGGAATATTCGGCGTCGGTGGCCAGCCCTCCGAGTTCGCAAAAGTGGCGACGATACTCGCGTTGTCAAAGTTCATTTCCGAGAAAGCGAATGAGCGGACCCCGTGGCATTTGATCGGGATATCGGCGGCGATTGTCGGAGCTCCCATGATACTGACAGCGGTACAGCCGGACCTCGGGACAACCGTCGTCTACTTTGCCATATTCTTTCCGATTCTGTTTTGGGGCGGACTTCAACCGCTTGTAATTGTCGCGCTTATCGCACCGATCGCGATCATATTTGCGGAGTTCACCGGAACATCGACTCTTCTGATCACCGTAGTTGCGTTCGGCGTTCTCTTCTTTCTTCTTAGCCGTAAAAAGCTGTTTGCCGTCACGTTGAGCTTTGTCGCGGTATCGTTTGGTCTGTTCATGGAATATTTTTACAAGAAACTTCTTCAGCCTCACCAGCAAAAACGTATCCAGATATTTTTGAACCCCAACATTGACCCCCAGGGCGCCGGCTATAATGCTCTCCAGGCTCGCGTCGCGATCGGAAGCGGCGGGCTTTTTGGAAAAGGATATCTGCACGGCGCTCAGACCCAACTCAGGTTCGTTCCCGCCAGGTGGACGGATTTCATATTCACAGTTATCGGTGAGGAGTTTGGGTTTGCGGGCGCAGCATTCACTCTTGTCGCGTTCGGTGCGCTTTTTTTCAGGGGGGTAAGAATCGCGGAAACCGTGAAGACTCGATTTTCAAGCCTCGCGGCCATCGGAATAACATCCGTCTTTCTCTTTCACGTTTTCGTTAACATCGGAATGAATGTCAATCTTGCCCCGATCATCGGAATCCCCCTCCCATTCATCAGCTACGGAGGATCGTCGATTCTTTCAGATTGGATGATGGTCGGGATTCTTTTAAATTTCTACGCACACAGGAAGGAACATTAGGGAATGATCCTCAGCGACAAGCGAATCCTTGAAGAAATAGATAAAGGAAGCATTGTGATCGAGCCGTTCGACAGAAAATATCTCGGCTCGAATTCTTATGATGTCCATCTCGCCGACAAAATGGCTGTCTATAAAGACGACGTCCTGGACGCGCGCAGGCATAACGAGGTGGTACAGTTCAAAATTGACGATGACGGTTTCCTCCTTCTCCCGGGACGCCTGTATCTCGGAGTCACGCAGGAGTATACGGAAACCCACACGTTCGTACCGTTCCTCGAAGGCAAATCGAGTATCGGGAGGCTTGGCATCGACATTCACTCGACGGCAGGAAAAGGCGATATCGGCTACTGCAACACCTGGACGCTTGAGATAAGCGTGAAACAGCCCGTTAAGATTTACGCCGGCATGCCGATCGGACAACTGATTTACTTTCAGGTCAGCGGTGACGTGATGGTTCCTTATAATAAAAAGAAAACAGCGAAGTACACTCGCAAGACAAAACTCCCCGTCGAATCGATGATGTGGAAGAATTTCGATTCGAAAATCTTTGGTTCGAGATGAGTTTCAAAAAGCTTTCCGCTTCCATCGAGAAACGTTCGAGCAATCTTTGCATCGGGCTCGATCCATCTGCTGACAGGATCCCGGAATTCCTCTTCGAATACGAGGACGCGGTTCTCGAGTTTAATTCCAGGATAATAGAAGCGACCGCCGATGTTGCATGCGCGTTTAAACTGAACACGGCTTTCTATGAGGCGCTCGGCGAAAAAGGATGGCTGACATTCGGGGAAACGATAGCTAGAATTCCCGACGATATTTATGTGATCGCCGATTGCAAGAGAAGCGACATCGGCAACAGCGCGAAATATTATGCGCAGACATTTTTCGATTTCTTTGAAGCCGATGCTGTGACGGTGAATCCATACATGGGGTATGACTCGATAGAACCTTTTCTTTGTTACAAAGAGAAAGATATATTCGCTCTCGCTGTGACATCCAACAAAGGGGCACACGACTTTCAGCTGCTCGAGTTCGGCGGAAAAAAGTTTTACGAGTATGTTCTGGAAAAACTTTCCGAGTGGAACAAAGATGGAAATATTGGAGCGGTGGTGGGAGCCACGAAAGGTGATCAGCTAGCTTCGATAAGGAAGGAATACCCGCAGCTCCCGCTCCTGATACCGGGTGTCGGTGCGCAGGGCGGCTCGGTCGAAGATGTCGCCGCGGTGGCGGCCGATGGCGGCACCCCGGTTCTTATAAACGTGGGAAGGGATATCATATTCGCGGGATATGACGAAAAATTTGCCGACAGGGTAAGAGAGAAGGCGTTTTATTACAACGCTTTACTGAAAGGGAAATGAAATTCTTCCTGAGGAAAGTCCTCTCATGGCTGGGCTTTCTCATTTTGACTTTTGTGTTCTTCGCGATGCCGATCTCGCTTCAGATGACTGACGATAATAACGGCTCGCGGAATGAGAATCACGGATTAAGCAGTTTCGTCGAACGTGAAAATCGAATCCCGGCTTATTTTGAGTTCGAAGGAGGCTCGCTTCCCGTAAGCATTGGCGGGAGTTCACTCAATATCTCGCTGCTGCTTCGGCCAGATTCGGCGGAAAGCTGGATTTCACTTTATGTGAACGGTGAGAGAGAAGACATGAAGCCGGCTGCGGACAAGGAGAGGGTCACGTTTACCGCGGTTGACCTGAAGCCCGGACGAAACGAAATAGCGGCAGTATACCACGTACCTACCGGAGAAACTTTAGCAGTAAGAAGAGCGATTATCTTTTCATTCAATAAGATGTAATATGCTCTCAGATCTGTCGGAGTTTCAGCTCAAAGAGCTCCTTTGGAATCGCAAATTCGATCCCAACCTGAAAGCCGTGTCCGGCAGACGGGTTGAAATTGTCCAGACCGGCGAGCTTAACTCGGACACCGGTCCCGATTTCCGAAACGCGCTCGTAAAACTGGATGGCGTGGCGTACCGAGGGGACATCGAACTCCATCGCAGAAGTTCGGACTGGATTTCGCACAACCACCAACTGGACAGAAATTATAACTCCGTAGTCCTGCATGTAGTTGTGGAAGCTGACCATGATCTGGAATGCTTCACTCAAGCGAGGAGAAGAATTGAGACGGTTGAGCTTTCGAACTACCTCTCGGCAGACGCGGAACGATTCCTTTCCGGCCTGGAGAGGGAAGACTATTTAGGCACGTTGAAATGTATGGGAAGAGCTCAATCTGTTCCCTCTGCCGCGAAGATGGAGTTCCTCAATCTCCTTGGTGAACGAAGATTCATGCATAAGGCCAATAAATTTGAAGAGCGCCTGAAGGATATCATTGACGAGAACCGGCCTGTGGTCTTTGAGGCGAAACAGAAATACTTCAAAGATTTTTCGGAGCTCCTGATCGAACATAAATCATACGACGATAAGGAGCTGAGAGAGGAAGCACACTGGGATCAGCTTTTGTACGAAGGAATTGTGGAGGGCCTGGGCTACAGCAAGAATACCGCCTCGTTCAGGAAGCTTTCCAGGAATGTCACGCTCTCTTTCCTGTCTGAACAAGCCAACGGGGACGTTACGGTCGCCGAGTCGATTTTATTCGGCGTAGCCGGATTGCTGCCGCATCAAACAACCGGCTTCGATGAGGAGTCGGTGAATTATGCTCGCAGAATCGAAGGGTTGTGGCTCGGCTTGAAGAAGAAATATAAACGTGAATTCTTGGACAAATCGGAGTGGCTGTTCTTTAAGTTGCGGCCGCAGAATTTTCCCTCTGTTCGAATCGCCGGAGCGGCTCAGATGGTGACCGGTCGCGGCAAGGACTTCACTGCAAAATCAATCTTTGAATCCATTGCTCATGAGACTGCTTCGGATCCTCTCAGGTTGTGGCGCGACCTCCTCACAGTTCCCGCGAAGGATTTTTGGTCGAGACATTTCGTCTTTGGCGAACCAGCTGCGACAAAAATAAGGATGCTCGTCGGGTCCAATCGGGCCGAAGAGATCATCATAAATGTCCTGTTGCCGCTGGCATACTTAAGAGGAAAAATATTCCAGCTTCAGGATCTTCAACAAAGGTCGTTGGATATTTACAGCCGGCATTTTCCGACAGCGGACAATAATGTCACGCTTCTCGTGAAGGAGGCATTATTTGGGGGAGACAACGTTCTCGGAAACGTTATAGCTCAACAGGGAGCGCTTCATTTGTACAGGACTTTATGTTCCGAGAAAAGGTGCTTCAGGTGCAAGATAGGAAAGACCCTCTTCGGGAAGTCCGCCTGAGCCCTTACTTGTCCTTGATATCCTGAAGAAGCGACGACGCGGCTGTTTTCAAGCTGTCGTCATCCTCGTCTCTCTTCGGTATTCCGGGGATTGTCCAGAGTTGCTCCCGCGCTTTCTGGTACTCCTCTTGCTCGTCATACGCCTTGGCAAGATCGAGCCTGAACATTACGAAATTCCCGTCGAGGCCGACTGCCTTTTCGTAAAACTTGATCGCGTCGTCCATGTTTCCCCACGCCAGCCCCAACGGCCACCGGAACAACTTCGGCTTCTCGGCAAGTTTCGCGTGAGTTCTTCCTAGGATGTAATATGGTATCGCGTTGTTCGGGTCAAGCGCTATCGCACGCTCACAATCTTCGCGCACCTGCTTGACGATCGGAGCGACGCTGAACACTCCCTTGAAAAGCGCGACCTTTCCGTTTGCTACTGCGCGGTAGGTGTACGCCATAGAATTATTCCCATCGGCTTTTACTGCCCGGTCAGCGTTGTTGTAAGCTTCCTGGTATGCCTGTAGCTGCTCGTCCTTCTGGTCGTCCGTTGCTACGGGCATGTGGTCTGCAATGTGGGTCTGCGCCCTGCACATTCTCCAGAGGATTTCCGCGTTGTCAGGATATTCGTTGTTTGCGTCGCGAAGAACCTGGAGCGCCTCCTTGTTGTCGAAACTGTTGAACAGGTCGTCGCTCTTCTTCAGCAGGTCCTGAAGCGTTGGGCCCGAGAATGCGCACGACAATAACATGACAACAGCCAGTACCATAGATTTCATATTGCCCTCCGGTTAGTGCGTAGCGGGGTCAGTCGCCGAGTTGAAGCCGTCTGATTTCGTCGCGAAGTTTCGCAGCCCGTTCGTAATCTTCGCGGCTTATGGCGTCGGTTAATTCCTTCTGCAACTGCTGCATTTTAGATTCCTTCGTGTATGCAGGTGAACGCTCGCGTCCCTTTTTTGTGCGTTCGTCAGTCGACTCGATTTCATGCTCGCCTTCCTCTGCCTCCGGAATCGTCGATGCTTCTTCCATTACGGATTCAGCAACATATATTGGGACGCCAAATCGAATCGCTATCGCTATCGCGTCGCTTGGACGCGCGTCGATCTCGTGCGCGGTCGAGTTTCCTTCCACGTTAAGTCGCGCGTAAAATGTTCCATCTCGCAATTCACTGATAATCACATCGGACAGGGAATTCCCCAGCGTGTCCAGAACGTTCTTCACCAAGTCGTGAGTGAGAGGTCTCGGCGGTTTGATCCCTTCAAGTTCCAACGCGATCGCTTGCGCTTCAAATTGACCGATAATTATCGGAAGTCTCCTCTCACCTTCGGTCTCTTTGAGTATCAGTGCGTACGCGCCGGGACTGGAGGGGCTGGGGGAAAGTCCGAGTATGTCAACCATTACTTTCTGCAAATGAATCTCTCCTCGTTCATCGTCAATTTGCGGAAAGAGTCAATCTTTTCCAAGAGCCTTTCTCACACGTGCCGTTATCTCGGGTACGATCTCGAAAGCATCTCCGATAATTCCGTAATCCGCGACCTGGAAGATCGGCGCGTCTTTGTCCTTGTTCACGGCTACTATGCATTTTGAGGACGACATGCCGGCAAGGTGCTGGATCGCGCCCGAGATGGCGACCGCAACATATAATGAGGGCAACACGGTCTTTCCGGTTTGCCCGACCTGGTCGTCATGAGGTCTCCATCCTGCGTCTACGACTGCGCGGGAAGCGCCGACGGCTGCCCCCATCGCATCCGCGAGATCTTCGATCATCTTGAAATTCTGCGGTCCGCCGAGTCCCCGCCCGCCTGAAACTATTATTTCGGCTTCGGTCAAGTCGGGCCTGCCGGCTTTCGTCACGGCTACAGACGTGACCCTGGATGCAAAATCTGAATCTTCGAATTTCACAGCCACTTTTTCACATGCAGCCCTGGAACCGTCGGAAGGACCGGGACTGAATACATTCGGCCGAAGGGTAAACACTTCCTTTTCTGAATTGACTTTGACATCGATTAAAGCTTTCCCCGCGTATACAGGTCTTGTCGCAATGATCGAGCCGGACTCGGAACGTATCCCCACACAGTCTGCTGCCAGTCCGGCTTTCAATTTTGCGGCGAGTCTGGCACCGAGGTCCTTCCCCATCGCGCTCGCCGGCAGAAGTATGACATCCGCCGAAATTGCGTCCGCAACTGCCGCGAGTCCTTTTGCATACGCTGTCGTGGAATACAAGTTAAGCCGTCGATCATCTACAGCGTACACCTTTTTTATTCCGCAACCTCCAAGTTCCGGCGCGATAGCCGAGACGTCATTGCCGATGACCGTTGCCAGTGCTTCGGCTCCGAGCTCCTGCGCGAGGCGCACTGCGGCGCCCGCAACTTCAAATGCGACTTTCTTGAACTTACCTTCCCGCTGTTCCGCAAACGCCAGTATCTTCATCACGTTCTCCTGTGTCAGATAACTTTTGCTTCTTCGTGAAGCAGTCTCACAAGCTCATCGACTGCGGTCTTGTCTGTGCCGAGAATTCTGCCTGCCTGTTTTATTGCAGGCTTCTTCATTACGGTTGTCTCCGTAAACGCTGCCGTTGTACCCGGCGCCACTTCCTGAACCGGTTTCGACTTCGCGGCCATGATACCTTTCAAAGACGGGTACCGCGGTTCGTTAAGTCCTTTCTGCGCCGTGATCACACAAGGCATCGAAAGCTCCACCGTCTCCCTGCCGCCTTCAATTTCTCTCTCGCACACCACTTTCCGATCGGCTTCATTCACATCCAGTTTCACGACCACGGACGCGGAAGGGAGACCGAGAAGTTCGGCTGCCATTGTGCCTACCGCCGAATCATCGTAGTCTATCGATTGCTTGCCGAAGAAGATGATATCTGCGCCCGAGTCCTTTAGTGCCGACGCGATCATAGACGCGACCGCGAACGAATCTCTGGCCATACCGGTCTTCACCAGGACGCCTTTATCACCTCCCATCGCGAGAGCCTTTCGGATCACGTCCTTGTTCGAATCGCCTCCTATTGAAACGTATGTTACTTCAGAAGGAGATTTGTCCTTAAGCTGGAGCGCCGCCTCAATCGCAATTTCGTCGTACGGATTAAGGATGACGTTGATCTCAGATCGGTCAATCGTCTTGCCGTCATCACCTACCTTCACTTTTGTTTCGGTATCAGGAACCTGGTTGACGCAAACGAAAAGCTTCATCGCTCATCTCCTTTGGGATTAATGATGGGTGATAAAAATTTATGCCCGAGTAGGAAAAACTTCAAGAGAAGTTTTTGGCGCAGGTGGATAAAGTGGACCTATCATTCTCGCTATAATGTTAAATCTTGAACTCCTATGTGAATCCACCCGCCACTCACCTCCGGAGCGATTTCACTTGCAGCATCTGGTTCTGGACGCCGAAACGAGTCTGGACTGGAATGCCCCCATCCAGCGTTCGGGGTGACAGAAGCATTTAAAAGTGAGACACTACCTACTAATTCTCCTCATTGTTTCGCAGGTGGGCCGGTAATATATTTTCACTACTATGTCTGGGAATGGTAAAACCCGCTCTCGGAGTGAATTCGAGGGGCGTCTTAAAAGAAAGTTGAGAGTCGACACCCGATTTGGCGTTCTGGAATGCTCGCCCGGAAAGAAGTTTTTCGCAGTAGTTACGGACTCAATCTCAAATGCAATCCGCGTCTCCGAGATTTATCAGGCTCATAAGTACGGCTTCAAGATCAAATTGGCGCTGTTGCCGGGCGAAGAAGTCGGAAGAAAGAAGTTTGGAATTTGTCGAGTCGGTGTCGCGCCTGTCAGGCGCTTCGACGACTCCACATCGGAACAGGTGACTCAAGTCCTGTACGGAGAATCTTTCGATGTCCTTCAAATTCGTGACAACTGGGTCAGAGTCCGACTGACAACCGACGGATATATCGGCTGGGTCGCACTCGCCCAGGTATCACTTTTCAAGGAAGATGAATACCGGAAGTTTGAATCCATCTCCAGGATGTATGTTTCGAAAAAGACTGCGGGACTTCTCGAAGAGCCTGACTCCTCGTCCGGAATTGCCCGGGAAATAGTTCGCGGTTGTCCACTTGCGGTTGCCGGACAGACGGACGGATTCTGGAAAATAAAAACACCTGACGGCGATATCACGTTCGTTGAGAAAACATCCGCGGTCGAGAACATTCCGGAGTCGGATTTTTCCATTGGTCGGCTTCTGGCGACGGCGTTTTCATTCAAGGGAGTTTCATACGTGTGGGGAGGGAGAAGCCCGATGGGATTCGACTGTTCCGGGTTCATCCAGACAGTGTTTGCGCTCAACGGAATCGCACTGCCGCGCGATGCGGATCTTCAATTCCAAGCCGGAAAGGCAATCGGAAAGAGTTTCAGAAAACTAAGGGCGGGAGATTTGTTGTTTTTTTCGTCAAATGGCGATAAAATTAGTCATGTCGCGCTGTATATCGGAAAGAACAAACAGTTTATCCATTCCTCAGGGTTTGTCAGGGTTGGCAGCTTTGACAGAGGAAGGAAGGACTTCGACAAGAATCTTCTGGCAAAATTTGTCGGAGCCTGCAGGATAATCTGACGAAAGAGAGGTGTTTGAGTCTTCAGCTATTATGATCACAAGATTGCGCAAAATGATCACGACCTGTCCGAAGGTGCGCGCCAGTATTCGATGCGAAGCGACCCGGGTTATACTCGTGACAGGAGCTACGGAAAAGTTTTACTTCTAAACCAAAACTACGAACCGCTTACTATCTGCAGCTGGAAAAAAGCGGTCATCCTTCTTTATCTCGGTAAAGCAGAATTGATCGAAAGATATGATGGGATGGTTCTGCGATCGGTGTCGACATCGCTTCCCATGCCCAGCATCCTGCGACTCTCTGTCTTCTACCGTGTACCACACAAGCGAGTGATCCTTTCAAGGAAGAACATCCTCAGACGCGATGGCAACAGGTGCCAGTATTGCGGACGAGGAGATCTCCCTCTCACAGTCGATCACGTTATCCCCAAGACGCGCGGAGGTGAAGAGACATGGGAAAACCTCGTCTGCGCGTGCATGAAATGCAACAACAAGAAGGGCGACCGTACTCCCGAAGAAGCCGGAATGAAACTGGTTTCTTCTCCTCGCCGACCGAACCATGTGGCTTTCATAAGACATTTCGTCGGAAGAATTGACGAAAAATGGAAGCCGTACCTTTTTATGAAGTAGAAAAATATCTTAAATTTGACGCACAATGCCGAATAAGAAGATCATCCTAAGCGGGATGCGTCCGACAGGCAAGTTGCATCTCGGCCACTGGGCCGGGGCACTTGAAAATTGGGTCGCACTCCAAAACGAAGGCGGGTACCAGAACTATCACCTCGTAGCCGATTACCATGCGCTTACCACCAATCTCGATTCGTCGAAGATTTACGATTTGACTATCGATATGGTTATGGACTGGCTCGCGGCAGGAATAGATCCGGAGCACAGTCCCATGTTCAGACAATCCAAGGTAAAGGAGCACGCCGAACTCCATCTGATCTTTTCGATGCTGATTACCAAGTCGAGGCTCGAACGAAATCCCACGCTGAAGGAGCAGGTGCGCGATCTTCATCTCGGTCCGATCAGTTACGGATATCTCGGATATCCAGTGCTCCAGGCTGCCGACATTCTCCTGTACAAGGGCGAAGTGGTTCCTGTCGGTGAAGACCAGCTCCCGCATATTGAAGTCACGCGCGAGATTGCCAGGGACTTCAACAATCAATATGGGAATGTTTTCCCGGAACCGGCGGGGCTGCTGACGAAATTCGCGAGACTTCCCGGACTCGACGGAAGAAGGATGAGCAAATCTCTGAACAACGGCATTCTCCTTTCCGAATCTCCCGAAGAAGTAAAAAAGAAAATGAAGAAGGCTGTTACTGATCCGCAAAAGATCAGAAAGGGCGATCCCGGAAGGCCGGACATTTGTCTCGTGTTTACTTATCACCAGAAGTTCAACGCCGCGGAAGAAAAAGAAATCCGCCGCGGATGCGAGAGCGGCGAGCTCGGTTGTGTCGATTGCAAGATGCGGGCGGCTGACCGCATCAACGCGTTCCTGGCGCCTATGCACGAGCGCCGGAAAGAATTTGAACAGAACCCGCATAAAGTCGAAAAGATACTGGAGCGCGGAGAAGAAGAGGCAAAAGTGATCGCGAAACACACCATGGACCAGGTTCACCAAGCAATGAAGATGGGATGACGTACAGAGTTAAGTTGAACGACTTCGAAGGCCCACTTGACCTTCTCCTGTTCTTTATCAAGCGCGATCAGCTGGATATTTACGATATTCCGATCGCTCAAATCACAAAAGAGTTTCTCGATTATGTAAGATATCTCCAGCTGCTGGATCTCGAAGTAGCCGGCGATTTTATTGTTATGGCTGCGACCCTTATGCAAATTAAGGTGCGCATGCTCCTCCCGCACGAAGAAGGAATCGAAGATCTCGTAGAGGATGATCCGCGCCGCGAACTTGCCGATAGACTCGCCGAGTATGCTCGCTTCAAGGAAGGCGCGAGAAACTTCGGAGTTCTGGAAGAAGCGGGCGGAAGGCTGTTTTACAGGACTTATTTCCGCCAGGACGAGCGACAGCACTCGAGTCCTGAAGACGAGCAGCTGAAGAATGCGACACTCATAGATCTGGTTACCGCGTTCAAGCGCGCGATGGATAAATTCGAGTCAACACCTTTTCACAGTATCCAGCGACTGAGCGTTACGATAGATGAACAGATCGAATTTCTGGTGGATTCTCTTAAAGACAGAGCCACAATCCATTTTCTCGAGCTCGCTGCTCAAATTCATGAGAGGATAACACTCGTTGTGACTTTCATAGCGTTGCTAGAGCTGATAAAAAGAAATGTTCTGCGCGTCCAGACCAGTGGTGCCTTCAACGATTTCATAATTTCTAAGTTCGAAGATGTAATAGAGAATAATGCCGAAGCAGAACTATCCTGAAGATGGGTTGAACCGGGATCCGAACGAGATCCGCAGCAATGGAGACACCGAAAAATCAATACCCGATCCTATCGGAGCCTCTCGCGAAGAAAATGCGATGACCTCTGCGGAACCGAAGAGTGAGAACCGAGCAGACTTGCCCTCAGGTGACGAATTGACCGGCGGTGACGAACATCGGAACATTTTGGAGAATACTGAGAGTGTGAGCACTCCGGAAAAAACTGAGAACGAACAGGCGGCTGCTTCGTTGAGCGGTCTCGACCAGATAGTGAATGCTGAAACCGGTTCCACTTCTGAGGCGGTCCAGTCCCGTGATGAAGTCATCGATGAACTTGCGCACATAATTGAGGCGGTAATTTTTGCCTCCGATGAACCGATTCCAGCGTCGCAAATAAAGACTGTCCTTGACGCATCCCATGCGTTCGGCAGGGTGAACCCCGACGCGATCACCGCGCGCATCGATGCTCTGAACGCAAAGTACGATTCGGAAGGAAGCGGATTCCGTATAATTGAAATCGCGAACGGCTTCCAGTACGCCACACGAAAGGAAATGGCACAGTGGATCTCCATCCTTTTCAAGGAAAGAGCGAAGAGGAAGCTCTCGAACTCCGCGCTGGAGTCGCTTGCGATCATCGCGTACAAACAGCCTGTGACGAAGCCGGAGATCGAATCGATTCGCGGTGTGAATGTCGACTATGTACTCCACAGTTTGCTCGAGAAGGAAATCGTGACGGTTATCGGAAGGGCTGACACAGTCGGAAGGCCTCTGCTATACGGCACAACGCAAAAATTTTTGAAGCTATTTGCACTGAAGAATCTCGAGGATTTGCCAAAACTCCGAGAGATTGATGAAATAATCAGGGAAATCAGAAGCAAGGGCGCGGAGGAGTCGATACAACTGGAAATTACAGCGCTTACGGAACAACCGTTGTCAGAAAACAAAACAGCTGCCGAAGGGAGTTCTGAGCAGACGCCTCCAAACGGAACGGGGCAAGAGTAAGCGAGTGGCGGAGCTGGTTCGACTCAATAAGTATCTCTCTTCATCGGGGATCACCTCACGTCGTAAAGCCGACCAGATGATAGCTGGAGGTAGAGTCAAAATAAATGGCAGGACCGTGACTGAACTCGGGACGAAAGTCGATCCGCAAAAGGATAAGGTCACAGTCGACGGGAGGGGAGCGAGACTCCAGACTAATCTGGTATACATCCTCGTGAATAAGCCGAAGGACGTAGTGACGACCGTCCACGATGAAAAAGGAAGACGCAGCATACTTGACGTCGTAAATGTTCGTGAACGAGTATATCCCGTCGGACGGCTCGACAGGAATACAACGGGAGTCCTGTTGCTCACGAATGACGGCGAGCTCGCGAACAGGTTGATGCATCCTAGACACGAAGTGATAAAAATTTACAAAGCCACGATCGACCGTCCGCTGCGGGAGAGGGAGCTTCTGCGTTTGAAGAAAGGTATTATGCTGGACGGTTCCGTAACCATTCCCAATGACGTATATGTTCTTCCGGAAAGCGGTGCAACGGAGATCGGGATTGCCGTACATGAAGGGAAGCATCATCTGATAAGAAGGCTATTCGAATCACTGGACATAAGGGTCGTGCAGCTCGACAGATATTCATATGCCGGGTTGAACCATCGCGGCCTTCAACGCGGCGGCTGGCGGAATCTCGCCAGGAAGGAAATAGCCGCGCTCCGGAAACTCGTCGACCTTCCAAATCCCTGATGGGGAGAAAACTTCTCTTCTCCGTCCTTCTTCTTGCTCAAGTAGCTGTCTACGCCCAGGAACCGCAAGCCCTCCTCACTTTGAGATCGGACCTCGACGCTTTCATTTCCGATAGCACTTTTTCGAACGCCTTCATCGGGATCGAAGTGAAGGATCTTCGAACAGGCGAAGAGCTGTTCAGTCACAACGCCGGGCGCGACTTTGCACCGGCTTCGAACATGAAACTCCTTACTACATCGACCGCGCTGAATCAGCTCGGCCCCGACTTCACTTATCACACCTCACTCATGGCGTACGGCTATATACTCGACGATACGTTGTTCGGCGACTTGTATGTCGTCGGATCCGGAGACCCGACTATTTCGGGAAGATTCACAAACGGCAACGTGATCAAGACCTTTGATGACTGGGCTGACACGCTCAAGTTATTGAACGTCAAGGTGGTCACGGGAAACATTATCGGCGACAACAGGTGCTTCGATAACGTTCCTGTGGGAGGCGGGTGGAGTCTTGACTGGCACGAATATGTATACTGGTACGCTGCGAGGATATCCGGGCTTACTTTCAATGACAACTGCATCGACCTCACTCTCAAGCCGGGTAAGATCGGAACACCGGTTCAGTTCGCCACTCAGCCTCACACCGGTTATGTCTCATTCGTGAACTCGTCTGCGACAGTTAACGACACAGTCAATACGCTCGACTTCTACAGGGATGCCGCCACCAATGTCATTCACATAGTCGGCAACTATCCGCTCAATCTCGACAGCATGATGATCTCGCTTACGGTTCACGACCCCTCCAGGTATGCCGTCACGGTTTTGAACGAAACGCTCGGCGCAAACGGAATAAGAGTGGTCGGTCGACCGCTCGTGGTCGGTGATCCCGGCTCCGCGCGCGATTTTCCCGTTCCGCAGGTGATGTGGGAGGTCGCAAGCTACACCTCGCCACCGCTAAGTCAAATCATTGATGTCATAAATAAAAGGAGCCAGAATCTTTGGGCCGAACAGGTTTTCAGGACACTTGGCCGGCAAAAATTCGGACTTGGCGCGTCAGGCAACTCCCGCGTTGTTGAGACTCAATTTCTTGGTTCGGTCGGAATTGATACGTCGCGGATTGAGATCGCGGATGGATCCGGATTGTCTTCGTGGGATCTGGTCAGCCCCGACGACATAGTTAAAATTCTTGTCGCGATGAACAAAAGCCCGTTGTGGAAATATTTCTACGATTCGCTGCCGATAGCAGGGATAGACGGCACCTTACAATTCAGGATGAGGGGGACGAAAGCCGAGGGGAACGTCCGCGGAAAAACCGGATTTATCGAGAATGCGCGCTCCCTCTCAGGATATCTCACGACAGCTGACGGCGATCTTCTCGCATACTCTATGTTCCTGAATCACTTCACGACGCCCGTCGATTCGGTGAACCATCTCCAGGATATGATCTGCACACGACTCTGCAATTTCACTTTTAAATGAAAGACATTTCCTGGTTCGTTTCTATCTGCGAACAAAACGGGTTGTCGATCAACAGGCACCAGGCCGACCAGTTTGAAAAATACAGAGATCTCCTTCTTTCATGGAATGCGAACCTGAACCTCATCTCCCGGAAGGACGAACTGAATTTCTATTCAAACCATATTCTGAATTCCATATCCTTCCTCTTTCTGACCAGATTGAAGAGCGATGCGCGTCTGGTTGATCTTGGGACCGGCGGAGGACTTCCAGGAATTCCACTGAAGATTATCTACCCGGATATGGAAATTCTGCTTATCGATTCCATTTCGAAAAAAACTGCCGCCGTCTCGGACATTGTCGGCAAAATGGGATTGTCATCAGTAAAAGTTGTTAACGCCAGAGCTGAAGAAGTGGCCAGAGCGCGTGAATTTCAGGGCCATTTTGATTATGTTGTAAGTAGAGCCGCAGGAAAGCTCGATCAAGTGATCAAATGGTCGCGCGGATTTCTCCGGGAGCTGGAAATGCTCGAAACAGGATTCGTCCCCGGTGGAACCGCGCTTGTTTTGAAGGGCGGCGACTTCAAAGGTGAACTCTTGCATTCAAGGAATCTGAAATACGTTGAGTCCGTCGAAGTTGTCGACATCATCTTTAAAGGTATGGATCAGATTACAAATGTCGACAAGAAGCTGGTGCTGGTCAACCTCAAGAGTAATACAACCGTGAGCAGGAGAAAGTATTGATCGAAGACGAAGGTCAGTCCTTGGGTAGAGATTCGTTCGAACGTGAGCAGAACGAGCTTACAAAGAGGAGAATTGAAGAGCTCGAGGCGCTGAAAAGTGAAAACGTAAATCCATACACATACAGTTTCAAAACAAATAACTATTCCACGGATATCCTGAACACATTCAAGGACGATGTCCCTTTTGAGAACGTCGCGGTCGCGGGGCGCATTATGTCTTTGCGACGAATGGGGAAAGCGTCATTCTGTCATATTCAGGATTCGAAGGGACGAATACAGATTTATCTCAGGCGAGATGATCTCGGGGAAGTGTACGACCGTTTCAGGTTGATGGACATCGGCGACTTCATCGGTGTGAGAGGATTCGCGTTCAGGACGAGGACCGGAGAGATTTCCGTTCACGCCAGGAACCTTGAGATCCTGTCCAAGTCAATCCGTCCTCTGCCGGTGGTGAAGGAGAAAGTCGACGAGCAGGGGAACAAAACAGTTTATGATCCTTTTTCTGACAAGGAACTTCGATACAGGCAGCGGTATGTCGATTTGGCCGTCAATCCTGAAGTGAAGGAAGTATTTGTCAAGCGCGCGAGGGTAGTTAGCACGATCAGGAAATTTCTCGACGAACGCGGCTATCTCGAGGTGGAAACGCCGGTCCTTCAGCCGATCTACGGCGGAGCGGCGGCACGACCATTCACCACTCATCACAACGCGTTAGCTATGCCGCTCTTCCTCAGGATATCAGACGAACTCTATTTGAAGAGGCTGATCGTCGGGGGATTCGAAGGAGTTTATGAGATCGGAAAGGATTTCCGGAACGAAGGGATGGATAAGTCCCACAATCCGGAGTTCACTATGCTTGAGCTGTATGTCTCGTACAAGGATTACGAGTGGATGATGTCACTTGTGGAACAGCTCGTTTACGAGGTCAGCATGCGAGTCACGGGCGGAGCGAAAGTGGCTGTAGGTCAGAACGAGATAGATTTCACCCCGGCGTGGAAGCGGCTTACGATGTTCGATTCGATCAAGGAATATGCAGGCGAGGACGTGTCCGGAAAAAGCGAAGCCGAGCTCGGTGCCATTGCGAAGAGACTCCACGTGCCGGTCGAGGCATCACTGGGATCGGGCAGGATTATCGACGCGATATTCTCTGAGCTCGTCGAACCGAAACTGATTCAACCTACTTTTATTACTGATTACCCGGTTGAGATGTCGCCACTTGCTAAACGCCATCGATCGAAGTCCGGTTTGGTGGAGCGGTTTGAACTCATATGCAATGGGCACGAGCTCGCGAACGCGTTTAGCGAGCTGAACGATCCCCTTGACCAGCGGGCACGGTTCGATGACCAGGCGCGGTTGAAGGCCAAGGGCGACGAAGAAGCGATGGTCGTCGACGACGATTATGTCCGCGCCCTGGAGTACGGCATGCCGCCTACAGCCGGACTCGGAATCGGAATAGACAGACTCACTATGATCCTGACGAATAAAGACTCGATAAGAGATGTGATATTCTTTCCCCAAATGAAACCTGAAAAGTGAAAGCTGATTCCCGGATGAAAACCATCAATCTAGTTTTAGGCATTCATAATCATCAGCCTATCGGAAATTTCGATCATGTGATCGAAGATGCTTATCAGAAATCATATAAACCTTTCCTCGATGTCCTGAAGAAATACCCGAAAATAAAAGTCTCACAACATTACACCGGTTTTCTTTTCGAATGGCTCAAGAAACATCATCCAGAAATCATGGTGGAACTGAAATCGCTTATCAAGTCAGGTCAGGTTCACCTTATGTCTGGCGGCTTCTACGAACCGATTCTCGCGATCATACCCGACAAAGACAAGTCAGGTCAAATAAGAAAGCTCAACGATTATATAAAGAAGAACTTCAACATTTCTCCCACCGGAATGTGGCTCGCTGAAAGGGTGTGGGAACAGCACATTGTGAAGCCGATTGCGGAAGCGGGCATAAAATCAGTCGTCATCGACGATACCCATTTCAAGTATGTCGGACTCAAGGACGAAGACCTTCTCGGGTATTACGTGACGGAAGAGCAGGGAAAAACTGTCAACATTTTTCCGATCAGCAAAATGCTGAGGTACACGATCCCGTTCCAATCTGTCGAAAAGACCGTTGATTACCTTCGTTCAATTGCGAGCGAGGACGGTTCGAGAATTGCCGTTTATGCCGACGACGGCGAAAAGTTCGGAGTGTGGCCGCACACTTACAAGCATGTGTACCAGGATGGCTGGCTGGAACATTTTTTCGCAGCATTGCAGGAGAACTCGGACTGGATAAGGATAATCCACTTTTCAGAAGCGATGGAAAAGGTGAAACCGATAGGAAGAGTGTACCTGCAGAACGCGTCTTATGCGGAAATGCTGCACTGGGCGCTTCCAGCCGAGCTGTTCTTGAAGTACGAGGAGTTTGAGAACCGCCTGAAAGCGGAGAAGATATTCGATGTCTACGAAGAGTTCGTCCGCGGCGGCTACTGGAGGAATTTTCTCGTGAAGTATCCCGAGTCAAACAACATACACAAAAAGATGATAAGACTTTCCGAGCGGGCACACGCGCTCGAGAGGAGAGGAAAAAATGTCGACAGGGTCCTGGATAAAATCTGGGCGGCCCAATGCAATGATCCGTACTGGCACGGTATCTTCGGAGGACTCTACCTGCCGAATCTTCGGTACCCGGTGTACAAAAGTCTTATACAGGCCGAGGTGGAGCTGGACAGGCTCGAAAGGAAACCTAAACTCTCCGTGACTCAT
Organism: Candidatus Kryptoniota bacterium; assembly: GCA_036567965.1. Lineage (NCBI taxonomy): Bacteria > Pseudomonadati > Candidatus Kryptoniota > Candidatus Kryptoniota bacterium. The sequence goes on from DATCTN010000026.1 coordinate 237,341, forward strand.
GAGGATTTCGACAGGGACGGCTCGGAGGAAATTCTTGTGGAAACGAATGTCCTGGACGCATACTTGAAGCCTGAAGAGGGGGGCGTACTCTTCGAGCTCGACTATAAACCGGTACCGTTTAATTTTATGGATATACTCAGCCGCCGGCCGGAAGGGTATCACAACAAACTGAAGCAGCCCGCTGCCGCAGACACGAACAGGGAAGGAATCCAGAGCATCCATGAAATGGTCGTGTCAAAAGAACCCGGACTTGAGAAGCTCTTGAACTACGACTGGTACAGGCGCGCATCTTTCATCGACCACTTCATCGGGCGGACTACTCTTGAGGAATTTGCTGCCGCCAAATATCCTGAGCTCGGCAGCTTTGTGAAGAGCCCGTACTCGAAAAAGATTGAACGCAGAAACGGGCGGGCCAGCGTTCAGCTGTCCTGCGACGGCTTCGTAGACGGCGTGCCCGTGCGTATTGTGAAGACATTTGAGTTTGCGGGCGGGTCCGGAACAATCTTATGCCGATATGTCGTGCAAAACCTCGGTCCCGCACCGATAGATGTGGACTTCGGAGTCGAATTTAATTTTGGGCTGATGGCGGGCGATGCCCATGACAGGTATTACACCATTAACGGTTCGAAGCCAGCCGAACCGAGATTGAGGAGCTCAGGGACTACCGACGCCGTGAAATCGGTTTCTCTTACAGATGAGTGGCAAGGACTCAAGGTCCAGATAGAGCCTGACCGACCCCTTACCATGTGGCGATTCCCAATCGAGACCGTCTCGTTATCGGAGGCGGGTTTTGAGAGAGTATACCAGAGTTCGACGATGCTTCTCCACTCTCGCGAGAGGATCGAAAGGGAATTGAGAGTCGGATTCAAGCTCATTCTGGCTAAATCGAGGTAATATTCGGGGCTATACCGCGAATTCTGACGGTTTCCTTGTGGAGCAAAAGGGCTTATCTTATATTTTCTTGTGAGGACGATGTGACGAATTTCATAAAGAAACGTTGAACACACCCGATGAATAAGTTGTTGATAAGGTGTGAGAATTTTCTGAAAGGGATATTCATGAAGTTGTTCAAGAGCAAGCTATCGACTGCAGCGGCGATCTTCCTGATGATCGTCGGTATTCTGATTGGCACGCAAATACAAAATGTTTTCAGCGGCGACGACTTATATGACCAGCTCCAGAAATTTCAGGACGTGGTCAGCCTGGTCGACAAATATTACGTCGAGAATATCGACACGCAGAAACTCGTCGACGCGGCGATTAACGGGCTTCTTACCCAGCTTGATCCGCACTCCGTTTATATTCCCTCAAAAGAAGTGCAGCAGATTTCAGAAGACTTCAAAGGCTCGTTCGACGGGATCGGGATCGAGTATGATGTTGTGAACGATTCGCTCCTTGTCGTTTCTCCGATCGCGGGTGGTCCGAGCGAAATGGTCGGTCTTGAGGCCGGGGACAAGATCATTGAGATAGACGGGAAATCCGCGATAGGCATAACGCGCGACGAAGTGCAGAAGAAATTGAGGGGACCGAAGGGGACGAAAGTCACGGTTACAGTTGCTCGCAACGGAATGAACAAGCCGCTGGAGTTCGAGATAACGCGGGACAAGATACCTCTGTACTCGGTGTCGGCATCTTTTATGGTGACCGATGAGGTGGGATATGTATATGTGAACAGGTTTGCTGAAACCACAAGTAAAGAGCTGGAAGCTGCTCTTGAAAAACTGAAATCGGAGGGCATGAAGGAGCTCATACTCGACCTGCGCGACAATCCCGGCGGGCTTCTCGACCAGGCAGTCGATGTCGCGAGCGAGTTCGTCCCCGATGGCAAGACAATCGTCTACACAAAAGGGAGAGTGCAGCAGGCAAATGAGAATTTTGCTTCGACGGGCGGAAGCTATACTAAAATCCCCCTGATAGTTCTTATAAACGGCGGCTCGGCCTCGGCCAGCGAAATTGTTTCAGGCTCTATTCAGGACCTCGACAGAGGTTTGATCGTGGGAGAGACCAGCTTCGGAAAAGGACTGGTCCAAAGGCAGTTCCCGTTAAGAGATGGCTCTGCTGTGCGGATCACCGTCGCTAGGTATTATACTCCCAGCGGCCGCCTGATTCAGCGGCCCTACGGAAAGGACCGCACAAAGTACTTCATGGCGGCTATGCAGATCGACAGCTCTGAGGAGTCGGGGTCCAATATTTCACATACCATTGAAAGCGATTCCGGACGAGAGGTCTATAAGACCGTTTCGGGAAGAGCCGTCTACGGCGGCGGCGGCATAACTCCCGATTACATCGTAAAAATGGCGAAGGTGCCAAACTTCATTTACGATTTTCAGGTGAAGAGGATCTTCCTTGAATATGTCGACAGCCATTACAGCCAATCGCAGGAAAAATTGAAAAGCGATTACGGAACCCTTGAGCAATTCGATGAGAACTTTCAGGTCGGCGGTAAGATTCTCGACGACATATATTCACAAGCAGTAAAGGCCGGTATCAAAGTGACCCGCGATGAGTACGATGCGAATGAGAAGATTGTCGCGATGCTCATCAAGGCTCAGATAGGGCGAAATGTCTGGGGAAATGACGGATGGTACAGAGTGGTCCTTGACTACGATAAACAATTCGAGAAAGCCGTTACCCTTTTCCCTGAGGCGAGTGAGATAGCGGGCCTGAAGCTGAAGTAGACGTTTGAAACCGCCGCTTGAGAAACATTTTCGTCCTGAGAACTTGCTGAAGTGAGGAGCGGAATTCTCCGAATCGCGGGATGATATATTGCGGTCGTTTGCCCAGCAGGACATTGAGCCGGGTCTGTCATACACCCGCGATTATGTTTAAGAATCCGGCTCGTCGCGAATTCTCTACACCATACTGACTGGCGCGACACCCATCCAACCGGAATTCATATAGACTTATAATTGAATCTGAATTAATATGAAATTCATTCGCTCAATTCTCAGTCGCGGAAGGATCGTGAAAGTATCTCTCGTCATTTTGATCTTCTTTGCCGCGATCCTTTTTTCCATAAGAACCATTTATGCGCTATCGATTTTCGGCGGGCTGAATCGTGCACTTGAGTCGGCCGGATGGCAGGTCGCGGATGATGATTTCATGATGCAGCCCAGGGAAGAGATGACTTTCGAAGCCAGCTATCTCCTCTTCAAGATAGGATCTGTTAGATTTCAGGTCCTCGGAAAAGCTGACTTCAATAAAGTGCCGGCGTATCGCCTGAGAGCCTTCATCGATTCGTACAGCGGGATACCATTCGTGAACTTGCATGCCGTCTTCGAGACCTATGCAGATGCTAAGACATTTTATTGTCTTTCGACTTCGAACAGTCAGAAGCAAGGCGATAACTGGGTGTACACGAGATATGATTTTGATTATGAGAGAAAAGCGATCGAACGGGAGCAATCCGAGAACGGGAAAGTCATCAACCGTCTCGATTATCCGCTCGACAAGGGTTACACCGACGGTCTCAGTTTCTTTTATTACTTGCGCGAAGCGAGCAAAAGGGCGGACGGCAAAAAGACGTTTCTTTATATCCCTATAGTGGTGGACACGGTGCTTTCATCGGTCGAAATGACTATCAATGAGGGGCACGAGTCGTGCAACGTAACCGCTTTTGATTTTCCCTTGGATGCTAACCGTATGTCGGGTCACATAAACTTCAAAGGGTTCTTCGGCGTCACAGGTGATTTCACCGGATGGATGAGCACTGATTCCTCCCAAGTTCCCCTTAAGGCGGATGTCAAGGTCATTCTTGGAAGCGTAGTCGTGAAACTCAAGGATATCAAGAGAAGCAACTGGTCTCCCGTTAGGAGTGGCGAATGATATGGCTGGCCCATCTCGACAAAACTCCTCTGCTCCACGAAAGTGTGTTCGTGGCCGAGGGCGCCAGGATAATCGGCGACGTGACCATCGGAAGAGATTCAAGCGTATGGTTCAATGCGGTGATTCGCGGCGACGTGAATTATATTAGGATCGGCGAAAGGACGAATATCCAGGACAACGCTGTGATACACGTTACTTACGAAAGATTTCCGACTTTTGTAGCTTCTAATGTCACCGTAGGACATGCCGCGGTTATCCATGGGTGCACAGTGGAGGATTATTGCCTGGTTGGTATGGGAGCAATTCTGTTGGATGGATGCAAACTCGGCGATCATAGTCTGGTGGCAGCCGGATCACTTGTTCGAGAAGGTTTCGTGGTGCCGCCGAGAAGCCTGGTGGCCGGGGTCCCCGCAAGAGTGGTTCGGGAGTTGACCAGCGATGAGTACGATCGACTCGCGCGGTCGGCCCAGCATTATGTGGATTATGTAGCTAACTACAGAAAGCAGGAGACCAAATGATACGAGGGGGGCGTCGATGAAAGTGAAATTCTGGGGCGTTCGTGGCTCGATCGCGACACCCGGCAAGTCCACGATGCGATACGGCGGCAATACTTCTTGCACCGAAGTCCATCTCGACAACGGGAACCTATTGATATTGGATGCCGGAACCGGAATCAGAAATCTTGGCAACAAACTTGTCGCGGGAAAAAAGAAAGTCCGCGCCTACATCATGATCACACATCCTCACTGGGACCATATCCAGGGATTCCCATTCTTCAGACCCGCGTTTATTGAGGGAAACGAGATCACAATAGTGGGCCCGGAGGCAAACGGAGTGAAACTCGACGAGATCATTTCTGAACAGATGAATAAAATTTATTTCCCCGTGAAACTTTCGGAGCTCGACGCCAAAATCAATTTTATTCCGCTTGGTGAAGGATCTATAAATGCGCTCGGCGCGACAGTGGAAACCATTTACGTCAATCACCCGGGCTTCACGGTAGGATACAAAATAACTTTCAGGAACAAGACGCTCGCATACATCAGTGACAACGAACCGTACAGCAGAGAGACAGCGCACTACTTCACGAACAATGAGCTGAGGGTGCTGAAGCTGTTTGAAAATTATCCCGGCGACCCCAACCGTCGCACCATCGATTTCATCAAAGGCGCTGATGTCCTGATTCACGACTCGACATATACACCCGAACAATACCGAGATCATATTGGCTGGGGTCACTCGGATTACCTCTTCACGTTAAAGGTCGCCGCCCAAGCAGGAGTTAAGAAACTTTTTCTCTTTCATTACGACCCTTCTTTGAATGATAAGTCCGTGGACAAAATTCTTGACCGCTGCAAAGCCGAGATCAGGAAGAAAAAGTATGACCTCGAAATCCATGGTGCCCGAGAAGGTTTGGAGTTCAAAATCTAATCCTCTAAACCCTCGGCACAGTCTCCGCATCTAATCTTCGCGTGAAGGACCAAAGGCTCTGGTGTGTGAGCGTTGTACAACGAAACCGGAACTTTGAAATCTTGAATTTAGTTGGAAACATTGATATGTTCCCTCAGAAAGAGGCATCTGCCGCAATGAAAAAACTCTTCTTCCTCGCATTTCTTCTCCTTTCCGGCGTCGCCCTCGGGCAGACAGACGAATTCGGACAGAACAAGGTTCAGTATCGCAATTTCGACTGGTACTTTATTCAATCGAAGCATTTCGATATTTACTTTTACCCAAGCGAATACTACCTGGCTGAATTTACCGCGAACGCGGCCGAGGCGGCATATTCATCCATCAGCGCGCATTTTCATTATGACATCACGAACAGGGTGCCGATAGTCGTCTACGATTCGCACAATGATTGGCAGCAGACCAACGTTGTGTCTGAGTATCTCGATGAGGGAGTCGGCGGCGTGACCGAGATGTTTAAAAACCGCGTGGTTGTCCCGTTCGAGGGCAATTACCAGTTGTTCAGGCACGTCATTCACCACGAGCTGGTCCATGCGGTCGTCAACGATATGTTTTACGGCGGGTCGGTCCAGTCGATGATTGCGAATAACATCACTCTCCAGCTTCCGATGTGGTTCAACGAGGGACTTGCCGAATACGAATCTCTAGGCTGGGATATAAATTCAGACATGTTCATGCTTGACGCGACGGTAAACGAGTACCTTGTTCCGATCGACGAACTGTACGGATATTTCGCGTATCGAGGCGGACAATCTGTTTGGTACTACATCGCGAGCAAATATGGCGACGAGAAGATCGCCGAAATCCTGAGCCGCATCAGGACTACCCGAAGCGTCGAACAGGGCTTCAAGAGCGCACTCGGAATATCGATAAAAGAACTTTCGAAACGGTGGGACTACGAGGAGAAAGTCCTATACTGGCCCGAAGTCGCTCAGAGGAAGAGACCGGAGGATATTGCCAAAAGGCTCACCGACCACAAAGACATGGGCGATTTCTACAACACGAGTCCAGCTATCTCTCCCCAGGGAGACAAGATCGCGTTCATTTCGGACCGCGACCTGTACATGAGCATTTATCTTATGAACGCGACGGATGGAAAGATCATCAAAACATTGGTCGGGGGACAGGCATCAAAGAGTTTCGAGGAACTTCATCTGCTTACTCCGGGTATCACCTGGTCGCCCGATGGAAAGAAGATCGCGATCGCGGTAAAGAGCGGCGACCACGACGCAATATATCTCATCGATGTTCAATCCGGCCAGGAAGATGAGCTGCATTTTGACCAGCTGGACGGACTTTTCTCCGTTTCCTGGTCGCCTGACGGCAGCAGAATCGCTTTCGTTGGCGACAAAGCCGACCAGTCGGACATCTTTATTTACGACCTCCACAATAAAGTCCTGGAGAACATGACGGACGACATATTCAGCGATTCCGATCCATCATGGTCGCCGGACGGGAACAAGATTTACTTTGTCAGCGACCGGGGCGATTACCTTTCGAAAGGTGATATTCCAAAGAACTTCAAGATATGGAACTACGACTTCCAGCAGGCTCATATCTATTCGCTCGACGTGGCCACCAAGCGCATCGAACGCGTCACAAAAACCGGAATGGGTGAGGAGACTTATCCCGTCGCGGCACCTGACGGAAAGCATCTTTACTATGTCTCCGACAGAACCGGCATTGCTAATCTGTACTGCATGGATCTGGCTACCGGAGAAAGCAGTCCCGTAACGAACTCCATAAGCGGCATCTACCAATTCTCAATTTCGAAGGACGGTTCCAAGCTGGCTTTTTCATCTCTGCAAAACGGCGGGTTCGACATTTTCCTGATGAGATCGCCCGGCGATCATCTTCTGAAAGCCGATCAGGTCACGCCAACCGTGTACATCAAGCAAAAGGAGGACGAGCTTGCCGCTGAAAGGAAAGCAAGTGAGTCAGGCGCGAAGACTGCGGCCGTGCCGTCACAACCAGTGGACACTACACAAGTGAAGGACCTTTACGGGAAAGAAGTCCAGGTCGATCTCAGCAACTACGTGTTCAACAGGAGTACGAGCAGCGACAGTCTGTTCGCAACGCCGAACTTCAACGACAACTTCAACATAAAGAACAATATAGACAGCGCCGGCAATTATCTCGCCCAGAAATACAAAGTCAATTTCACGCCGGACATAATCTACGGCAATGCCGGTTACAACACTTTCTTCGGCGTACAGGGAAGTACCGTGATGGCGTTCAGCGACATGCTTGGAAACCACCAGCTCTATCTCCTGGCGGATCTTCTGGTCGATCTCAAGAACAGCGATTACGCAATCGAGTACGACAACCTGGCCTCAAGAATAAATTACTCGCTCTTGGGTCAGCACGTGGCCCGGTTCCTCTATCTCACATCTTCGATAACTGGAAACTACGACATCTACAGGTTCCAGAGCTACGGTATTTCCATGAGCACCGCTTATCCGCTCGACAAGTTTAACAGGTTCGAAGGATCTCTTTCGTGGGTGAACCTAACGCGCGAGAATCTCGACGAAACAGACGAGCCGACACAGGACAGGTCGTTGTTCGTTCCGTCAGTAAGGTACGTGCATGACAATTCTTTCTTCGGATACATTGCGCCAATCAACGGTTCGAGATACTACATATCGCTGTACGGCACTCCGAAATTGAATGACCAGGGAATAAGTTTCGTGACGGGGATAGTGGACTATCGCGACTACGTGAAACTCTTCAGCACATTTTACACTTTCGTATGGAGAGTGTTCGCGGGAACTTCAACCGGAGCAAATCCACAGACATTCTTCATCGGCGGAACTGAAAACTGGATCAACGCAAGATTTGACGGCGACTTCATACCGATAAAAAATGCGGAAGACCTTCAATTCCTGACTCCGGTCGTGCCGATGCGCGGGTTCGACTATAACGCGAAATTCGGGAACACGTTTGCCCTCATAAATATGGAATTCAGATTTCCGATGTTCGGATTCCTTTCGGCAGGACCGATCCCGCTATTCGAGAATTTATTCGGAAATACATTCCTCGATGTCGGCTCGGCATGGGGTTGGAACCCTTATCCGGGATACGCTCAGAATGTTCCCGCCGTGTATCAGAAATTCCAGGCGTTCGACCACAATTCTAATGGCAGTCTCGAGACTCGCGACCTCCTTGTGGGCACCGGCTTTGGCGCGAGGATGATTATACTCTATTTCCTCGTCAGGCTCGATATCGGTTGGAGTTTCAACCTGCAGGACTTCTCACCGCCGCACTACTATTTCTCTCTCGGCTACGATTTCTAAGAAATCGCGCAGTCGACAAACTAAAAAGAACCCGATGAGGGGCGCAGACTGCTGGATAAAACCCGGCCGGTTGATGAACTCGAGCAATCCCGCGGGACGGGAATTTCAATTGGCCTATCTGCGGTAAGATTATCCGACCCGATGCGAGAAGGCGGACCCGACCGCATCAACTTTGGACTGTCCTGAGTTATTGGCCCGGCAGCGGCACCTGCTTGAAGTTGAATCTTATCGTTGTCGTGTCGATCGGTACGACGAGTGTCATTTTGGTCAAGTCCATATCTACTGGGAATGAAATTCTTCCTCCGACAGCGGTATTCGGAAAAAGAGTAGTCTTTCTAAGCGTGGCATTTGCCCAAAAATCCCTTTGGTCACTCAGCGTATTCAACTTGGAATCGTAGTCTGCTTCATTCTGCATTTGTGATTCTGCGCGTGATCTCCTGAGATCTTCTTCGTTCTGCTGCTGCTCGTCCGTTTTATTCTGCCCGATAGTCGCGACATCCCCGACCAGTTGAAGAAGCGCGCTCGCAGCATTCAGGCCGCTTTGAGTCGCATATGTCGCGTTTGCCTGCGCGACTTGTTTGTTTATGCTCATCAGCTGGCTCTCCGGGTCGAGTGCATAAACAGTGTCGAGTCTTTCCAGCTCTTCGCCAGAAAATGGGTCGTCTACTTGTGCGAGGCCGGTATAATAGAATTTTTCGGGCGCCACCAGGAAATTGCGTGAACTCTCATTGCCCACAACCATGTAGAAAGTCACGGTTCTCTGGATTTCATTTTCAAAAGCAACTGAAACTGTTATACTGTCGCTTGTTGCCGCCTGAAATTGCTTTCCGGAATACCACGTGGTGCTGTCAGCAAGCGGCTCATCGCGAAAGAGTCGTTCCGGCTCAACACAACCAGCAAAGCTCACCAATCCTAGAATTGCCACGACACATGCTCGCTTCATACACCCTCCGCTGTTTCATACTAAGACGCATCAACTCGCCTTGGGTTCAATCAGCGCGCTCAGTTCTCCGCCGCGTCCGACGATCCCGCCAGGTGTGTAATGTCCCTGTTCTCAAGAATCTTTTTCGAATGTCCCGTGTCTGCGGAACGGATCATTGCAAGTGCAAGATCATCTAGAGTGCAAACGTAGGCGGGGAAAAGCGCTCTCAACATTGGATACACATGTCCTAGGATCACCGAGACTTTGTAAGCTTTCTTCGATCCGCGAATGGGTTTGATAAACCCCGGTCTGAACATGTACGCATCCTTGAAAGGCAGTTTCAAGAGATCGTTCTCGGTCTTTCCTTTGACTCTCGCCCACATGAGTCTCCCTTTTTCAGTGGTTCCCGCACCTGACACATAACAAAATGTCATGTCGGGATTCAATCTCGACAACGTCTTAGCCGCCGCCATTGTGAGGTCATACGTAATGTGCCTGTAAAATTCTTCGGTTTTGCCCACCGATGAAATGCCCAGACAAAAGAAACACGCATTGTGACCTTTGAGCTCGCTCTCGATTCCGGAAAAGTCGAAGAAATCACTGTGAATGATTTCCCTGAGCTTCGGGTCAGTGACGCCGCATGGATTTCTCCCGACGACCAGAACCGATTCTACATCCGGGTGATTTAAACTGACGTGAAGCACGCCTTCTCCCACCATTCCTGTAGCGCCGAAGATGATCGGTCGTATGCTCATAGTGCCTCTGATTTTATTTTCCAGATAATATAACAGCGAGGAGGTACTCTTCTAGAATGATTTCAAATCTTCTTGCGAGAATGGAATTTTGCCGAGAGTGCAGCTCAGAAGTCCGGAACGGTGACCTGAATCCCTGTATGAATTCTTAGATTGAAAAATGGAAATTGTAGTTCTAAATTATTCCAGTGTCAGAATTGGAATAAAGGGGACTGTTATGGGCAACTCGAAGCTGTCGTTTGTCGTCATGATCATTTCGATTACTCTTGCCGGATGCGGCGGATCGGAAGTTCTTCTTAGACCGAACTATTCAGTCAAGGAAATTGTCGACCACAAAGTGACCGATGTAAGCGTAAAGATTACAAAAGTGATCGACCGCAGAAAATCTGATCCCAGGACCGTCGGAACTGCACGGGTCGGAATGATGAATACTCTAGTCCCTTATCATCTTTCGGTTCCTCTTCCTGAATTCGTAAAGGGTATTTACGACTCTTTGTTCGTCGACTCGGTAGGACCCACAATACACGCTGCTGTGTACATCGACTCATTCAGAGTCAGGGAAGAACAATCTTTATTTAATGAGACAGGAGTAATGAACGCGAGAATCTATTTTGGAATTCCGGTCTCGCGCGACTCGGTTGTTTACATTGAGACTTCGTCGGAACAAAGAGCACATTCAGGCATAGATGTCACAGACATGCTGGAGCCGCTCATATACAAGTCCACCGTAGATTGCGCGCTTCAATTTGCAGATCACGTTCGGTTAACGGGAAGGGCCTCACTGCTCGCGTCCTGTGACTCGAGCACGTCAGCCATTGTCGAGAATTCAACGCTCCCTCCTTCAAACGCTGTAGAGGTCGGATGGAAGCGACCGCCTTTCCGGTTACACTCAGATGCAGGATTCTCCTACGGAGCAGGGGGAAAAATCACGAGCGATGTCCGGCTCTTCTGGAACATGATGACGCAGAAGGACAGCAGCAGTATCATGATGGGGTATGGGCTCAATCTCGATATCCTCAATGTCACAAATCAGAGCGCGATGATAAAAGGGTCCATCGTCGGCTTCGGCGGGAACTACGTGTTCCGGGCGTTGCTCAGCGGCAGAAAAGTCTCTCCGTTCATCGGGCTTGAAGGTACGCTAATATTCGGGAATGAGAGCATCGACTACGGAACTTCGACCGAAACTTCATTTTTCTTCGGACCGTTACTGAGACAGACAATCGGTATTTCTATCAACAGGCAGTTCTTTATCGAGGCAGGAATTTTTGAAATCGTTTTGGCCGGTTCCGAGATGCTGCCGAATGACGTCGGCTTTAACGCGGGGATGTCGTTCGGGATTTGATCGATCTATCCTGGCAGCCGGTCGGTTGGCGGCGCCGGATTGTCCGACCTCCGTGTGGAGTTGACCGTGTTGACGAAATACCTTCCGTTGGCTCGTTTGACGCTCACAGCCATTCCGTAGAATTCGGAAAGATTCGACCCCGTTATGACGGATTCGGAGACTCCTGCAGAATGGACGCGCCCGTCCCTGAGAAGCAGAGAATGCCTGAACACCGGCAGAATCTCCTCGATATGATGCGACACGTAGATCAGTGTGACGTCGGCCTGGCCAATTGCCATCGATTCAACTGTAGAGAGAAAGTTCTCTCTCGCAATGAAATCCAGCCCGGTGCAGGGCTCATCAAGAATAAGGAGACTGGGCGAGCTCATCATTGCTCTCGCCAAAAGAACTTTCTGCTTCTCACCCTGAGAAAGGGTGAGGTATTTTCTTTTTTGTAGTTCGACACACCGGAACATTTCAAGGAGATCGCCGGCCATTGCGAGATCGCTTTTTGCCGGTTGATCGTACAGGCCGATGCTTGCGAACTTTCCGCTGAGGACAATTTCTTCTACGCTGTCGTTCTCATAGAGATTTTCCTGGAGCGAAGAGCTCACCCAACCGATCGACTTCCGCATCTCGCGCAGGTCTGACGAGCCGAATTTTCTTCCGAGGACTCTCACCTCACCGCTCGACGGGTAAATATATCCGTTGATCATGTTCAGGAGAGTCGTCTTCCCCGAACCGTTTAGCCCGATTACTGCCCAGTGTTCTCCTCGATTGACTTTCCAGTTAATATCATAAAGGATTGAAGCGCCGTTCACTCTCCATGAGACGCGGCTCAATTCTATTGCAAACTCTTTCGGGATTCTCACTTTGTCCAAATTGTCGATTCGTGAAAAGGGATTATGTTTCGATTTCTTACAAAAGGCCTAAAGTTTTTCGTTTAACATCCGACAAAATATTGAATAAGAAAATGATCCGCTATCAGACGAGCGAACTTTTCGGAAAAGAATAATGATTGCAGCAATTAGTACTTCGAATATTTGAAATAGCAGAAGTTCTAATATCCCTCCTCCTCCTCCCTCGTTCACAGGCCGTCCTGGGACGTCTTATTTTGGGGAGTTCAAACGCCGTCGGCCCCCATCCTTCTCGCCCTCTTCCAATAGAAATATGCCGGCAGTCCAAGGAGGACCAAGCCCAGCCCGATCAAAGAATCTCGCGGATCGGTCACGATGGTGTTGTACACGAACCAGGCCGCGACTATTACGAAGATCGCCGGGACCACGGGATAACCGAGAGTTTTGTATGGTCTCGGTGCATCCGGCCTCTTCTTCCTCATCACAAAGATTCCGAACGTCCCAAGCGCGTAGAAAAGCCACGAGGCGAATACCACATACGTAAAAAGCTGGTCGTAGGATCCGGACAGCGTAAGGAGTGAAGCCCAGATGCCCTGCACGATAAGTGAGACGTGCGGCGTTCTGTATCTTGGGTGAACTGAAGATACTCCGCGAAAGAAAAGTCTGTCTTTCGCCATCGCGAAATAGACTCGTGCCGTAGTCAGCGTCGTTGCGTTTACGGTTCCGAACGTAGATATCATCACAGCGACCGCAATCAACGCGGCGCCATTCCGTCCCAGGAAAGAAGAAATGGCGTCTGCCGCGACAAGGTGTGAAGCGGCAACTTGATCGACAGGTAAGACATACATATATGCCAGGTTCGCGAGAAGATAGATAACGATCACCGCGAGAGTTCCTGAAACCAGAGCGATCGGGATATTTCTTGTTGCGTTCTTCACCTCACCCGCGAGATAGGTCACACTATTCCACCCGTCGTACGCCCAGAGGACCGCCACTAGCGCGATTCCGAAAGCGCTGAGAAGCGATGTGCCATGAAACGGACCAAAGAATGGAGTAAACGCCGAAGACGCGCGGGTCCCGAACATGAAACAGGCGATCACTATTCCAAAAATTGCCAGGACTTTGAGGTAAGTGAACAACTGCTGGACAAAGCCGCCGAACTGGACGCCGTAGTAGTTCACGACGGTCACGAAGAGGATCGCACCGATTGCGACAAGTTTAATTCCAAGTTCCGGGATTACGACGGGCCCGATGGCGATGCTCGAAGCGCCCAATGAAGGGAAAAAGAATCCGAGGTATTTGGCGAAGGCAACAGCAATTGCGGCAATCGACCCGGTCTGGTAAACGATGAACGTAGTCCAGCCGTAGAGGAACGCGGTGAACTCGTTATAAATCTCTCTGAAGTAAACGTACTGTCCGCCGGCAGCAGGAATCATTCCGGCTATCTCCGCGTTCGTCAATGCGCCGGCAAGAGTCAGAAGCCCGCCGAAGATCCACACTCCGATGATCAAACCCGCGTCGCCGAGTGTCAACGCAATCTTCTGTGGAACGAGAAAGATTGCCGATCCGATGACTGAACCGATTACCACGGCAATGGCAGTCGGCAGTCCCAATCGTTCGGCCAACTTTGGTGCTTCAGGTCCAGTCACTTCTTGTTCCGCTTTCCAATTGATTCATGAAGAAGAGTGGACACGTCTTCTTTGGAGGAATACCAGACGGGCATCATCGGCTATCCATGAAGAAAGATCGCTACATCTTCCTGCCGCAGTGGCCGCAGTAATTGTTTCCAGGTGGACAGCTCTTGCCGCATTTCGGACATTTCTTCGCGCGGGCTTTCGAAAGCTCTCTCAGCATCTTGTAATCGATCGATCTCCGTTCGTTGAACGCCTTTATGCCTTCCTGGATTTCAGGCGCGGAAGTGTGAACGGTGAGCCAGTCGCGCAAATGGCCGACTGTCATAGACCACGAAAAATTCTTCCAGAAATTCAGCTGCTCGCGAGTATACCTGGTGCAATCGGGGAGTTTGTTATACAGCTCCTCGCAGACACGGTCGACCTCCTTGTCTAGCTTCTTCCTGGGGACAACGAAATTAACAAGGCCCCATTCTTTTGCTTCGGCGGCTGTAAGAGACTTCCCGAGGAGGAGCATCTCCCGGGCGCGTCTTTCGCCGACGACAATAGGGAGCCACTGTGTGGCGCCTGCAGCCGGGACACTGCCGCGTGACGTGCCTACGTGCCTCAGGACAACGTCGTGCGCCGCGACTGACAGGTCGCACGACAGATTCAATTCGTTCCCGCCACCCACGACCATGCCGTTCAATCGAGCGACAGTCACCTTGCCGATGTTCCTGAGTCGTTCGTGCATCTCGATGAAAGCCGCCATCCATTTATAGAGGTCGTTCGGATCGTCCAGTATCTCGTCGTTCCATTCTTTTATGTCGGCGCCGGTGCAGAATGCTTTCTGTCCCGCTCCGGTAACGACAACTACCGCGATATCGTCGTCGAAGGCAGCGTCTTCAAATGCGGCGGACATCTCCCTGAGGACGGAAAAATTCAATGCGTTCAACACTTTGGGCCGGTTCAACGTGACCGTCGCCCGGTAACCCGACTTCTCATAGATGATATCCTTGAACCCGAAACTCTTAGGTGGTTTTCCCTTTAGCGCTTTCAATCCCGGACCTCGGCGAAAAACATTTCCATAACTCCTCCTGCGAACGACATCAGGTCTTTTGCGGCAGCTATTCCTTCCGGCGAAGTAATAGCTCGGTTGAGTGCTGCCGGGTTTTCAAAATACATTTCCGCCATCCTGTAGAAGTGTGGGACCGACATCGGCGCGCCGGTCACTTTGGAGATTTCAATTCTCTTCATCCCCGGCATCTTCAGCACAAGTGGAAGATGGACGTTCTCATAGTGGTCGTCGAACTCGCCGGGTTCGTCGGGTTTCTTGAACATCGCAACCAGTTTGACCATCGACTCCTCCTCGTTTAAGCTCGGGCGTTGTGACATATCTACGTCCAGACGCTGACTGTCGTTAAATTCAATTTGTCCGAAAATATAATGTTTAGCTTTCCCAAAATGAAAGAAAAAGAAGCCGGACATGACTAGCCGTCAACCTTTGATTTTTAGCCCCACCTTCGTTAGATTTTCTTAAACGAGATCGGAATGCTGATAGATTATATCCCAATTTTTCTTTTAGTTGCAGTTGCATCCCTTTTGGGAATTGTAATGGCGAATATAAACCGCCTCTTCGGTCCGCATCGGCCCACAGAGGAGAAGCTTTCTACGTATGAAAGCGGAATGGAGCCGATCAAAAGCGCCCGTGAAAGGTTCACGGTCCGGTTTTATCTCGTGGCGATTTTATTTATCCTGTTCGACGTAGAAATTGTGTTTATGTACCCATGGGCGGTGAACTTTTTATCACTGGGATGGTTTGGATTTATAGAGATGATGATATTTGTGGTCGTACTTTTGATCGGATATTATTACGTGATCAAGAAGGGAGCCCTTCAATGGCAGTAAATAGATCGAACGAGAATGAAGGATTCATCACTTCTCGCGTCGACGCTTTGTTCAATTGGTCTCTGAAGAATTCACTTTGGCCGATGCCGCTCGGCATTTCATGTTGCGCTATAGAAATGATGGCTTTCGCCGGTCCGCGTTTCGATGTGAGCCGGTTCGGAGCCGAGGTATTCAGGTTTTCACCGCGTCAGAGCGACCTGCTTATCGTGGCGGGGACGGTCACTTACAAGATGGCAAAAGTTGTTCGCAAGATATATGATCAGATGCCAGACCCGAAGTGGGTCGTATCGATGGGAGTGTGCGCCTCGAGCGGCGGGATGTACCGCTCGTACTCGGTGGTGCAGGGCATCGACCAGTTCGTCCCGGTGGATGTGTACGTTGCCGGGTGTCCTCCCAGGCCCGATTCGCTCTTAAAAGCGCTCATGGAGATTCAAAAGAGGATCCAGAGCGGTGAGATTAGCTCTCGCCGTGAAGAACGCGAAAAAATTCTTGTCGAGTAGTCCCTCATGAAAGAAAAAATTGAAGCTAAGCTCCGAGAAGCATTCGGAGACGCGATCGTCAATGTCGAAGAATCGAGAGGCCAGGTCGTCGTCGAGATCAGGCGTGAGCGAATAGTGGAAGTCTGCAAGTTTCTCAAAGAGGATGCCCAGCTGAGCTTTGATTTGCTGTCGGACATTTGCGGTGCCGATATGCTCGACTTCGAGGACGATTCGTCCAGGAAGGCTTATCTTGCGATTGAGCATGCGCATCGTCCGGCATCGGTGCCAGTCGCGGAGAGATTCCTGGTGGTGTACCAGCTTACATCAATTGCAAACAAGACAAGACTGAGACTTAAAGCGAAAGTCGACGGCGAGAATCCGATCTGTCCGAGCGTGACACCTGTATTCCCTGCAGCTAACTGGTACGAACGCGAAGCCTTCGACATGTTCGGAATATCATTTGATGGGCATCCCGATATGAGAAGGATGTACATGCCGGAGGAATATGAATACAATCCTTTGCGGAAGGATTTTCCGTTGATGGGAATCCCGGGTTCAATTCCGCTCCCGCGTAAATAAAGGCTCAAAGTAATGAGTGGTTCTACGGAAGAAAAGAAAAGCAGATCGACCGACGCGTCACGGGTTTCATCCGGGCAAATCCTGAAAGCGCTTGAAGATAAGGATACAAATGTGATACTTGAGGACCCTCTTGAGAATTACATGGTTCTCAACATGGGTCCCCAGCATCCTGCCACGCACGGCGTTCTGAGACTTCTTATAAAGCTCGACGGAGAGACCGTTGTCGAATGCGTGCCGGAGCTAGGGTATCTCCACCGCGGATACGAGAAGATAGCGGAGTCCTGCACGTATCACGAGTTCATTCCACACACGGACCGTCTCGATTATATTTCCCCGCTTGCGAACAACGTGGGATACGCACTTGCAGTTGAGAGTATTGCAGGAGTTGAAGCTCCTCCCCGGGCCCAGTACATCAGAGTAGTGGCTGCCGAACTGGCGAGGATCTCGTCTCACCTCATGGCGATCGGCGCAATGGCGATGGACGTCGGCGCTATGACGGTATTTCTATGGTCCTTCCGCGAAAGAGAAAAATTGTACGACGTATTCGATCTGCTGACGGGAGTGCGATTCACGACCAGCTACACGAGGATCGGAGGCGTGGCGCAGGACATGACGGACGAGACCAGGAACGCCATATCGAGATTCATTGACGATTTTCCGAAGCATCTTGCCGAGATGGGGAAGATGCTTAACCGCAACAGGATATTTCTCGACAGGACTGTCGGCGTGGGACCCATCGACGCGAAGGCGGCCATCGAAATCGGATTCAGCGGCGCGAACCTTCGTGCGTCCGGTGTCGAGCATGACCTCCGCACATCCTCGCCTTATCTCGTCTATGACAATCTGTCTTTCGAAGTGATCACGGAGAAAGGCGGCGACTGTTTCTCGAGGTACATGGTCAGGATGAGAGAAATGACGGAGAGCACTAAACTGGTTCGCCAGGCACTTGAAAAGATGCCGCATGGGCCGGTCAAGGCGGAATTGCCGAAAAAAGTTCTTCCTGATAAAGAGCCCGTCTATACCAGGATGGAGGAACTGATTCATGATTTCGTAATAGTTAACGACGGCGTTCATCCGGACCCGGGGGATTCGTATACCGCGATCGAGGGATCGAAAGGCGAACTTGGATTTTACATAATCAGCGACGGAAGCGGCCATCCCTGGAGGCTGAAGATCCGCTCGCCTTCGTTCTGCAACCTGCAGGCACTGCCATTGTTGTTGAAGGGCCAGATGATTTCCGACGTGGTCGCGATCGTGGGAAGTATCGATCCCATCATGGGCGAAGCAGATAAATAAATTTGACAGAGAACTGAACAGATGTTTACCGAAGAGAATCTCAAAAAGGTCGAAGAAGTAAAGAAGCGTTATCCGACGACGATGGCGGCGCTGCTACCCGTCCTCTGGATCGCGCAGGAACAGTTCGGCTGGATTTCCGAAGAGGTCATGCATTACGTGGCGGATCTCCTTGCACTTCCGTTCGAACACGTTCTTGGCGTAGTCACATTTTACACGATGTTCAACAGGAAGCCTGTCGGGAAATATCATTTACAGGTTTGTGCCAACGTTTCCTGCATGCTGAGAGGCTCCGACAACCTCGTCGAGTATCTTGAACGAAAACTAGGAGTCCGGACGGGTGAGACCACACCCGACAAGATGTTCACGCTCAGCGAAGTGGAATGTCTCGGCTCATGCGGGACGGCGCCGATGATGCAGGTGAACAACGACTATTACGAGAATCTAACCGCCGCGGAAGTGGACCATATACTCGATCGATTCAGAACTCAGGCACACCGATAATGTCGGAAGAAATCTCAAGCACACTTCTTTACGCGCGTGCAGGCGACCCGTCGCTTCCGAAAGTCATTCTTCCCGAAATCCCGGAGCTGAACAAGATAGAAGTATACGAGAGGAATGGTGGATACGGTGCTCTTAAGAAAGCGCTTTCGATGGAACCGGATGCCGTAACCGATGAAGTCAAGAAATCTGGTCTCCGCGGAAGGGGAGGGGCAGCCTTCCCGACGGGCCTTAAATGGACCTTCATGCCCAAACAAACTCCGAAGCCGAAATATCTTGCAGTCAACGCGGACGAGAGTGAGCCGGGCTCGTTCAAAGACCGCCAGATTCTTGAGTTCAATCCTCATCAGTTGATCGAAGGAATCCTTATCGCTTCGTACGCGATGGGCGCAAGAGCAGCGTACATTTATGTTCGAGGTGAGTATTACAAATGGCTTAAGCTCCTGGAAAAAGCTGTGGAAGAATCATACTCGCACGGATACATAGGCCAGAATATTTGTGGATCGAATTATTCTGTCGACGTTTATGCCCATCGCGGGGCCGGTGCTTACATAAGTGGAGAAGAAACCGGGTTGATGGAATCGCTCGAAGGAAAGCGCGGCTATCCGCGGGTTAAGCCGCCGTTCCCGGCGCAGAACGGACTCTGGGGAAACCCGACTACTGTCAACAACGTTGAAACACTGGCCAACGTACCTGCGATCATCTCGAATGGAAGCGATTGGTTTCTGAGGATCGGAGCGCAAAAGCAACCTGGTACATTACTGTTCGGTGTGAGCGGTCATGTCAATAAACCGGGAGTGTTCGAGCTGCCAACCGGCACATTGCTCACCGACATCATATATAAATACGCCGGCGGAGTGCTCGGCGGCAAGAAGATCAAAATGGTGATCCCGGGTGGGACATCGATGCCGCCTTTGAGAGGTGACCAGATCGAGGGCGTGCGAATGGACGCGGAGTCGCTGAAAAGTGTCGGGAGTGCGATAGGAACCGGCGGCGTCATCGTCATGGATGAAGACACGAACTTGCTCAAGGTGCTCCTTCGGATCACGAAGTTCTACTGGCACGAGTCCTGCGGCCAATGCACTCCGTGTCGCGAAGGGACGGGCTGGATGCTGAAAATTTTCCAGCGATTAAGCGAAGGCGGCGGCAAGCCTCAGGATCTCGACCTTCTCGTGCGTGTCGCAAATAATATTGAAGGCAATACCATCTGTGCGCTCGGAGACGCGGCTGCCTGGCCGGTCAAGTTCACTATACAGCGATTCAGGAAGGAACTGGAGGAAGAAATCTCGCGGCAAGCGCGCAATGCTGCGTGAGTCAATAGAATAGTGAGGCGTTCACGGAGTTCTTTTCCTCGAATGCGGTACCCGCTCGGCCAGGAAGAAGATCGCTCTCGCTGTGTAGCCCCGTGGCGCTGTCTCTTATCAAGGGAGCTGGCGTGGAACAAATCTCTGTAAGAATTTTCAGGGTCTCTGAAGAGTTCAACGATCTTCCTCTCCCATCCTACATGACGGAGGGGGCGGCGGGAATGGATATATTCGCCGCTGTGAGCGAGCCGCTCACGATTCCTTCGATGACCACCGCGCTCGTCCCGACCAATCTGAAGATTGAGTTGCCGCCGGGTTTCGAAGCGCAGATCCGACCCAGAAGCGGTCTGGCTTTTCGCGACAAAGTGGTTATCCCGAATGCTCCCGGCACTATTGACTCGGACTACCGCGGAGAAATCAAGATCATCATGCTTAATCTCGGAAGTGATCCTTTTATCGTTAACCGCGGTGATAGAGTTGCTCAATTGGTCATCGCACAGTACACACGCGTGCGCTGGGATGAATCGGTCTCTCTCGCGGAAACTCGCAGAGGCGAGGGCGGTTTCGGATCGACAGGCAAATAATGCCCATACTTGCGTATCATAAGGTGGACAATAAGTTCGAGTTCGGACTGACGAACGTCCGACCGAAATCCTTTGTCGCCCAGGTAAACGCACTTGTCGAACGGGATTTCCGGATTGTCGGTTCACCTGAAAATGCTCAGAAGAATCCCAAGGAGATCTGTCTGACATTCGACGACGCTTATGATTGCTTTTACAGAAATGTCAATCCCTACCTGACTCTGAATAAAATGAAGGCTGTTGTTTTTGCCATAAGTGAATACGTCGGCCACTCCAATGATTGGGACATTCGTCTCTCGCGGAGATCCTTCTCTCATATGACTGCGTCACAGTTGAGAGAGATTTCCGAACTTGGGTTCGAAGTGGGAAGCCATACGTGCACGCACAGGGATTTGACCGCACTTGATGCTCCCGCATTGAAGAATGAACTTGTGAATTCACGAAAGAGACTGGAGGACATCGTCGGCCGACCGGTCAGATACTTGTCTTTTCCTTTTGGAAGGCATAACGCCGCGGTGGTAGCAGCCGCTCGAGAGGCGGGATACACCGGACTGTTCGGGCTCGGCTCCAGGGTCCGTCCGGGAGTTTTTGAAAGAGTGCCCGTATATAGAATCGATACAGTCGCCTCAACAAGTCGCAAGGCATCATTGAACAGGGCGGAAATCTTCAAAAGTGATTTGATTCATTCATTTGCATACATTTCTGCAATAACTTCTTCATGGCGAACCGGAAAAGACTCGTGAAAATGAAGGGCTGGCTTTTATGACACTGGAACGTTCAGAAGAATCTCGCGTCGAGGGAGAAGAGCTTAAACCAGTTGAAAAACATGACCAGGATTATAGCACGCTCCTGACTTCATTCTTCAAGAAAGGGGAACTTCCCCTCCTCATCGTCGCTTTGCTCCTTCTGGTTGTCCTCGGATATAGCGTTCGCGAAATCTTCAATCCGATTCTCGTTTACCTAGTATTCCTGGTAGCCACCTACCCGCTGAGGCACGAATCCAGAGTCAGGCACATAATTCTCCTCGCTACAATTCTTTTCGGTACTTGGTTCTTCATAGAAGTTTCAAATGCGGTTCTGCCATTTGTCGTGGCATTCATACTCAGCTTCATCTTTACTCCCGTTGTGGATGCGATGGCACGCATCAAAGTTCCCAGGGGAGTGACCATAATCCTGATACTTCTCGTGCTCCTGGGAATACTTGTGGCGCTTTCCATTTTCCTTCTGCCCATGGTGTTTCAGCAATTCCAGACCTTCCTGACGTCGATTCCGACTCTGACTACGGAGGTCAGCAACTCGCTGAACAATCTGGTAAACAAGGGATTCCTCGGCTTCGCGCCGGAGAGCCAGGGCTTGCAACAAGCGATCATCTCCGAGATCTCCACCAGGATCGAAGACGTCACCCGTGCGATTCCCAACGGCATTTTGAATTTCGTCGCGCAGGCGGCGACTGCGTCCACAAAAATGCTAAACCTAGTTCTGGTCCCGTTCCTGAGCTTCTACATCATGAAGGATTTCGGGCTGATCAGGTATAGAGTCAAAATGCTTTTCCCGAGAAGGTACCGGAAGACGGCCTCTGATGTCTACGCAATCGTCGACCGCATACTCGGAAGTTATCTTCGCGGGGCCTTGATGGTCGCGTTCATTAACTCGGTCGTGATCTCGTCACTGATGACTGTGGCAGGTGTGAAGTATCCGTTGGTCATCGGCCTGATTTCGGGCTTGCTGGATATGATACCCTATTTCGGAGTGATCGTAAGTATGTCTGTCGCAGCGTTGATAGCGCTGTTCGGCGATAACCCGGGCTTCCAGGTAATTATGGTACTCTTTTCGTTCCTCGGAATGAACCTGATGGAAACGACAATTCTTTACCCGAAAATAATCGGCTCAAAGATCGGAGTACATCCCGTCCTATTGATTCTCGCCCTTCTTGTCTTTGGGTATTTCATGGGATTCCTCGGGCTCCTCATCGCAGTGCCTGCAACCGCGATACTGATCGGTCTCCGGAAATATTACGAACAAAACCTCAGGCCCGCTCCTTGAGTTCGACGCTATACATCGTCTCCACTCCCATAGGCAATTTCGACGACATAACGCTGAGGGCGCTCAACGTTCTCAAGCAAGTCGATTTTATTATCTGTGAAGAGTTTAAAGAAGGAAACAGACTTCTGCGGTATTACGGTTTCGATAAGCCGCTCGAGGCATTGAACGAGCATAATGAAGCAAGGGATGCAGAAGCGACAGTCGATAGAATAAAAGAAGGTGCGGAGGCGGCACTTATCTCGGATGCGGGCACACCGGTGTTTGCCGATCCTGGCGCTAAGCTGATACACCTCGCTCTGAAGAAAGGCGTCAGAGTCGTTCCAATCCCGGGAGCTTCGTCACTCCTCGCGGCACTCGTGGTCTGCGATTTCAATATCGGTTCTTTTTACTATGCCGGATTTCTTCCGAGAAAACGCGATGAAAGGCAGCAGGCACTGAAGAAGCTGCATTCACTCGGTAGCGTCTCCATTATCATGGAGGCTCCTTACAGGTTTAAAGCGCTCATGGAAGACTGTCTCAAGACCTTCGGTTCCGACCGGCGCGCCGTCGTAGCAATAGATCTGACGATGCCGACTGAAAAGATAATCCGTGGTTCGCTAAGAGAAATTGAAAAGGAATTTTCAAGAACGCCTTTTAAGGCAGAATTTGTCCTGGTCATCGATGGCGAAAAGAAGACTTAGTCTGGTTCTTGCCTCGGCATTGCTTATCGTGTCTTGTGCTCCCAGGTCCCCCATTCCTCACGCGAAATTCGTCGAGCTATATGTGCGGCTCCAGCTAATAGATGCCCGGTATGGAAAGGACCCGCTCATCCAAAAGGCTATGGCAGATTCTCTTCTTAAAGCCTTCAATGTTGACCAGAAGCTCATAGATTCGACCATTGCATGGTACGGTCGGGATCCCGAAAGGCTGCGCTCGTTTTTCGATGATGCTCAAAAAAAGATGGAGGAGCTCCGGAGTTTCAGCCCGAAGCAGCAGAACCGATAAGCTTTGAAACAAGGATCACTTCGGACAATTCACAATCACCAGCGTTCCTTCTTGCTTCCGCGAAGTCCTTCCCT
Source organism: Candidatus Kryptoniota bacterium (assembly GCA_036567965.1). NCBI lineage: Bacteria > Pseudomonadati > Candidatus Kryptoniota > Candidatus Kryptoniota bacterium. The sequence goes on from DATCTN010000026.1 coordinate 261,134, forward strand.
CCGATTAACTCTGATTTGATCCGCGCGAACTTCTTTCTATCTATCAATTTGGCCAGATCAATTTTCAATCCCATTTCCCCGAGTCTCTCGAGCGTCTCGATGACCTCTTGAAGCGACACGGAGAGTGCCTCCGCGATTTCGACCGCCGTTGGTCCCTCAAGGAATAATTCGTATATCCTTCTCTCGCTTTCTGAGAGGTCGTGGCCTTGCACCGGACTGTGATCGAGACAGACCTGCAGGAGCCGCTCGGCTGTGGCCGCCGAATATATGGTGTTCCCGGGAACGCAGCTGTAAATTGTGCCCAATTCGACAGGCCTTTCGTTCGCAATCCTTGCAAGATTGGCATCGGTGCATATTAGGAATACCGGAACACGGAACTCTGCGGCAAGCAATTTCCTCTCATCTCGTAAAGCCTTATGGAGTCCTTCTCTGAATATCCGGATCTCCCGGGTCGGCTTGCTGAATCCATTGACAAGAAAACTCTCGCCATCTTCAGTTATTGAAACTGTCGGTCTGAAGGTCCCGATCTTTGAGAGATAGTTGCGGGCGAGAAGATAGTCGAATGCTGAATAGACTACCTGCGCGGGTATAACAGAAAATATTCCACCAAATTCGATTTGCAGGTCCGAGTGCAGCTTCTTTGCATCTGCTTTGTCTAGAAGCATCCTGCAATAAGTCGTCCGCCCGAACTTTCCATGAGTCTTGCTGACGAGCGCGAGGACTTTCGAATAAATCTCTTGCGGATTGCGGAATGAATCGCCTACCGCACTCTCCGTGAAGTAAGCGTGACTGATAGTGCAGTTGTCGCAATTTCCGCAGCCGTTTTCAGTCTCTCTTGCGCCGAAATATCTCAATACGAAATCAGTCCTGCACGATGTGGCCCTGGCATATTCCACCATCAGGCTGAGACGGCCTTTGGCCTTCTCACGCAGCTTCTCGATTTGTGAAACGTTGATCGGGAGCCTCGAAATCTCGTACCGCGGCGCGAGCATCCGGAAGCTAACTCCTTCCGTCGGGGGTTTGTATTCGAGAATGCCCGATCGGGTCAAGATGGATAGCGTGCGGGATACGCTGGACACTGGTAGTTCAGTCTTGCCGGCCAGGTCGATAAGTGAGATCGGCTGGCGGGCTGAGAACATTGAATTACCATGGACGCGAAGGAGTGCGTCGAGTACGGCATGGCTGTCGCTGGAAGAGGTCCGATCCATCGCGCGCCTGTAGCCCGGCATGTCGAGCTTCGATTGAACGTACGCGTTGCCCGAGATGCTCGGCATAATTTTGATGAGGTTCGCCTGTGTCATGATGCGAAGCACCGAGCTGATTATGCGCGCCGGGAGTTTGGTCGTTTCGGCGATTTGATGGATCGATGCAGTAAGGTATTCCTCTGCCTTGACCCCCACCGGCATCGAGAGCGAGTCGAAAAGTCCCGCATAGACCTTGAAAATCTCTTCTCCCTCAGGATAAAGCGTCTTGATAAAATACTCCTGAATTGATACGTCCCGCTTGTGGTAAAGGAGTATGCACTCGGCGGATCTTCCGTCTCGCCCGGCTCGGCCCGCTTCCTGATAATACGCCTCCAGCGTTCCGGGAATTTCGTAATGGATCACGAATCTTACATTCGGCTTGTTTATTCCCATTCCGAACGCGTTTGTCGCAACCATCACGCGATCGCTTCGAAGGAATGCGTCCTGGGAAGTCGCGCGTTCAGATTCACTCAAACCGGCATGGTACCTGAGCGCGGGAATTTTTCTCGAGACGAGGAATTCATGAAGCTCATCCACGCTTTTTCTTGTCGCTGTGTATATGATCCCGGAACCGGTCTGCCTCTCCGCGTGATTCAGAATCGTTAGTGTCTTATTTGTCTCGACCGAAACCTGGAATGAAAGATTATCGCGATTAAATCCGCGGACATAGACCCTCGGCTCGCGCATTCTTAGTTGAGCGATTATGTCGTCCTGGACCTCCGGTGTCGCCGTTGCCGTAAGCGCGAGTATCGTCGGATTGCCGATCTTTTCGGAGAACTCCGGTATTCTCATGTAATGAGGTCTGAAATCATGTCCCCATTGACTGACGCAATGGGCTTCGTCTACCGCGAGGAGCGATACCCTCACTTGAGAAAGCGAATCGACGAACTTCTTCGCCTCCAGCCGCTCCGGAGCAACGTAAAGCAATTTCACTTTTCCCGCCCGTACAAGCTGCATTCTGGTATGCATCTCGTCCAGCTCCAGTGTGCTGTCGAGTTGCGTTGCGATCAACCCGTTTCTGTTTATCTGCGCCACCTGATCTTTCATGAGACTTATGAGAGGAGTGATTACAATCGTCAAACCGTCCAGGAGCATGGCAGGCAGCTGATAACAAATCGATTTCCCACCGCCTGTCGGCATCACGACAAGACTGTCGAACCCGTTCATCACCGAGTGTATGATTTCAATTTGCCCGGGCCGGAATTCTTTCAAACCGAAAAATTTTTCCAGCCCTTTTTCAAGCCGATCCGTTGATACCATTTAACTAATTTAGTCACCCGCGGATGAAAACAGAAAATCTTCCGCGGCTGGACAAGTCCCATTTCAACGAGACACGTGCATTGATTCACTCACTCCTCAAAGGCAGGAAGAATTGTACTTCAACCTATTGGCGGCTGAAAGAAATCTCAACGTCCCGTCGACTCCTTTTTCAAAGGGTTGGAGAGACTTTTTTGTGCGTTCAGTCATTGCAATAGTCACGTCGGGTGACTTAATTCAAGTGCTATTTCAGGGCAGTCGTGCTGATAGCAGCTTGTTGAGCGGCAATTCAAACTAACTTATAACTGACTTCATTCACCAGGGAGAGATGCAACTGCGTGCATGCCATCCAGGGCGTTTTCCTCTCTTCAATATCAAATCACGGAGTTTACAGTTCTTGAGAAAGGAGCTTAAAATGCGCTTTTTCTACGCTTTCGTTGTGATTTTCCTGCTTGGGGGAATCGCAAACGCACAAACCAATTTGTCCGGGACAATCGGCGTCGACTCTACACTGTCGCTAGCCGGTAGCCCTTACATCGTCACCGGTGATCTGACCGTGAACTCACCGCACACTCTAACTGTAGATTCCGGCGTGGTGCTGCGATTCCAATCGAACACCGGACTGTATGTCCTCGGGCATCTTGATGCGCGATGGGCAACATTCACTTCCAACAAAGATACTGCGGGGGGGAATCCGCAAAGAGGAGACTGGAGCACTATTCAGCTGGGTAACTATTCATACTCCGCGACTGCAACGATCGACACTTGCCAGGTAAAATATTCAGGAAGCAATACTTCGAGCCTTTGTTTTTATAATTCGACTGCCAGTGTAGTCGGGACCTCGGTCTCTATTTCAAACAATCAATGTATCTACTTGCATCAGGGAAGTCTGAACCTTTTCAATTCCACACTTTCCAATGCGAGTCAGCACGGTCTTGTGATGGACGGTGGAACAGTAACTCATTTTGTGTCCACGACTGTTTCATTTTGCCAGTGGCCGATTGTATTGAACGGTACATCTTCACTTCAATTCGACGGCGTTAATAGTTTCAACTCCAATACGAACAGAGGCGTGTTCCTGAATTTCAATGTATGTGGGACGATGACTCTCGATACGCTTTCAATTCCCTATTTCATAAGTCCGTCGTTTAGCGTCGTTAACGGTTCAACTTTTACGGTGTCTCCGGGCGTCGTAATGATGAACGGCGACTTCAGTGTCAACGACAGCTCCAGGATCGTTCTCGACCCGGGAAGCATTTTGAAATTCAACTCCAGTGCCCATTTGTATATCAATGGGGCCCTGATAGCGAACGGTACTCCATCGAACAATATTTATTTCACTTCCTATAAAGATGACAATCAGGGCGGAGACTCGAATGGCGACGGAACGACGTCAGCTCCCGCAATCAACGACTGGGCGGGAGTGGTCTTCAATTCTCAAAGCATCGACGCACTCTGCGTGATGAAACATTGCTGGGTATCTTTTGCGGGATATACAGGAATCGGCGGAATCACCATGTACAACGCGAACCCTACGATCGACAGCTGTGAGATGGAAGACAACCATTTCGGGGCAATGATCCAGGGAACTTCGAGCCCGGTATTCACTAACAACATAATCGGCTCGAGCGAGCTGGTTCCAATTGCAATGTCATTTTCCGCAAATCCGATTTTCAGTAACAATACATTCTCATTTTCAGACAATACGTATGACGCGATCGGAATAATCGGAGAAACGCTTTCGGCCAATGCCGTGTTGCCGATCAGGTCGGTGACGAGCGTACCGAATGTGACGTATCTACTTCTCGGAACCGTGACAGTTCCCCCCGGTGTGACACTTACCATCAATAAGGGAATCGTCATCAAGGGGTATTTCTACGATCAGCGAATCGCTGTTCAGGGGAAACTGGTTGCAAATGCTACTCCGGACAGCATGATAGTATTCACCTCGGCGAAGGACGACAATTTCGGAAATCCTCACGACACGAATAAGGACGGGAATGCAACTGTGCCGGACGTCGGCAATTGGTCGGGTATTGTCTTCGAGCCCGGGAGCGATCCGACATCGACTCTGAACTACTGCAGAATAACCTACGCATCCTTGCAGCCGTATTGGTTATATGTGTACAACGGAACCTATTATTACACAGGTGCAGTCACGATCCTGAACGCGAGTCCGACAATTTCAAACTGCCAGATCGGAAACGCGCAGTATGGTATCTACGCGGCACTTTCTTCAAATCCGACTATCAGTAACAACTCGCTCTTCAATACGCAATCGACTCCTATCGCGATGTCTATATCCGCGAACCCGACTTTCACCGGGAATACCTTTACAAACCCGGGATTAGTCGGACTGGGACTGATCGGCGAAAATGTGGTCTCCAATGGAATAATAAGCCAGAGGACAGTCGCTGGAATAGCAAACATTACTTACGTCCTTCTCGGCAGCATCACAATAAACTCCGGGACAAACGTTACCGTCAACGCAGGAGTCGTAATCAAATCGGGAGGTCCCGGCATCTTTGTGAATGGCGGGTTTAAAGCCAAGGGAACGATCGCGGGCGGACCGGTTACATTCACTTCGTTGAAGGACGATAATGTGGGAAATCCCGGCGACACAAATGGAGACGGTTCTGGTACATCGCCGGCTGCCGGCGATTGGAGTACGATTCGGTACCAGGGAACGAGCAACGATGCGTTTTGTGTCCTCGACAGTTGCGTGATCAAATTTGGTGGAAACTCATCTAGTACGCCGGACAATTCTTATTCAGCCGACTGGGGACTTGTAACATTTACAGATGCCGGAGGCACGATTTCAAATTGCACGCTATTCGGATCCTACAATTTCGGATTGCGACTGGAAAACAGCTCAACTCCGCCGGTAAGCAACGTTTCGATCTCGAGCTGCCGTAGGGATCCCATCGGGATGTCGCTCCTTGCAAATCCCACTTTTACGAACATCACCTTCAGCGCAAACGGAAGCAAGGGAGTCCGCATTCTTGAAGGGACGCTCTCGTCAAATGCCACTCTCGATAAGAGAAGCATCGCCGGCATCAGCAACATCGCTTATATAGTCGACAATTTAATTGTTGGACCTAGCGCAGTCCTTACATTGAAACCGGGCGTCGTTATCAAATTCTCCATCCAGAGTCTGCCACAAAGCAGCATCGTCGTGAATGGTGCTCTCGTTGCCGATGCTACAGCGGCTGAACCGATTATCTTCACTTCGTTCAAGGACGACTCCAATGGCGGCGACACGAACAATGACGGTAACTCAAGCACCCCGGGACCGGGAGACTGGTACACCGTCGACTTCAATGCATCCGGTCTCGACAGTCTGAACTCGCTCATTCACTGTGATTTCAGGTACGGCGGATGGCAGGCATGGTGGGATAGTCACAACTGGGCTGAGTCGAGGATTTTCAATTCGCGAGTAATCGTCGACAGCTGTATTTTTGAAATGTCGCAGACATCAGGACTTGGAATCTATGGAAGTGCACATCCGTCTGTGACCAACACCCAGTTTACAAATATCACTTATACTCCGGTGACGATGAGCATGTTCTCTAATCCGTCATTCTCCGGTAATAATGCTCTCAATGTCGGATACATGGCCCTCGGGATAATTCCGGAGACATTTTCCCTGACTGCTGCCGTACCGCTTAGAGATTTCGGCGGCTATTCGAACATCACATATTATCTGTTCGGTACTTGCACCGTGAACACCGGTACAACTATTACGATTCCGGCGGGCGTAGTGTTCAAAGGCGGTAACTGGCACGTGAACGGGGCATTATCGGTTCTGGGAAATCAACTGCAGCCTGTGGTGTTCACTGATCCCGCGGATGACGCGTTCGGACATCCAGGAGATACGAACGGCGACGGATCTGCGACACTCCCGTCTATATATGATTACTCCTCGGTAACCGGAATTCCCGAGGACAACAGCCGTGTAATCTTCTACGACGTAAGCGTTGACAGTCTCAGCACAATTCAATATGCATTGTTCCGTTACACAGTCAACGGCATTTATCTCCAGCAAGCTTCGCCAGTCATCAACCACTGTACTTTTGAAAGGGACGTTTGGGGTCTGACTCTTAACGGCGTGTCGAGTCCCGCCGTTGATTCGTGCTTGTTCAAAGATCTCAAGTTGACCCCGTTCCAGACTTCCCTCGTATCGTATCCGAGTTCAACATTGGCCGATTCAATATCAGGCACGACTTTCAAGGCAATCGGGATCCTTGGAGAAACACTTGTACAAGATGTCACACTGCCGAAGCGCAATCTTGCAGGGTTCACAAACATTCCGTACTTCCTCCTGAACAATTACACTGTCGCGAGTAACGCTGTCCTCACTATTGCGCCTGGAGTGATTTTGAAATTCTTCTATGGTGCAGGGATCACGATCAACAAAGGGCTCATGGCGGTGGGAGGTTCAGGACCAGACAGCACTATCGTGTTTACAGATTTCAGGGACGATTTTTACGGCGGTGATTCGAACTCCGACAGCACGAACACAAAGCCGACTGATTCCGGCTACTACATATACAATTGGTGGGTCGGAAAAGGTTGGGGAGGAATTTCGTTTGCCGGTGTATCCCTGGATCCCTTGTGCAAACTGACACACTGCGTCGTTCGGAATGCGGGAATCACCTGGGGTTATTACTGGGGAGACTGGTCTGACGGACCTGCTATCACCGTAACTAATGCGAGCCCAACATTCACTTACTGCTCGATGACCGACAATGGTAACGGTATTGTGGCGCTGGGCGCATCGAACCCGGTGGTCAACTACTGCGACATTTTCAACAATCTGGATTATGGAATCCGGAACATAGATCGTTCATTCAATATCGATGCACGCTGGAATTGGTGGGGAAACAATACAGGCCCCACGCATAGCGGGAATCCCGGCGGTACAGGTCAGGCTGTTACGGATTCGGTGAACTACCTGCCGTTCCTCGGAACAGGATCGTCAAATCCGCTTGCCGGCGATGTCAGTCTAAACGGCGCTGTCCAGGCATACGACGCGTCATTGATCCTGAAGTACGTCGTGAATCCAGGCGTGGACACACTGAACGCACTTCAACAGAGCGTCGCGGATGTCAGCGGCGAGATGGGTATTACAGCGTACGACGCATCTCTCGTACTTCAATACGTCGTAGGTTTGATCTCTTCTTTCCCGGCCGAAATCGGAAAAAGTATGAAGAAGCCGGACGCACCTACACAGCAGTTCATCGCTCTTCAGAAAGTATCGGGCGCAAATCTTTCAGTGGATGACGCAACAGCAAACAGGGGAGACTCACTCGTGGTTGCGCTGAAACTGGAGAATGTCGGCGGTATAGGCTCTATGCAGATCGCTCTCAGGTATGATCCGGCAATATTGGCTTTCAAGAAAGCTAGTGCGGCAGAAGTCACGGCGGGCTATTCCATCGCTTCAGGTACCGACGAGAAGAAGGGTGTCGTCAACCTCGCGCTTGCCGGCTCGACTCTACTGACCGATAACGGCACAGTGGCGTATGTCTCGTTCAGAGTAGCGAAGGACGTTCGCGGGATAATTAATTCAACTCTCGATGTGGTCAAGTTCCTCGCGAACGAAACTGACATGACAGATCGCGCGGCATCGGGAAAGATCAAGATCGTTGGAAAGCCGACCACTTATTCTCTCGACCAGAATTATCCTAATCCGTTCAATCCGTCGACGACAATCGGGTACCAGATCCCCGACGATAATTCTCACGTCAGGATGGTAATCTACTCGATTACAGGTCAAGTGGTGAAGGTACTTGTGGACCAGAACCAGGATGCAGGAATTCATAAGATAGTTTGGGATGGCACGAACGAACGCGGGCTTAGAGCAGGCAGCGGTATCTATTTCTGCCGCATCCAGGCCGGCAGTTTCATCCAAACCAAAAAACTGGTCCTCTTGAGGTAATCACCCCGGCAGAGTTTAAGGATGCGCGGACGCCGGTCCGCGTGTCCTGATCTGCCGACAACTACAGGTGGCTTATGAATAAATTTTACAGGTACCTCTTGATCGTTCTCCTCCTGCCCGCTTATTCGGACCTCCTTGCGGGCACGATAGGACTTTCGATACACGATACAACTGTCACGCAGGGAAGATTCGTCGATATACCGATATACGTCGACACGACTCTCAGCGGCCAGAATGTCACTTCATTTCAACTTCAGCTCAATTACTACTCGAGCGGCCTCGCATTCGACAGCGTAATTACCAGCGGGACCCTTGTCCAGTCTCTGGGGTCGGTGACGTTTAACGGAAGAACTGCGGGGCAGGTCAGCATTGCCTTCGCAGGGACCAATCCGTTAAGCGGAATGGGGAAATTGATCTACGTTCGTTTCAGGACAATAGCTGTCTCATACTCTACGATAACATTTTCCGATTCGGCACATGATTTCCTGAACGAGGGAGCACCTCAGGTTGAACTTCAAAACGGCAATATCAATATAATCGCACCACCTTCTATCAATATTTCTCCGACGTCCGCTCTGCTCACGGCGGGGGACAGCCTTCAATTCTGGGCGTCGAACGGAACACCGCCGTATCACTGGTCTTTAACTAACTCAGCGATCGCGACCTTTGATTCAAGCGATATGCTGCATGTGCATCAGGCCGGCTTCACACGTGTCATCGGCTCCGATGCAGGAGGAATCGTCGACACAATTCCGGGCACGATCGAGATTCGCGCGTTCGAACTTAGCCTACACGATACCTCGGTGATGCAGGGACAGACGTTTGACTTGCCGGTTTACACGTCAGACATCGGAGGATTGAATGCCACCGCGGGATCTTTCAGAATGACGTTCAATCAGAATCTGCTGACTCCGATCGGTGTTGTACAGGCCGGCTCGTTATTATCGTCTTATAGTCCGCCCGCCTTCAACAAGAACGTGGCCGGGCAGATGGATATCTCTTTCGCCGGAGCGACCAGTCTAGCTGGCAGAGGAGTCTTGCTTTTTGTTCGCTTCAAGGTTTCTGCGGTCAATAACGGTGGATCTTCCCTCGGCCTCACTAATATTCTTTTGAATGAAAGCACTTCGGGAAACGGGCAGGGAGCGAACTTCAATACCATCTTGCTGGCGAATCTAAATATTCTACCGTCATCCGGCGCGTTAATCGACGGTGATACCCTGCGCTTTCAAGCATCAGGCGGCACTCCTCCATACAGCTGGACGACCAGCGACACCAATGTCGCCCGCATCGACAACTCAGGACTCCTGACTGCCCTCAGAGGAGGATCGGTCGACGTCAAGGCAATTGACACTTACGGAGGGAGCGGTACGGCCGCAGGGATACAGATCTATGACAGCCGGATATCTGTGCACGATACCGTTGCTGTCGCGGGAACAGAAGTCGACGTGCCTGTGTATCTTTCTTCTGTCCGGCCAGGTAATTCATTCTCGAGCTTGCAGACAACTATCGTATACGATACATCGTTCATGCATGCATTGGGCGTGATCAACGCGGGAACTCTGACAGACGGCTGGTCGTGCGTGCCAAGCATATCCGGTAACCATATAACGTTTGCAGCTGCCGGTACCTCCAATATTAATTCTGCCGGAATCCTGATTGTGATTCGGTTCGCAATTCCATCGACTGCCGCCCTGGGAACCAACTCCCAAGTCCAGTTCCAGCAGTTTATGCTCAACGAGGGAAATCCCCGTCCTCTCACGGTAAACGGAACAGTGACAGCTTCGGTTACTCCTCCTTCCGTTCCCTCTCTCCTCAGCCCAGCGAATCTCACAGCAGGCGCTGCGGTCAGCCTGACCCTTTCGTGGTACAGCGCCGCCGGAGCCACCTCCTATACGCTCCAGGTTTCCACGGATTCCACATTTGCATCGACAGTTGTCAATCAGACCGGATTGACCGGGACATCAGATCCGATCAGCGGGTTGACCAATTCCACGAAGTACTTTTGGAGAGTATCAGGAGTTAACAGTGGCGGGCCGAGCGCTTGGTCCGTGGTCTGGAACTTCACGACAATCATTGCGGCACCTTCAGCGCCAGGTCTGAGCGCGCCGGTGAATGGTGCCACCGGTGTTTCCAGAACACCTTCACTATCCTGGAACATCTCATCAGGAGCGGTGACATATAGACTCCAGGTCTCGATGGATCCTTCATTTGCTTCTACCGCCGTAGACACGTCCGGACTCACCTCACTCACGTTCTCAATCGGAAGCGAAATCCTGGCGAATGGTCAAACCTATCATTGGCGTGTCAGTGCGACTAATGGCGGTGGCACTGGCGACTGGTCAGCGGTATGGAGTTTTGTCACTATTGTCGCGGCTCCGCCCAAGCCAGCTCCCGTTGCTCCGACGGACTTAACATTCGGCGTTCGAATTGATCCTACTTTCTCATGGAGTCCGTGCATGGGAGCAACGGGCTACTCGCTCGTCGTGGCGACCGATACCGGCTTCTCGGTGATTGTGTACGACACGACAGGGTTGACCTCAACCTCCGATACCGTCCATGCATTATCGTACCATGAAAGATATTACTGGCACGCCAGGGCGGAGAATGCAGGTGGGTCTAGCCCGTGGTCCGATATGTGGACGTTTGTCACTGTCCTTGCGCCGCCAGTCCTTGGCTCACCACCCGATCTTGCAGAGGATGTTGGAGATACTGTCGAGTTCACCTGGGCCGCCGTCTCTGGAGGTCAATCCTACAGGCTTGTCGTCGCATTCGATACTGCATTTGTCCATACCGCGTTTGATACGGCTTCTGTCCAGGACACTTCGATCCGGCATATCGGTTTCTTGCGCGATACTGTCTATTATTGGAAATTAGTCGCGAGCGACTCGTTCAGCACGGGAGTCTGGTCCGAAGTGCGAAGATTCAGGACTTCGATCGGATTGGGAATCAATGGCGACACTAAAATCCCGAAGACATTTTCCTTGTTCCAGAACTATCCTAATCCTTTCAATCCTGCAACCCAGATCCAGTTTGATGTGCCGAAACGATCGACAGTGACACTTACTCTCCATGATATACTTGGAAGACAGGTCTGCACGATCTGTCAGGGAATGCTCGATGCCGGGAGACACACAGTCAATTTTGACGGGTCTCACCTTTCGAGCGGGATTTATTTCCTCCGCATGCAGGCGGGCAATTTCACCGGAGTCAGGAAATTGGTCATCATGAAATGATGAAAGGCCGTTGTTGAGGAACTCAGGTGCAGTGCCAGTGAAAGTCGGTCGCAGCATTATTTCCCGTTGCCTTCAAGTTGCGGTCCGAGCTACTCCGCCGGAGACGAGTCTTTCCGGAGTGTGCCGTTCGGGAAATGCTCGTTGTAAAATTGCACCGGGTCGGTGATATCGGTGGCGACCGACCCTTTACCCGATTTTGGCCAGGTTGACTTTTAGGCGGTTCATGGTTAGTTTTTCTTCGCACTGCGAGTCCTTGATTTCCCTCGATTCCTGAACGGCAAGCCAATTCGACGTTCAGCGGGGAGATGTCAGGGCGCAATTTTACATAGAGAACGTGGGTACAATGAAGGAGGGAATCATGTCGCGCGTGACGACTTACCTATCACTCACCATTGCGGTGCTGATCGTCTTCTTTGCCGCCTCGGCTAATTCTCAGGACCTGACACCACAGCTCAATCAGCTCAGGACTACTCTGAAATCCAATCCCGAAGATATCGGAACCCGACTTCAACTTATAAATCTTCTTTTCCAAAACGGCAACTACCGCGAAGTTATCGATGTCTCTCAAAAGGCCATTAAGATTCTCCCGACGAGATCCTCATTGTATTTTTACACAGGTGAGAGCTACAGGCGACTCGGGAATGCCGATTCGGCTTACCTGATACTTAAGAAAGGGTACGAAATAAAACCGTACAACGACTTGAGTGAGTCGTACGCAATGGTCCTTATCAGTTTGAAAAAAAGTGAAGAGGCTGCTCCGATCATAAGGACACTGGCTCAGGAGAAGCCGGGTTTTGTGGACAAACATCTCTCCGCGGGATCGCTCGCGTACAAGTCCGGTAAATTGGATGTCGCATCTGATGAACTCCTAGTTGTCTATCTTGTCGATAAGACGAAGCTCAGTAAAGATCTATCATTGTTTGTAGAATTTAATCAGAATTTTGAGTCATACGTTCTGAGCAACAATACGGATGCTGCGGTCCGCGCATTCACGACGACACTTAAGGCTAGATTCGGAGAGACCTACGACTTCACAAGCCTTGGTGAATCGTTCAGATGTTTGCTGGATCAAAAGCAGGTTGAAGCAGCGAGGGATTTGTTCGAGGAATTCAACAGGATACCGGCGGCAGATTTTTCTCAATTGACAATCGACAAGAAGTTTCTCGCCATATCACACAACCTTATGCTTCAGTGTCCGAAGCTCAAGGATTTGGGCAAATCGGTCATACGAGGTATCATCAGGTCAAGGTTCGGTTTGCCGGACGCGGATGTAGCTCAACTTGTCGGCTTATATGATTTCATGATTGCTCAGGGAGCGACCCAGCTTGCGGCGGAACTTTCGAATAAGATTCTCGATACGACATCCGCTGTCAAGGAACCTTATCTCCGAATTGCTGAAATATTCATGCAGTCAAACAGAATTCAGGATGCTATGCAATCCCTGGGGAGGTTTTTTATCAGGGAAAAGATCGATGAACTTGGATACACAAGCGATTTCGTGAATTCATTTCAGGTACTGCTGAATCAAAAACGAGTAGACGATGCCGAATGGATCCTGCTACATCTGAGCGATGTGAATACTCAGGACCTTGCCGCGACGTATGTTATCCTCGGTGAGTCATATACGAGAATGGGAAGCGGGGAAAAGGCGATCGTAATCCTGAACAAGGTGTTGGCTATCGATCCGTCAAATCATGTTGCGAGCCTGAAGCTGGGTGAAGCATATTACGCCGCAGGGAGATATGACGAGATCATCAGGTCGCTTTCAGAGACTACCGATCTGGAAGGATTACGTTATCTCGCGCTGGCGTATGAAAAGAAGGTGATGCTTACCGAATCGAACAAAGCCTGGCAGAGTGTACTCGTGTCGGCCCAGGACACCGCGCAATCTAACGAGGCAAAGGATCACATCAGGCAGAACACGATCATACTCATGAGTCCCCAGTACCAGCAGTTGAGAGCTCAGGCGGCAATGTCTACGGCACCGCTTCAGCTCGCCGTTACAAAACCGGCAAGTGCCGTCGAGGATAACACGCGCGGCATCGCTCTCGTAACCTCCGATAATACGACTGTAACATTCGAAGGGTTTGCCGGTTCGGATTCACCAATAGACACAATAATGGTTAATAACATGATGGTACACGGCGTCACGCCGACACCGGAGGAAATATCGGGCTCGCACATCGCGAAACCTTACGTCGTTAAATTTTCAACCGACATTTCGCTTCCCCCAGCTCAGAAGAGTGAAGTGGAGGTCATGACGACCGATAGTCTCGGAAACAGGATAACGAAGAAGTATGTCGTGGACGTCCAGGCCCAGCGAGCATCCACGGGCGCGCTCCCGACGGTACGCGCGTTCGTCGTCGGAATTTCCCAGTATGCCGATAAATCGCTTAGCTTGAAATACGCGGCGGATGACGCCAACCTGTTTTATCAGAGAATGAGAGACCCGACCACCATCGGAATTCCGGCTTCGAACATTACCCTACTCACCAATAGTTCTGCCACGAGGGAAGGGATCCTCGACGGACTCGAATCGGTATTCAAGACCTCATTCGAGAACGATGTTGTGATGATATATCTCGCGATGCACGGGGTAACCGACGAAGGGCTCCTTTATTTCATTCCGTATGATGCGAAGGTTTCGAAACTGAGAACGAGCGCGATCTCAGGTCTCGATTTCGATTATCTCGTTAAGACCAAAGGTGCTGGGAGAAAAGTGATCATGTTCGTGGACGCTTGCCACGCCGGTGCTGCTGCGTCGTCGCTTGTCTTCGGAGGATCACGCGGCGTTGAGGCGCTTCCCGCTCTCCTCGCCGAGATGGCAAAGTCACAGCCCGGCTTGAGTGTGTTCTCCGCTTCCGACGCGGGCCAGGTCTCCAGAGAAGGAGACGAATGGGGAGGACACGGCGTCTTCACGTACTACTTACTGAAGGCGATGACAACTCCGTCAGCAAACACAAATGCGGATCAATTCATTCAACTCAGAGAGATCGTTGATTATGTCAGGGACAAAGTCACTTCGGACACCAAGGGCAAGCAAACACCCGTTTTCAAATGCTTCGGGTGCGATCCGAATATGCCCCTGTTTTATTCTAAATAGTTAAACGCCGCTTCGGTATTCTATTTCGGAAAAATACGTGGCGTGATGGGCCAGGGCCTTGGACGGCTGCCAAGATTGCCTGGTGGAAAGATGTTCTGCGAAAAAAGGGTGTGCTGGAAAATAGAAGGAGTATGCTGGATGCTTCGGGTGTCAGGAGCAATGTCTATTGAATTCTATAATTCCAGTGTGCCTCTGTCGTCTGCCTGATCATCGAACTATCTGGATGGGTCTTATGAGTAAATCGATTCTCACGTTGGGCTTAATCTTCCTCCTGTCGTGGACGGATTCGTTTTCCCAACCGATTTGGGTCAAATCAAAATCCAGTCCCAACTATCCTGATCGCCTCTATATTCTTGGAGTTGGTTTCGCAAATAAAACAAAAGACAGAGCCGCGGATAAACAGAAGGCCTACGATGCTGCATTTGCAGATATCGCAAAACAGATTAAGTCTACAATAGAGTCCCAGTCTTCGCTCCAGACATACGAAGTATTGTCCGAAAAGAAGAACGCTCTTGAAGAAACGACATCGGCGGAGATTAAAGTCTCAACGGAAGTAAAGTTGGGCGGACTCCGTGTGGTCGATACTTATTATGATGATGACAACGAGCTCGAATGGGCACTGGCAGTGCTGGAGAGGACAACCGCAGGAGATCAGCTGAGGACAACCATCGTCAGTTACCTCGCTGCCTACAATAAGAGCATTGAAAATTCAACGGCGTTCGTTTCATCGGGTAATCTTTATCATGCGATTCTCAATCTCACAGACGCGCTGAAGAGTCAAGTACTGTACAATAACCTTCTCCCCGTGTACAATTTCATAACAGGACCGCTCTCAACATCAGACAGTTCTTACGTGATGCCGGGGACACTTCTTGTCAGTGACACGAAGGCTGCGGCGCAATCGTTTCTGTCGTCTATTAAACTGGACAAGACAGAAGGAGACACGCAATCCGTGTCGGTCAAATCGGAACCGCGACCGCTGATAGTAACTGCATCGTGTTCCATGTCGGGGCACAAGATTCCTGTTTCGGGTTTGAAGATCAAGTTTGAATTCCGTAGAGGGAGAGGAACCCTCACAGATGAATCGATCACTGACGCCTCGGGGAAAGCGAGGTGCGACATATTCACCCTTCTGCCCTCCAGAAGCAACGTATATTCAATTTCCGCGACACAAGATTTGTCAGAATTCAAAATCGAGGGTGAACAGTATACTTCAGGTGAATTTCAGGACTGGAACAATTTTCTTGATAAGAACCAAACCGGGATCCTGTTCAATCTCATGAGATCGAGCGCGTCTTTGGAAGACAGGCTGGCTGAAGCTGTGCTTGAGTTAAGCACTAGAATTCGCGATACGAGCGCGAGCGTCGCAATTGCGCGGATATCGTTTCAGGACAAACTCCCAGGACCGATAGCTGAGTTTCTGAGACAGAAAATCGAATCGGTGATCCAATCGTCGACGGAACTTTCCGTCATCAGCGAGGAAGCGATCAGGAATTCTCAGATTCAACTTTCCGATGGGGGCTCGCTCCAGAGCCTGTCGCAACCGGACTTTGCTTCGCAAGCCGCAGGCGCAAGGTACTCAATCGTTGGCAGTTACTGGAAGGAAGGGGAATCCCTAAATCTCAGTCTGAAGGTGATCGATGTAGAGACGCACCTTTTGACAGGGTCCGCATCCATCGACGTGCCGCTCTCATGGCTTCCCCCTGTCCCACTCGCGCCGGAAAACTATAATCCCGTCGCGGACGACAAGATCATCGGTAACGAGAAAAAGGGTGAAGGGCTCAAGATTGATGTGTGGGTCGACCGGCTCGACGGTGTATATCATGACGGCGACACTATGAGCATATACATCAGGTCGACCGGTGATTGCTACGCGCAACTCGTCTACAATGATGCCGGCGGAAACTCGGTACTCGTGTTCCCGAACAAGGTAAGCTGGAACAGCCGCGTTAAAGGCGGCGTGACTTACAGAATCCCCGGAACATTTGTTGTCCAGGCGCCATTCGGGAGGGAAATCTTGAAGGTGTACGCTTCGGATGTCAGGGTCCCTGTCGCACAAGGCAAGGAAATAGGAAACTTGATCGTCCTGAATTCCGCAAATGATTTCCAAAGCGCTACGAGAACCGCCGGACTTTCAGGAGAGAATTATTCGGAGAATTCTGTCGTCATTACGACAATGCCGAAGAGAGATCGTTCATTTGGAAATTGAGCCATTGACAAATTTCGTTGGATGCGTGACGTGACGAAGCGTGATCTTATTAAGAAATTTTCTGAATCAAAGACAGTCCTCTCCTTGCTGGTAAGTGCCACTGGCGCGATTTTAATATGCATCGTCATCGCGGCTAATGCTGTCTCTACTATCGACAGACCGGTGCTCGATTTTCTGTTCCGGCATGCCTCCCACCCGGAGCGCGCCGATACGTCGGTCGTGATTGCGACCATCGATCAGAAGAGTCTCGCTTTCTTCGATTCTCAGCATGTGGGCTGGCCCTGGCCCAGGGAATTCTATTCGATCGTGCTCGACTATTTCAGGGCTGGTGGAGTCAAAGCGGTTGCATTTGATATGGATTTTTCACAAAGGGACATGGACCGGCTGAATGTCGATGCGCGTGAATCGGACAGCATTTTCGCAGAGTCTATCGGAAAATGTGGAAACGTAGTTCTGACAACCGTTCTGGTTGAGGGCGATTCGAATGGCACGGGGAGCGGAACTCCGCTGGATCGTTTCTACATGTCCGGGAAATTCGACAAGATGCGAATTCCTTTATTCAATTCGTGTATAGTGCCGGTCGAAGATTTCGCACGAAACGCGAGAATGCTGGGTGTATCCAACTATCGACCCGATGTGGACGGGATGACGAGGAGAATTCCCCTTTTGTTCGGATACCGCGGCGCCCTCCTCCCGCAGCTTGCATTTGCGACCTTTGCTGTCGGACGGGAAATGTCGCGCGACAGCCTCGCATCATTTGCGGCGACGATACCAGTGGACAACACCGGGCACTTTCTTATAAACTGGTACGGGAGGGGCGGTCCCGATGGCGTCTTCAAATATTACTCTATCAGCGCGCTGATAGTATCTGCCGCTCAATTGGTCGAGGGTCGTCAACCCGAAGTCTCACCGTCTGCATTCAGGGATAAATATGTCATTGTTGGGGGAAGCGCGATAGGCCTGATGGATTTCAAATCGACTCCATTCACGATACTGGAACCCTATCCTGGTATGGAAATCCACGCTACCATACTAAGTAATCTGCTTCGAATGGATTACATGCGTGAGGCGCCTCCGTGGGTCTCGTATTCGATTTCGATCTGCTTTGTTTTCCTTATCTCGATCCTGTTCTTTAGAATTGGCAAAGTTTTCACAATGACGGCGGTGGTCCTGGCTGTCGCCACCGCTTACATGATTTTGATCTGGTTCTCATTTTACTCATTGCGGTTATTGTTGCCGGTAGGAGCTCCGGAACTCGCCATCGTTCTCGGGTTCACGTTTTCCGGTGCAGTTAGTTTTGTGACCGAGGGAAGGCGCCGAAGAGAGCTGAGGCGCGTTCTCAATCGCTACCTCAGCCCGCGCGTGGTCGACGAGATCCTTGTCGATCCGGACGATTTCGAGCTCGGTGGGAGAGAAATGGATGCCACTGTGTTCTTTTCAGACATCAGGAATTTTACGGGCTTGTCCGAAAAGATGTCGCCTAAGGAACTCGTGTCCAACTTGAATGAGTATTTCACTATCGCGAGCGAGATAATTCTCGAACATGACGCTATGCTCGATAAATATATCGGCGATGCGATCATGGCAATTTTCGGCGCACCCCTCCAGTCCGACAAGCACGCTGTCAATGCCTGCCTTGCCGCTATTCAAGCTCAGGACATTCTCGGAAAGCACTATTCCGTAAACGATCATGGGAACCGCACAGCATTTGAGACCAGAATCGGACTCAACAGCGGCAAGATGGTAATAGGAAATATCGGATCGCTGAAACGCCTCGACTATACCGCGATCGGGGACAGTGTCAACCTTGCTTCAAGACTCGAGGGAGTCAACAAGGAATTCGGAACGCAGATCATCATAAGTGAGTCCACATACGAACTCGCCAGGGATGAAGTTGAGGCCAGGGAATTGGATTTCTTGAGAGTCAAAGGAAAACAATTGCCCATCAGGATCTACGAATTGCTCGGGCGCAAAGACGAGATATCTCCTGAAAAGAGAGATCTTTTGGAGCAATTTGTCGAAGGTCTCAACAGCTACAGGTCGCGGAAATGGAAGAAGGCCCAGAGAATTTTTCTTTCCATCCTCGAAAAAGACCCGTCCGACACTCCTTCACGAACTTACCTGTCGAGATGCCAACTCCTCGCGAAGGTCGGCGTGCCGGATGACTGGGATGGCATTTACGTTATGACAACCAAATAGTATGCTAAGGAGAATTCGGATGCGAAAGATCGTGCTGATTTTACTCGCCTCTTTCTTCGCCCTCGCTCTTCAGGTCGCAACTCATGTCTTTGTAAAAAGAGATAACGCCTACGTTCGTGAAGGGCCCGGCTCATTTTATCCTCTGGTAGTCGTCCTTCAACATGGGAACGGCGTTGACAGGATCGATGCGTCGGGTAACTGGTACAAGGTCAGATTGAAGGATCAGCGCACCGGCTGGCTGGCAGCGAATTGCCTGGCGGACAAAGAGCCGCAGGGCGAGGTTATCGAAAATGTCAGTAAGAGTTGGAGCTCCGCGCGGGCGTCTATGACTGGATTAGCGGCGGCAATAAAAGGATTTGCTTCGAAGTACGGAAAAGGCGAACCGGGTAAGATAGACGACGTGTTCAGGTGCGCCGTGAAGGGCTTTACGTCCGACGACGTGGCAGAGTTTAATGCTCCCATCGCATCCTTCAACTCGAAGAACAGGGGAAGGATGCAGATAGACGATCTTGATCTTGAGCAACCCGATTATGATCCTTCGTTTGAAGAACAGGGCGTGGGCGTCGGAATAGCGGCACGATTGATATCGAAAGGGGTTGTCGCCGATCCTCAACTTACACGTTATGTCAACTTGATTGCAGCGACAATTGCACAGAATTCGAAAATATACGATTGGGATTTCACTGTGTTCGTGCTCGATGATTCGTCCATAAACGGTTTCGCGTGTCCTGGCGGCTATGTGTTCATCACGTATGGAGCGTTGAAGGCTTGTGACGATGAATCGATGTTAGCTGCAATAATCGCCCACGAGATGGCGCATGTAATAAGACGCCACGGGCTCCAGGAAATGACTAAGAGACTTGTGGACATCAAAGCCGATGTGGCATTTGGCGAGCTTGAGGAAGAGACTCAGGAAAATTCTGAGGTCGACCAGGAAATGGAAACCATGTGCGAAAATAGTTACGAGATAGTCGTACACAAACGGCTTCTCGATTATGAGCTCGAGGCGGATAAAATATCCGCCATTCTGTGCGCGAATGCGGGATACGATCCCAATGGCATCGTACGAATGGATGCAAAAGTCGCGGAGCAGCTCCGCACCGATCCCGATATTTTCGGTGATGATTTTTCTATGCAAAAGACTCCCAGTGAACGCGTCGATCCAATCACGAGTTTTGTAGGAAAGAAATTTTCTCAATCGAACCCCGGGGTCCGCATGAAGGAAAGATTCGATTCACAGGTCTCCGGAAAATAATCAACGAGCGAGTTGACGTCGAAGATTGTCTGAGCCTCCCCAGTTGAAGCGCTGGTAAATCTTCATTGCAACTCTGCAAGCAAAATGGAAATTGGTTTAGATCATCCACTGAGGTTATTCTTGGTTGGTGGCTCAGTTTTCCCGGAACCTTCCTAGAAGGGAAAATCGCCGGGTGGGGAGGAGACGGGGGAAGGAGCCTGTTTCTTGACTGGCCGCTTTGCTATCTGATGCACAGGATTGGATTCGACTTTGATCGCCTTGTTCGGGATGACAGGGCAGGCGTATTCACAAGCACCGCAACCGATGCATAAGCTCTCATCGACTTCCGGAAGGAGGAGACCCGATTCGTAGGGCACAGTGTGGACGGCCTTCGTCGGACAATGCTCGGAGCACGCCGCGCAGTCCTTCTTCTTCGATACAACCACACAGTCTTCTTTTTTGAATTTCGATTTCCCGATCTGTACAAGTTTCTTTTCATCGACTGTCTGTCTCTTGATCGCACCCGTTGGGCATACGTCTCCGCATATCTTACAATCATAATTGCAAAAGTTGACGGAATAATCCATTGTCGGCTGGAACATTCCGGAGATGCTATAATCGAGGAAGGAAGGTTGAAGCACGCTTGTGGGGCATGAGGACACACAAAGTTGACAAGCCGTACAAGTGTTTGTAAAATGACTGACGCCTACCGAACCTGGAGGCGTAATGGGGTTCCGCCTTTTGATGAAGTTCTTTCCTGACATTGCAACGCCAGGCGCGACAAGCATTGCCATTGCCGGTATTGTTAAATTCTGTATGAGTCTCCTGCGACCCCCATTGATGCCGGAGGAAGAAGTCGCCTCGTTCTGGGACCATCTCAATTCGTAGGTGATGCCTCCCTCTTTAGGACAAGATCGCAGACAATTAAAACAGCCGACGCATGCGCTGAAATCGATCTTGCCGCTGGCGCTATCGACACACTCTGCCTTGCACACCTTGTCGCAGGCGCCGCATAAGTTACATTTGTCCTTGTCTATTTTGAGTTTGAAAACAGAAATGCGGGATACCAGGCTTAGGATTGCTCCCGCAGGGCAAAAAGTGTTGCAGAACATCCGACCTTCAGTCAGACTGAGGAATCCCAGGGCAACAAAGAATAGAAGCGAAAAGAATATTACACCTTGTTGGGCGGCATGGATCGGGATGTCCGAAACTGCATAGACGCCGAATTTGCCGAGAAGAGAGGCAGTCAAATTGTTAAGTGTGAGCGCTGTCGGAACCAGGAAGACGCTCACCAGCCTGCCAAAATTACTGAACGGCTCGACGAGGTCCCCGATCAACATTGCACCGCCCACGAGGGCCATGGCAGCGAACAGAGATAGGACTAAGTAGTGAAGCCAGTATTGAGGTCTGAAATAAACGAATCTCTTGCGCTTATTTATTTTTCTTGAAAGACGGATTAACAGATCCTGAAGAACACCCAGAGGGCAAATCGTTGAACAGTAAATCCTTCCGAAGAGCAGAGTCATCAGAACAACGATTACTAATCCGGCAACCGAGATTCCGCTGGCTGAAAGGATGATTTGCAGAAGCGAGGGAAGAAGTTGAAGCGAAGTTACGTACCTGTAAAGACCGGCGGGAAGCACATGCCAGACATCGAGCAGCAACAAAGTGATAAGAGTCGCAAAACAGAGAGAGACTCCTACACGAAAGGACTTGACAAGTTTCCAACCCGATTTTGTCAAACAGTAATCCGCTTAATGTTTAGATTCTCCAGGTCGGTGCGCCCGATTTTCATATCGGAAGCGATCTTGATATGCGTGACATCGTCAGGCTGTATACCAAATAATTTTGCGCCTGCAGCGTCGAGTGCCACAATATCTGTGCTGATAAGTAGTGACTTCATCAATACCAAGTCAGCTTCCGAAATTCCGCGCGGACCATTTTCTTTCATAACGTAGTACGCGTCGAGGACATTGAGAGTCGGCTTACGATATGTTGAGAAGTCAGCGATGCACTGATTAACGTCGACCCGGTGCCAGTATTCGCGGTCCCATACATTGCCCATCAGGTTCTTCATCCCTGCCGTGAGCTTCGTGCCGCTGTGAGACTTGAGAATCGGTACGTTAATGAACACGTCCGATTCAAGAATTACTTCGTGTTCTTGCGAAGAGGTAAGAGACTTGCCGTTCGGGACCTTAACGTCGTGATAATAACTTTCACTCGAACCCGGGACAATTTTTCCCCCGGCGTCTTTGACTGCCTTCTCGATACCGCTGTCGGAGTAACATCGATGCCATTCGTCGCATGGATGATCGACCACACTCACTTCCTTTGCCCCGGCATCGAGGCAGTGCTGAATTATCCGGAAGACCAGTTTCGGGTTCGTGTTTGCTGCTCTTTCGGGAGACACGTCCCATCCGATGTTCGGCTTCACCAAAACTCGGCTCCCCTTCTTCACGAAAGTCCGGATACCACCGAATGACTTGATACCTTCATCGAACATGACATCTGGCTCTCCACCCCTGACCGCCACCAGGTCATATACGGGACTCATGCGTGCCAATTCGCCGAACAGGTTTCCGGTTTTCAGGAATGCGCCTAGCGCTATTGACGCCCCCACGCTTTGCTTTACAAAGGATCTACGATCCATAACAGCCTCCCATTACTGAAATTCGGAGAAAATTATCTCTCGCCAACGATTCAATCAAGGGAAGAGAGCCGGCCCTATCGATAATCCCGCAGTGCAGCTTGTTTGGGATCACTGCACGCAGGTATGGTGTGATTTAACCGAGACGTGTATATTTTCGGTTGGAAAGTCTCTTTGAAAGACTGAACGGCAATTCACTAAAGGAGGAGAAAACGTGAAAATTTTAATCCCGTTGATTGCAATCGAGCTGGCGATTTCGTCGGTGGCAGTCTGTCAGTTAAGTGGAACATCCGACGGAAAGAACTCGGTATATGAAATCAAGCAAGGTTTCGTGGATGCGAATGGGGTACTCATCTACTACGAAGAAATCGGTAAAGGCAATCCCCTCATGATAGTGCACGGAGGGCCTGGAGCGTCGCACGATTACTTCCTGCCTTATCTTCTACCTCTTGCCAGAAGCTTCAGGTTAATTTTCATCGACGAGAGAGGATCGGGCCAATCCTCCAAGCTTCAGGATCCATCAGGGTACACCGTCGAGAATATGGTTGAAGACGTAGAGGCGGTCAGGCAAGCTCTTGGGCTCGGGACGATGAGCCTCCTCGGCCATTCATACGGCGGAGTACTCGCCCAGGCGTACGCCCTGAAGTACCAGAGGAATTTGTCGCATCTGATTCTGTGCAGTACATTTCCGAGTACTTCGCAGATGAATGAAGTTTTCAAAAGAATGATCTCAAATTTGTCGCCTGATCTTCGAAATCGAATCGACAGTCTGGAAAAGAGCGGGCTCTTCGGTCATGGACAGGTGTATGAGAAAAACAGATATACCAACGACTACATGATCGCAGCGTGGGGCGAAGCTTACTTTCCCTATCTGTACCAGCATAGGCCCGACCCGAATTACGATCCTGTCGCGAATGGTATTATGTCGTGGGAGCTCTACAAAGAAATGTGGGGTTCGGACGGTGAATTCGTAATCGACGGCAATTTGAAATCGGTGGAGTACGTCGATAAGTTGCCTGCAATAAAAGTGAAAACTCTAATTACCTGCGGCGATCACGACGAGTGCGACCAATCTCTATCTGAAGAGATGCATGAGAAGATCGATGGATCAAAACTGGTGGTGTTTCCACAGAGTGGCCATATGACATTTGTAGATCAGCCTGACGTGTTTATCAAAACCATCTACGAATTCCTGCACTGAACATTCTCGGCGAACGTAGAAGACATTCTGCTGGGCAGGGAGATGGGTGAGTGAATGCCGTCCGGTCCCTGGAAAGGAGGCGGTCGTTCTACAAATGGCGAGCCGAATTGAGGCGTCGTAACCCAGGGAGAAGATAATGCGGCATAAGTTACCGCATTGCAGTAAGTTCCGACTTCTCGTTTCTACCTTGACTTTCTCGCGTTTTTTGTTAAATTTATTAGCTCAAAATGCGAAACGCTGGCGTAGCTCAGTTGGTAGAGCAGCTGACTTGTAATCAGCAGGTCGGGGGTTCAAATCCCTTCGCCAGCTCGGTTGCAGGTATTTGGGCGGACGCCGGAGTTGGAGAGCCGGGGCGGACTGTAAATCCGTTGGCTTACGCCTTAGAGGGTTCGAATCCCCCGCCGCCCACCGCTAGTTTGTTTGAAACGCCCCGAAGGTTTTTGCAAGCTTCGGCAGGGAACCTGTATTTGTTAAATGATTGTGAGTCATCCCGCTCTTCAGCGGGAGCTGTCGTCCACCGCTGATCAAGTCTGATACATTAGAGAAGGGAAAGTTTGTGAAGATTGCGGGAGTAACTCAGTTGGTAGAGTCACAGCCTTCCAAGCTGTTGGTCGCGGGTTCGAGTCCCGTCTCCCGCTCAAGATACAGCAAGCTCTCTTTAGTAGACGCGGATCATCGCGCCGCATGAGTAGGCTGAGAATGTACGCACGCTCTAACGAAGAAGCGAGGAGCGTGCCGCTTTATTTTACATCGTTGTAATTGCTGACGTAGCTCAGCCGGTAGAGCAACGCCTTGGTAAGGCGTAGGTCACGGGTTCAAATCCCGTCGTCAGCTCGCTTAATTGAGGAAAGCTTATGAGAGAAATTGTAACGTTGGAATGCACGGTTTGCAAACATCGTAACTATACTACGACTAAGAATAAAAGGAAGCAAACGGGGAGAGTGGAATACAAAAAGTATTGCCGCTTTTGCAATAAGCATACCTCCCACAAGGAAACTAAATAGGAATTCTAAATTCTTAATTCTGAATTTTCAAACGGTGCTTCATGATTCACCATTCAGAATTCAAAATTACTAATATGAAATACGTCAGTAGCTCAATTGGCAGAGCAGCGGTCTCCAAAACCGCAGGTTGGGGGTTCGAGTCCCTCCTGACGTGCTTGCGCGCGGAAGTGCTTACCTTCGTGGAGCACCAATTGGAAAGTGAACGCTTTGGCACGCAGACGTGTACAATAAAGGAAATTTCTTAATGAGAGAAAAGATCATCGGTTTCTTCAACGATGTGGTCAAGGAAATGAAGAAGGTGACGTGGCCCAATAAGGACGAGCTCAAAGACTCAACTGCGGTAGTGCTTGTTGCGACACTCATTATCGCTGTCTTCGTTTATGCGGTTGACACGATTGTGAATGTGACGCTGAGAGCCATTTTATGAGCGAAGCGAAAACTACCACCAAAAGGTGGTACGTCGTCAGAACGTATTCCGGCCAGGAAGGAAAGGCCGTCGCTTATCTTGAGAGCCAACTTAAGGAGTCCGACCTGAAGGAAAAGTTTGGCGAGATCGTCGTCCCGACCGAAAAGGTCCCGACGATCAGCGAAGGCGGGAAGAAACGTGTAAAGATCCGCAACTTCATGCCGGGCTACGTCATGGTCGAGGCGGAGATGGACGATCGAGTGAAAGCTTTTATCCTTGCCGTTCCTTCGATAATAAGTTTCGTCGGCCCGAAAGGTGACCCGAGTCCGCTTCGCCCTGATGAAGTCGTCAGGCTGAAGGGCAGGATCGACGAGCATGAAGAGCGCCAGGTGATGGAAGTGCCGTTTAAGATAAATGACAAGGTGAAAGTCATCAGCGGTCCTTTCTCGACCTTCAAAGGTGAGGTCTCGGAAGTGAATCAGGACAGGATGAAGTTGAAGGTTACCGTCACGATCTTTGGACGCCCTACTCCTGTCGAATTGAGTTTTACAGAAGTTGAATTAGAAAGATAAACTGGGTGAACAATGGCTAAGAAAGTTGTTGGATTTGTGAAGTTGCAGATACCTGCCGGACAAGCGACTCCCGCGCCGCCGGTTGGACCGGCCCTGGGTCAAAAGGGCGTGAATATCATGGAGTTCTGCAAGCAGTTTAATGCTCGCACACAGGACAAGCAGGGTCTCATCATACCCGTGATAATCACGGTCTTTTCCGATAAATCGTTCACATTTATAACGAAGACGCCGCCGGCGTCAGTGCTTCTTATAAAGGAAGCGAAGATAGAAAAGGGTTCGGGCGAACCGAATCGTAACAAAGTCGCCAAAGTAACCCGCGAACAAGTCAAGAAGATCGCTGAGATGAAGATGCCGGACTTGAACACCACTGACATCGAATCTGCAATCAGCATGGTCGCAGGTACTGCCCGGAGCATGGGTATCGTGGTCGAAGGTTAAAAGAGAAAGTCCATACGATGAAACAGAGCAAAAGATTCACAGAGGCTTCAAAACTTGTAGATAAGTCCAAAGAGTACACAGTCGAAGAGGCTGTCGAAAAAATAAAGGCGACTGCGAAGGCAAAGTTCGACGAGTCGATCGACATAGCCGTTCGTCTCGGCGTCGATCCGCGTCACGCCGATCAGGCGATCCGTGGTACGGTCTCGTTGCCGCATGGAATCGGAAAAACCGTTCGAGTCCTTGTGCTGACCAAGCAGGTGCAGAAGCAGGACGAGGCGAAACAGAGCGGCGCGGACTATGTCGGGTTCGACGACTACATCAAGAAAATTCAGGAAGGCTGGTCGGATATAGATGTTATCGTCGCTACGCCCGATGCGATGGGTGAAGTTGGCCGCCTCGGAAAAATACTCGGACCTAAAGGGTTGATGCCAAACCCGAAGAGCGGCACGGTGACTATGGATGTCGCCAAAGCTGTGACCGAAATTAAAGCCGGTAAAATGGAGTTCAGAGTGGACAAGTCTGGAAATCTCCACTCGGTTGTTGGAAAGGCTTCGTTCGACAAGCAGAAGCTCATTGAAAATGTCAACTCGTTTCTCGCAGCGGTGAACAGGCTGAAGCCTGCTTCGGCGAAGGGACAGTATATAAGGACAGTCGCGATTTCCTCGACCATGGGACCATCGGTCAGGATCGACAAGTCGCTTGCTTCGAACGTACACTGAGTTTACGCACTGAATGCTTCTAAGCTTCTCTGGAATTCGTCCATCTCTTGTGCGGACGGATTCGATAATTAACGTTAAAGACCTGAGGAACAGATGAAAAGGAATGAAAAGGAAGAGGTTGTCGCGGAAGTCGCGGAGCTGATATCCAATTCAAGCAGCCTTTTCTTCACTGACTTTACTGGTATGACCGTGGCAGAGAGCAACGATCTGCGGCGGGAGTTCCACAAAAGCGGCGTCAAGTACCACGTCGTCAAGAATACACTTATTAAGAAAGCGATGCAGAAGTTTTCGTCCGACGATTCTTCCTACAAGTATCTCGTCGGGCAGACAGCGATCGCCTTCGGTGTCGACGACCCGGTAGCGCCGGCAAAAGTATTGAAGAAATTTTTCGACAAGAATCGAAAACCTGCTACGAAAGCCATCGTGATCGACAAGCAGGTATTTGAAGGCAACCGGCTTGCTGAATTTGCGCTGATGCCGACTAAGCCCGAAATGATCGCCGCGATACTTGGAAGCCTCCAGTCGCCGATCGCGGGAATAGCCGGTTCTGTCTCTGCAGTCATGCGGGACCTCGTTTCGGTGCTTGATGCTCTTGGGAAGAAACTCTCGGCTCAAGCGTCGTAAAACCAAAAATAGAATTTCAAAAGGAGAAACAAGAAATGTCAGAAGTAGTTCAAGATCTGGTAGAGAAGATAAGCAAGCTTACTCTTCTTGAAGCGTCCGAATTAAAGAAGGCGCTTGAGGATAAGTTCGGCGTAACAGCCGCGGCTCCTGTGGTAATGGCAGGCGCGGTAGCCGGAGCAGCCGGCGCTGCTGCACCCGTAGTTGAAGAGAAGACAGAATTCGACGTCAATCTGCTCAGCTGCGGTGCGCAGAAGATCAATGTTATCAAGGTCGTCCGGGCTGCAACAGGCCTGGGCCTGAAGGAAGCGAAAGATCTCGTCGACGGAGCCCCGAAAGTGGTTAAAGAGGCGCTCTCCAAAGCCGATGCAGAGAAACTGAAGAAAGAATTGGAAGAGGCCGGCGCAACTGTCGAGCTGAAGTAATAGAACTTTAGCAGGCATTTGAACGTTTTGTTATCAGTGGAAAAAGCCAAAAGGGTAATCCGCTCAGCGAGCGGATTACCTGTCTCTATACGGACAGTGCCTGCACCCCAATTCTTATCCGAAAATCTTTCTAAAGGAGTATGAATACGTTGAAGAGTCTAAATTCGAATGGGCAGGATGTGAAACGTCTTGACTTCGCAAAGATCCCTCAAAAGGTCGAATACCCTGATTTGTTGAACGTCCAGATCCAGTCGTTCAAGAAGTTCCTCCAGGAGGACATATCCGCGAAGAAGAGAAGACAGACCGGACTCCAGGGAGTGTTCCAGGTTAATTTCCCCGTGTACGACAACAAGGAGCATTTCGCCCTCGAGTTCGTCGAGTACAGTATCGAAAAGCCGAGATACGGCGTTGAAGAGTGTATCGAAAAAGGATTGACGTATTCGGTGACGTTGAAGGCGAAGCTCCGCCTCGCGAGCAAAGACACGAGCCCCAACAAAGAAGGGTATATGGAAGCGAAGGAGCAAGAGGTGTACCTCGGCTCCATTCCGTATATGACCGATCGCGCGACGTTCATCATCAACGGCGCAGAGCGCGTCGTCGTCAGTCAGCTCCATCGCTCTCCGGGTGTGTTCTTCGTTGAGACTGAACACCCGAACGGGGCGCGTATCTGGAGTTCGCGCGTTATCCCGATGAGAGGTGCCTGGCTGGAGTTTACAACTGACATCAATAATATCCTGTGGGTTTATATCGACAGGAAAAAGAAGTTTTATGCGACGACACTTCTGCGTGCCCTCGGGTATGAAAAGAATGAAGATATCCTCGACCTTTTCGGGCAGGTCGAAGAGATAAATGTCGCCAAGGTCGACCTCAGTGAGTATATGGGACGCAGGCTCGTCAACGACGTCGTCGATACGAAAACGGGCGAGATCATTATTAGTACTGCCGACATGTCGCTTGAAGAATTGAAACTCACCGAAGAGTATATCAGCCTTATTGAAAAGGCAAACGTTAAGAAGATTCACCTGTTAAAGACGACTCGCAAGGGTGACGATCCGATTCTTTTCAACACCATTCGCGAAGACTCAACGAGCTCGAGTGAAGGCGCGTTGAAAAAGATTTATGAAGAATTACGTTCGGTCGAAGCTCAGGACGCCGAAACAGCGCGAGGTCTGCTGGAGAAAATGTTTTTCAGCGAGAAGCGCTACGATCTCGGAAGCGTCGGCCGATACAGGATGAACGCAAAACTCTCGCTGGACATCCCGACAACCGTCACGGTGCTCACCAAAGACGACATCGTAGCGATCGTTGACTACATTTTGAAACTGAGGCGCGACGAAGGACAGATCGACGATATCGATCATCTCGGAAACAGACGAGTCAAGACTGTGGGAGAGCAGCTCGAATCGCAGTTCAACCTCGCGTTGACAAGGATGGTCCGCAATGTGAAGGAGCGGATGAATATTCATGATGAAGAGAATTTCACTCCGCAGGGTCTCGTCAATGCGCGCGTGATCACGACAGTCCTCAGCTCGTTCTTCGGGACGAGTCAACTCTCTCAGTTCATGGACCAGACGAACCCGCTGGCGGAGATGACTCACAAGCGCAGGATGAGTGCTCTCGGACCGGGCGGATTGACCCGCGAACGTGCGGGGTTCGAAGTCCGCGATGTGCATTATACTCACTACGGCCGACTGTGCCCCATTGAAACGCCGGAAGGTCCGAATATCGGATTGATTTCTTCTCTGGCAGTTCACGGAAGAGTAAACGATTTCGGTTTCATCGAGACGCCGTATTTCAAAGTGGTGAACGGAATCGCGACAGATGAGATCGTGTTCCTGAGCGCTGCCCAGGAAGATGAATACAAAATCGCGCAGGCGAACACGCCGGTCGATCAAAAGGGAAGAATTACCTCGGAGCGCGTCCGCGCGAGACATCATGGCGACTTCATTCTCGAGAAGCCGTCGGAGATCCATTTCATGGATATTGCGACGAACCAGATCGTCAGTCCTGCGGCCGCCTTAATACCGTTCCTTGAGCACGACGACGCGAACCGCGCACTCATGGGTGCGAACATGCAGCGCCAGGCAGTTCCTCTTATAAAGAACGAAGCGCCCGTCGTTGGTACCGGACTCGAGCGCAAGGTCGCAGTCGATTCGAGAACGCTCGTTGTCGCGGAACACGATGGAGTCGTCCAGTACGTAGATGGAAGCAGGATCGTCGTAAAATATGACATCAACGAGAAGTCGGATGAAGTTATTGCAAGCTTCGAGGATCTGAAAACCGCGGAATACAAACTCAGAAAGTTCTTCCGCACCAACCAGGACACAACGGTCAACCAGAAACCTCTCGTGAAGGTCGGTCAGAGGTTCAAGAAGGGCGAAGTTCTTGCTGACGGATGCTCTACGGAGAACGGAGAGCTCGCACTTGGCAGAAATGTTCTGGTAGCGTTCATGCCTTGGCACGGGTACAATTTTGAAGACGCCGTCATCGTAAGCGAAGAACTCGTCGCTGAAGATGCGTTCACCTCGCTCCATATCCAGTCGCTTGAAACGAGCGTGAGGGACACGAAACGCGGCGAAGAAGAGCTGACAAGAGATATTCCGAACGTCTCTGAAGAAATGACGAAGGATCTTGATGATAACGGGATCGTCCGCGTCGGAGCCGAAGTTATTGAGAACGACATTCTCGTCGGTAAGATCACGCCCAAAGGAGAAACGGATGTGACCCCGGAAGAGAAGCTCCTCCGGGCGATCTTCGGCGACAAAGCAGGCGACGTGAAGGATGCTTCCTTGAAGGCGCCTCCGGGAATGCGCGGAGTCGTCATTGACACAAAACTGTTTTCCAGGAAGAAGAAGGACGCTGAGTCGAAGAAGGAAGAGAAGAAACGTCTCGAGGAAATTGAGAAGTGGCTCAAGACCGTTAAGGGCGAGGTCCAGGAGAAGTTCATCGGCAAACTCACCGAAGTTCTCGAAGAGGAAGTCTCAGCAGGCATCCGCGCAAAAGACGGTTCGGTCGCGATCAGAAGTGGTACCGTCCTGAAGCGGGAGACTTTCCAGAAGTTCGAGGATCTTGAGAAACTCGATTTCACGGAACCGTGGGTTGAGAGTTCCCGTAAGAACAGGCTGATCGAGCAAATCTACAGAAACTATCATGTTCGCGTACTGGATCTTGAAGAAGAGGCACGCCGTGAACGGAATAAAGCAATCACTGGTGATGAGCTTCCTCCGGGTATTGTCCAGCTCGCGAAAGTTTATGTCGCGTCGAAACGCAAATTACAGGTCGGTGACAAGATGGCAGGCCGCCACGGCAACAAAGGAGTTGTCTCGATCGTGGTTCCCAAAGAAGACATGCCGTTCCTTCCCGATGGAACGCCTGTCGGGATGGTGTTGAATCCGCTTGGCGTGCCTTCGCGTATGAACATCGGGCAGCTCTACGAAACTGCGCTTGGATGGGCCGCAGAGAAACTCGGCGTCAAATACGCGTCTCCGATTTTCGACGGCGCGACCTGGGAAGAAGTCCAGGGTGAATTGAGAAAAGCCGGCTTGAATGAGAATTCCAAGACCGTGCTGTACGACGGCAAGGGCGGAGAAACTTTTGCAAACGAGGTGACCGTCGGTTACATGTATATGATGAAGCTCGATCACCTGGTTGAAGACAAGATTCATGCTCGTTCAACCGGCCAGTATTCTCTGATCACTCAACAGCCGCTGGGTGGCAAAGCGCAATTTGGCGGCCAGAGGTTCGGAGAAATGGAAGTCTGGGCTCTCGAAGCATACGGCGCCGCACATGTTCTTCAGGAAATGCTGACCGTCAAGAGCGACGATGTCCCGGGTCGATCGAAGCTGTTCGAGTCCCTGGTGAAGGGAGATAACACTTCCGAACCTGGCGTACCCGAAGCTTTCAGTGTTCTCGTGCGCGAACTTCAGGGACTCGGCCTCGAAGTCAAGGTCATGCACGACGGTGAATTCTCTCGCAGCGACGAGAGGAAGTAAGAAATTTATGATCCCGTACCGCGGGACTTCAATAAAAATTGTCCGAAGGACTCCTTCGGAGGAGGTTATTTGATGCCTAACGCAGATTTTCGCCGGGAACCCCAGTTAAGCCGCAAGGCGATAACGGCAATTCGCATTAGCCTTGCATCTCCCGATTCAATCATCGATCGTTCTCACGGTGAAGTCACGAAACCGGAAACAATCAACTACCGATCCTATCGCCCGGAAAAAGACGGTCTGTTCTGCGAAAAGATATTCGGTCCGGTTAGAGACTGGGAATGTCACTGCGGCAAGTATAAAAAGATACGGTACAAGGGTATCGTATGCGACCGCTGTGGTGTTGAAGTCACCCAGAAAAGCGTTCGTCGTGAGAGGATGGGGCACATCACGCTCGCGACGCCCGTGGTTCACATCTGGTATTTGCGCTCGCTGCCCAGCAAGATCGGCAACCTTCTCGGGATGTCGACAAAAGAACTCGAGAAGATCGTTTACTACGAATCGTACGTAGTGGTACAGCCGGGCGCCGCTGCCGACCTCAAGGCGAAACATCTCATGACCGAGGAGGAGTATTACGAGCTGCTGGAGAAGTATCCGCATAATAATGAGCTGGATGACTCGGACGCGAGAAAGGTTATTGTAAAGATCGGCGGCGAAGCGATTAAGGAAATGCTGAAGCGGGTCGAAGTCGATGAACTAAGCGACTTTCTCAGGACATCGGCTCGGACGGAAAAATCGGAACAAAAGCGAATTGATCTCCTGAAGCGCCTTAAAGTCGCCGAGGCATTCCGCACGCGCGAGGGAGACGAGTTCATCAACAGACCCGACTGGATGGTGCTCGAAGTGATCCCGGTAATTCCGCCGGAGCTGAGGCCGCTCGTACCCCTCGAAGGTGGACGATTCGCCACGAGCGATCTGAACGATCTATATCGCCGGGTGATCATTAGAAACAACAGGTTGAAGCGCCTCATTGACATCAAAGCTCCCGAAGTAATCCTTCGGAACGAAAAGAGAATGCTTCAGGAAGCGGTCGATGCGTTGCTCGACAACAGCCGCCGCATCAGCGCGGTAAATTCAGACAGTCAGCGCGCGCTGAAGTCTCTGTCGGATGTCCTGAAAGGTAAACAGGGGCGGTTCCGTCAGAATCTTCTCGGCAAGCGCGTCGATTACAGTGGAAGATCTGTGATCGTCGTCGGACCTGAACTGAAATTACATCAGTGCGGACTGCCGAAAGATATGGCGGTAGAACTCTTCAAGCCCATGATCATCCGGAAGCTTCTCGAACGGGGCGAGGCGAAAACCGCGAAGACCGCCAGAAGGCTTGTGGATCGAAAAGTATTGGAAGTGTGGGAAGTTCTCCCCTCGATAGTGGAAGGACATCCCGTAATGTTGAACCGCGCGCCGACCCTGCACAGACTCGGCATCCAGGCATTCCAGCCGGTGTTGGTCGATGCAAAAGCGATCAAACTTCATCCTCTGGTCTGCACTGCATTCAACGCCGATTTCGACGGCGACCAGATGGCGGTTCATGTGCCGCTTTCGTTTGAAGCGCAGCTCGAGGCGCGGATACTGATGCTGTCCAGCCACAACCTCCTGTCGCCGGCACACGGGAAGCCGATCGTCCATCCGACGCAGGATATGGTTCTCGGGTTGTACTACCTGACGAAGATTCAAAAGAGTGCAAATGCAACCCCGAAGGTGTTTGCCTCGGTCAACGAGATCAGACTGTCGATCGAATTAAAGAAGAATTCATATCATGAACCGATAAGATTCAAGAAGGGTGGAGAATATATAGACACGACTCCCGGCCGCGTTCTATTCAATGAGATAGTACCGGTCGAACTTGGATTCATAAATGAAGTCTTGACGAAGAGCAAGCTCATCTCCATCATTGCTGAGTCCTACAAGAAGGCCGGTCCGCTTAAGACCGCATTGTTCCTTGACGATCTGAAGGATCTTGGATTTGAAAGCGCGACGGCTGCAGGCCTCTCTATTAACGTCAACGATGTCATCATACCCGACGTCAAGAGGAAATTTATCGAGATTTCCGATCGTGACGTTAAGGAAATTGAAGCAAGCTACGAGGGTGGCTTCATAACTGCTGGCGAACGTTATAACAAGATCATTGATGTGTGGCAGAGAGCGACTAATCTCGTGAGCGACGCGGCGTACAAAACTCTATCCGCCTCGAAGGATGGATTCAACTCGATATGGATGATGTTGGATTCGGGCGCCAGAGGTTCCAAAGACCAGGTAAAGCAGCTCGCTGCGATGCGCGGTCTGATGGCGAAACCGCAGAAGTCGCTCACCGGCCAGGTCGGCGATCTCATCGAGAATCCGATCATCGCGAACTTCCGCGAAGGGTTGTCGATATTGGAATACTTCATCTCTACTCACGGCGCAAGAAAAGGACTAGCCGACACCGCTTTGAAGACCGCCGACGCAGGTTATCTCACTCGCAGGCTTGTGGACGTTTCTCAGGACGTCGTCATCGCGAGCGATGACTGCGGAACGATCCGCGGCATATCCGTGAGCGCTATTAAGGACGGCGAGCGAGTTCAGGAAACTCTGGTCGAACGTATTCTTGGACGAGTCGCACTTTACGATGTCGTCGATCCGCTCTCCAATACCGTGATCTTGAAAGGCGGCGAAGAAATCACGGAAGATCTTGCTGAAAGGATCGCAAACACCGCAATCGACAGCGTCGATATCCGATCGGTATTGACCTGCGAGGCTCCGCGCGGAGTTTGCGCGAGATGCTACGGCCGCAATCTTGCCACCGGAAAGATGGTCGAGATCGGTGACGCGGTCGGGATTATCGCGGCACAGAGTATCGGAGAACCGGGTACACAGCTGACTCTCCGTACGTTCCACACCGGCGGTACCGCAAGCGTCGAGTCGCAGGAATCGAACGTAGTCGCGCCAGCCGAAGGCAGATTGAGATTCGAAAACATGCAGCCGCTTGTCGATTATACCAACCGCACAACCGGCAAACCTGAAAAAGTATTGCTCGGACGTCACGGCGTAATCCAGATTCTTGACAAGGACAATCGCGCCATCAAGAAGATGGACGTTCCACAGGGCGCCCACCTGCTACTCGCCGAGGGCGATACCGTGAGTAAGGGCGACCTCGTGTACCAGTGGGATCCTTACAATACCCTGATACTCACCGAGTTCGGTGGCAAAGTGCGTTGGGTCGACCTGAAAAAGGACATCACTTATCGCGAACAGACCGACGAGCAAACCGGACAGGTCGAGAAAGTCGTCATCGAAAGCGTCGACAAGAATGTGACCCCGTCGATCGAGATTGTCCATGGCAGCAAGATCAAGCGGACATATAACCTTCCGGTCGGGGCGCACATCGTGGTCGAAGATGCCGAGGAGGTTCAGTCCGGCGAAACACTTGCCAAGAAGCCGAAAGAATTGTCGCGCGTACGTGACGTTACCACAGGTCTTCCGAGGGTGCAGGAGCTTTTCGAGGCACGTGCGCCGCAGGATCCTGCAACAGTAAGCGAAATTGACGGCTACGTCGGGTTCGGCGGACAGTCCAGAGGCACGAAAGAAGTCATTGTCACGAGCGCCGACGGAAAAGACAGAAAAACGTACAAGGTCTCTCTGAGACAGCACATCCTGGTACAGGAAAACGATTTCGTGATTGCCGGTGAGCGACTTACTGACGGACCGATCGATCCGCATGACATACTCCGGATCAAAGGTCCGGCTGATGTGCAGAAATACCTGCTCGACGAAATCCAGGAAGTGTATCGTCAGCAAAATGTGACGATTAACGATAAGCACATCGAAGTTATAGTGCGCCAGATGTTCCAGCGTGTTCGTGTCGTCGACGCGGGCGACACGCCGTTCCTCGAAGGCGATATCGTTGACGTTCACAGGATAAGAGAAGAAAACTCGACGATCAGCAAGAAGATCGTTGTCACTGCGAAAGGAGACTCGAAGTACAGAATCGGTCAGATTGTGGAGCGCGCAGTGGTCATGGCCAAGAATCGCGACATGCGACGGGCGAAGAAAAAAGTGACCGAGTTCCGTGACGCGGTCCCTGCAACTGCTGAGGACGTGCTTCTCGGAATCACGTCTGCCGCGTTGTCCACTGACAGTTTTATTTCTGCTGCTTCGTTCCAGGAGACGACAAAGGTCCTCACAGATGCGTCTGTGGAAGGGAAACTGGACAAGCTTATCGGCTTGAAGGAAAACGTCATAATCGGGCAGCTCATCCCCGCAGGAACCGGCTTGAAGAAGTTCCATGACCTCATCCTTACTGACGAGGAGATGCTTGAAAGAGCGGCCGAAGAGCCGGAGGAAGAAGAAGTCTCCAGGCAGAAGGTCGCGTCCTAATAAAGAAGTAAAACAGAGTGGGGAGAACGCTGTTTCTCCCCATTTTTGTGGCAAGTTTTCTTGATTATTTTATAGGCGTCGTTTATATTTAATTCTCTATGATGAAGGCACGTAATTCGGAGGAACAGATTGCCGACAATTAACCAACTGATAAGGCAGGGGAGAGAGAGACTCCTTCTGAAAGGTAAGTCCCCCGCGCTTCAGGGAAACCCGCAAAAGCGAGGTGTATGCACTCGCGTCTACACCACCACACCAAAGAAGCCGAATTCGGCTCTTCGCAAAGTTGCGCGCGTCAGGCTGACTAACGGAATTGAAGTCACGGCCTATATCCCTGGGGAGGGACATAACCTGCAGGAACACTCTATTGTTTTGATAAGAGGCGGCCGTGTGAAAGACCTACCGGGCGTGCGTTACCACATCATAAGAGGCACACTCGATACTGCCGGCGTGGCAGACAGGAAGCAGGGCAGATCGAAGTACGGCGCCAAGAAGCCTAAAGCTTCGGCATAAAACTTACAAGTAGAGTTTAAAATGAGAAAGAAACGCTCTGACAGGCGTCAGGCTTTTCCTGACCCGAAATATAACGACGTGTTTATCGCGAAGTTCGTGAACAACATCATGACTTCGGGTATGAAGCACCGTGCACGCAGAATTATCTACGATGCGTTCGACATCATCGAGCAGAGGACAAAGCAAAATCCTCTCGACGTGTTCCGGAAGGCGCTGAACAATGTTCAGCCGATTATCGAAGTGCGTGCGAGAAGGGTCGGAGGCGCCACGTACCAGGTTCCGAGCGAAGTAAGGCCCGAAAGAAGCCTTGCACTCGGAATGAGATGGCTCATTAGATATTCGCGCGAAAGAAAGGACAAGTCGATGTCCCTGAAACTTGCGGCGGAAATAATCGCGGCGTCGAACGGCGAAGGAAACGCGATTAAGAAACGTGAAGACACACATAAGATGGCGGAAGCTAACAAGGCTTTCGCTCACTATAGATGGTGAGATCGAAAGGCGATAGATAGGTTATGCCCAGAGAGTATCCGTTAGAACGAACACGCAACATCGGGATTATGGCGCACATAGATGCCGGAAAAACTACAACTACCGAGAGAATACTTTTCTATACAGGTAAGACGCACCGGTTAGGCGAGGTCCACGATGGCGCAGCCACCATGGATTACATGGAACAGGAAAAAGAGCGCGGAATAACGATTACCTCCGCGGCCACGACCTGCTTCTGGAGAGACCACAGGATAAATATTATCGACACGCCCGGACATGTTGACTTCACCATCGAAGTCGAGCGATCACTCCGTGTCCTTGATGGTGCGATCGCACTGTTCTGCGCGGTCGGTGGTGTCGAACCCCAATCTGAAACTGTATGGAGACAGGCCGACAAATACGGAGTCCCGAGAATAGCTTTCGTCAACAAGATGGACCGCGTCGGCGCGGACTTCTTTAATGTTCTACAGATGATGCGCGATAGACTCGCCGCGAACCCCGTTCCGATACAGCTCCCGATCGGCGAGGGTGACCTGTTCTCCGGCGTCGTCGACCTCGTTAAAATGAAAGCTGTTATGTACAACGAGTCGAATCTCGGGACGACCTGGGAAGAGTACGATATACCCCATGACCTCCAGAAGATTTCTGCAGAGTATAGAACCAAACTTCTCGAAGCCGTCTCCGACATAGATGACACACTTCTCGTCAAGTATCTCGACGGCAAGGAGATTTCAGAATCCGAAATTATAGCTACGATCAGAAGAGCTACAATAGGACTAAAGATTGTCCCGGTTGCATGCGGCACTGCATTCAAGAACAAAGGTGTGCAGCGTCTAATGGATTGTGTTGTCGATTTCCTCCCGTCACCTCTCGATGTCGGCGTGACTCACGGCCATGACCCGAACGGAAAGCAAATCGAACGCAAACCGTCCGACGAAGAACATTTTTCGGCACTCGCCTTCAAAATTATGACCGATCCGTACGTCGGAAAACTGACGTTCTTCAGAGTATACAGCGGAACACTATCCGGCGGTTCGTACGTGCATAACTCGAGTACCGGCCGGAAGGAAAGAATAGGTCGTATTCTTCGTATGCATGCGAATCATCGCGAAGATATCGACACTGCTTACACAGGAGACATTGCGGCTGCCGTCGGTCTCAAATACACGAAGACGGGCGATACGCTTTGTGAAGAGGACTCGCCGATCGTCCTCGAGAAGATGGAATTCCCCGATCCGGTTATCCATGTCGCGATCGAACCTAAGACGAAGGCTGATCAGGAAAAGCTCGGCGATTCACTCATGAAATTGACGGAAGAAGATCCGACTTTCCGGATGGCTACGAATGAAGAAACAGGTCAGACGATCATCAGCGGTATGGGCGAACTTCATCTTGAGATCATCGTCGATCGTTTGAAACGCGAGTTCAAGGTCGAGGCAAATGTCGGCCGACCGCAAGTCGCATACAAAGAGACTATTAAGAAGAAAGTCACACAGGAAGGAAAGTTCATCAGGCAATCCGGCGGGCACGGTCAGTACGGCCACGTGTGGCTTGAGATCGAACCCAACGAGAAGGGCAAAGGTTACGAATTCACGAACGCCATTGTGGGCGGCGTGATTCCGAAAGAATATATCCCCGCCGTGTCTGAAGGGATTCACGAAGCTCTTCAGAGCGGAGTCCTTGCCGGCTTCCCGGTTGTGGACGTCAAAGTAAAACTGTTCGATGGTTCGTACCATGATGTTGACTCCAGCGAGATGGCGTTCAAGATAGCCGGCAGCATCGGGTTTAAAGACGGTGCGAAAAAGGCAGATCCGGTTCTACTTGAGCCCATCATGGACGTTGAAGTTGTCACCCCCGAGGAATATCTCGGTGATGTAATGGGTGATCTCAACTCACGCCGTGGAAGGATCGAAGGGATCGGATCCCGCAAAGACGCTCAGGTTGTGAAGGCGATGGTTTCGCTTTCAGAGATGTTCGGATATGCGACGTCGTTACGTTCCATGACGCAAGGACGGGCGATCTTCACCATGCAGTTTTCTCATTACGATGAAGTGCCGAAGAGCATTTCGGAACAGATTATCGAAAAAGTAAGAGGCAAAGAGACGGTGGCTGCATGACAAAGGACCTCTCTTCCTTTACGCAGCTGGTTCCGGTTATGGTTCCGGTGGAACTGTTCCGGAGTAACAGTTTGAAAAAATCATAAGGAGAATTTAAATGGCAAAGGAGAAATTTGACCGTAGCAAGCCGCATGTGAACGTCGGCACGATCGGGCACATCGACCATGGCAAGACAACTCTTACCGCGGCGATCACAATGGCGCTGGCAAAGAAAGGATTGGCTTCGATAAGAACTTTTGACAGCATCGATAATGCGCCCGAAGAAAAAGCGCGGGGAATAACCATCGCAACAGCGCACGTCGAGTATTCCACCGCCACCCGTCACTACGCACATGTCGACTGTCCCGGTCACGCCGACTATATAAAGAACATGATCACGGGCGCTGCTCAGATGGACGGCGCTATTCTCGTAGTCGCGGCGAACGACGGACCTATGCCACAGACCAGGGAACACATTCTTCTCGCGTATCAGGTCGGCGTGCCGAAAATTGTCGTTTTCATGAATAAGGTCGATATGGTCGATGACCCCGAGCTTCTCGAGCTTGTTGAAGTAGAAGTCCGCGACCTCCTGAAGAAGTACAATTTCCCCGGCGATGAGATACCGGTTATTCGCGGCAGTGCACTAAAGGCCATGGAAGCGGGCGCCGACCCAAATGCAAAGCCAGACGACCCAAGATTCAAATGCGTCTATGATTTGATGGATGCAGTCGACAGCTACATACCGCTTCCGAAGCGTGATGTCGACAAGCCGTTCCTTATGCCGGTCGAAGACGTATTCACGATCACCGGCCGCGGCACCGTCGGAACCGGCCGTGTCGAGCGCGGAAAAGTGAAAGTTGGTGAGGAAGTGGAGATCATCGGTCTCGGAGCGCACAAGAAAGCGGTTTGCACCGGACTCGAGATGTTCCGCAAAGAACTCGATGAAGGTATGGCCGGCGACAACATCGGCGTTCTTCTACGCGGAGTTGAAAAAGAAGAACTTGAACGCGGAATGGTTATTGCCAAACCCGGCTCGATTACTCCTCACACAAAGTTCATCGCCCAGGTGTACGTGTTGAGCAAAGAAGAAGGCGGCCGTCATACTCCTTTCTTCAAAGGGTATCGCCCGCAGTTCTACTTCAGAACGACTGACGTGACCGGTTCTGCGACAGAATTCCCGGCTGGAACCGAAATGGTTATGCCTGGCGATAACGTCGACAACCTGAGAATCGAACTCATCACTCCCATTGCGATGGAAGAAGGACTTCGTTTTGCTATTCGCGAAGGCGGACATACCGTCGGCGCCGGAGTCGTAACGAAAATTATAGAGTAACTCTACTTTGAACGCTTACAAAAATATGGAAGCGAGGTAAAGCTGTGGCTGGTCAGACTATCAGGATAAAGTTGAAATCCTATGATCATGCTCTGATTGACAAGTCGGCCGAGAAAATCGTGAGGACAATCAAGTCGACCGGCGCCGTAGTGTCCGGCCCGATTCCACTCCCGACAAAGAAGACGATCTACACAGTTCTTCGGTCGCCACATGTCGACAAACGAAGCCGCGAACAATTTGAACTGCGTCAGCACAAGCGCCTGATTTATATCTACAACGCCTCATCCAAATCAGTCGACTCGCTGACGAAACTCGATTTGCCCGCAGGCGTCGATGTGGAAATGAAAGTCTGAACGGTTCAGCTGATGACATTTAATAATCCCCGCGCATACCGGAGTTTAAGATAATGAGTGGCATGCTTGGCAAGAAACTCGGAATGACAAACGTGTTCGATGAGAAGGGCAACTTCATTTCTGTCACCGTCATCGAAGCAGGTCCCTGTCCGATTACTGCAATCAAGACGAAAGAACGCGACGGATATGAAGCGCTTCAGCTCGGATTTGGTGCGAAGCGTGAAAGCCTGTTGAGCAAACCGTTGAAAGGTCATCTTGCAAAGTCCGGCGTCAAGTCGGCAAGAATTCTCGGTGAATTCGACGGCTTCGAGATTTCCGCCTACAAAGCCGGTGATGTGGTGAGCGTAGACAAGGTTTTCGCAGTCGGCGACACTATTTCCGTATCGGGAACCTCGAAGGGTCATGGTTTCCAGGGAGTCGTGAAGCGCCACCACTTTGGCGGCGGCGCGGTGACTCACGGTCAAAGCGACAGGACCCGTGCGCCGGGATCGGTCGGAAGCTCGTCCTACCCGTCGAGATCATTTAAGGGTCAGCGCATGGCCGGCAGAATGGGCGGCAAGCGCTCAACTGTGAAGAACCTGAAAGTTGTCCGCTTGATCCCGGATTCAAATCTGATCCTCGTCGAAGGCTCGGTGCCAGGACCGACCAACGGCTTTCTGGAAATCTGGAAGTGAATGAGGTCGACAAGATGCAATTAGATATTCTGAAAATCGACGGCACAAAGACAGGTGAGAAGGTGGAGCTATCCCCGGCCGTATTCGAAATCGTGCCGAATGATCAGGCAATCTACCACGCAGTGACCGCCTACCTCGCGCACGCACGCCAGGGAACTCATAAGACGAAAACCCGTGCCGAAGTCAGCGGCGGAGGAAAGAAACCCTGGAAGCAAAAACACACCGGCAGGGCGAGAAGCGGATCCATCAGGAACCCGCTTTGGGTCGGCGGCGGAACAATTCAGGGTCCGGTGCCGCACGAGTACAACCTCAAGGTCAATGACAAGGTGAAGACGCTGGCCAAGAAATCGGCACTCACATACAAAGCTAAAGACAGCTGTATCATGGTGGTCGAGGATTTTACCCTCAACGAATCGAAAACAAAAAGAGTGGTCGAGATTCTAAACTCGCTGGGATTAAAAGGTAAA
This sequence comes from Candidatus Kryptoniota bacterium, assembly GCA_036567965.1. Lineage (NCBI taxonomy): Bacteria > Pseudomonadati > Candidatus Kryptoniota > Candidatus Kryptoniota bacterium. Next base: position 303,848 of record DATCTN010000026.1, read on the forward strand.
AAAGTCCTGATGCTTCTCCCGAAGAATGACAAAACCATTTACGTCTCCAGCAGGAACCTTCCGAAGGTTTTTGTGAAAGATGCCGTCGGCGCTTCGCCTTACGAATTGCTGAACAACGATTTCATCCTCTTCCAGAAGAGTGCATTGACAGTTTTGCAGGACAAACTGGTCGGAGAAGCATAATGAGTACCCTTATTATAAGGCCGTTGCTGACGGAAAAGAATACGAAGCTGCAGGAGCAGCACCAGTACGTTTTCGAAATCGTAGTCGGATCGAACAAAATAGAAGTGAAGAGAGAAATAGAGAAACGCTTCAACGTAAAAGTGAAGACAGTCCGCACCGCTGTAATGAAAGGTAAGCTGATCGGCTCGCTCACGAGGCGCGGCAGATTTGAAGGCCGGCGTCCGACAAGGAAAAAGGCTATTGTGACCCTTATGGAAGGTTACACGATCGATCTTCTCGGGACCGCGTAGTATTGTTCCGGAAGAATCCAATAGGAAAAGGATTTTGAAATGGGTTTGAAAAAATTAAAACCGATGACGCCCGCGACGCGGTTCTACGTGGTCTCGACATTCGAAGAGGTGACGAAGACAAAGCCGGAGAAATCGCTCATCGTTCCGTTGAAAAGCAGCGGCGGGAGAAATAACCAGGGACGAATCACATCACGTCACCGCGGCGGAGCCCATAAGAAGTTTTATAGAATTATCGATTTCAAGCGGGACAAGGTTGGAATTGACGCGAAAGTCGCCGCCGTAGAATATGATCCCAACAGGAATGCGAGAATTGCACTTCTCCATTACCGTGACGGAGACAAGCGTTACATCATTGCCCCCGACGGACTGAAGGTCGGCGATATTCTCCAGACCGGAGAGGCCGCTGAGATCAAGGTAGGGAACTCGATCCCGCTTAAGAATATTCCCGTCGGCACGACAATCAATAACGTCGAGATGAAAGCCGGCAAAGGTGCACAGCTCGCCAGAAGCGCCGGCAATTCCGCGCAGCTCGTCGCAAAAGAAGGCAACTACGCAACACTCAGGCTTCCTTCCGGCGAGATGAGGATGATAAGGACTGAATGCAAAGCGACCATCGGCGTGGTCAGTAATGCTGAGTACGAGAATATCAGCTGGGGAAAAGCCGGACGACTCCGCTGGCTCGGTGTAAGACCTCAGTCGCGTGGAGTGGTTATGAACCCTGTCGATCACCCGCACGGCGGTGGCGAAGGAAAATCTCCCCAGGGAAATCCTCATCCGGTTTCGCCATGGGGATGGAAGACGAAGGGTAAAAAGACACGAAAGAGAAACAAGCCGTCCAACAAGTATATAGTGAAACGAAAAAGATAACGGTTGAACTAACATGGCGCGTTCGTTAAAAAAAGGTGTGTTCGTCGATCCGAAACTTCTCAAGAAAGTGGAGGATCTGAACAAAAAGAACCAGAAGAAGGTGATCAAAACGTGGGCCCGTGACACGATGATCGTCCCGGATTTTGTGGGGCATACTTTTGCGGTTCATAACGGAAACAAATTCATACCGGTGTACATCATCGAGGCGATGGTTGGGCACAGGCTCGGGGAGTTTGCCGCAACACGCACCTTCAGGACGCATCCCGGTCTCAAATCAGAAAAAGCCGCGACGCCCGCAGAGTAAGGAGCCTTAACAAATGGAATCACGTGCTGTCGCAAAGTATATCGGTTCGTCTCCGAGAAAGATGAGATTGGTAGTAGATCTCATCCGCGGAAAGAGCGTCGGACAGGCGCTTTCAATTCTTCATTTTTCCCCGAAGCATGCATCGAAAGATGCGGAGAAGGCGCTGCGTTCTGCCGTCTCAAATATCATGAACCGGGAAGATGTCGGTAAGCTCGACGAAGAGAGCCTGTTCGTGAAGGAAATATTTGTTGACGGCGGACCGGCTGCGAAAAGAGTTTTGCCTGCACCCCAGGGACGCGCGTACAGGATACGAAAAAGAAGCAACCATATCACGGTTGTAGTGGCAACGAAAGAATGAAACGATGAGCTATCAGATGAAAGCAATCGTCTACAACGGAGGAACTTTTGGGACAAAAGACTAATCCTATCGGCTTCAGACTTGGCATTACACGCGACTGGGATTCGACCTGGTTCGAGCGAAAAGGATATTCCGCGCTTCTCACGGAAGATGAAAGAGTGAGGAACTATCTGCGCAGTCGATTGAACAAGGCGGGAGTCTCCCGACTTGTAATCGAACGGAAAGGAAGCCAGATGACGGTCTCCATTCACACAAGCCGTCCCGGGATTGTCATAGGTAAAAGTGGAAAAGACGTGAATCAGCTTGAGGCCGAATTGAAGAAACTTACCGGACGGGAAGCTGTCAAAATAAAGACTTTTGAGATAAAACGCCCTGAACTCGATGCGTACCTGGTTGCCGAAAACATCGCAACTCAGCTCGAGGGAAGAATAAATTTCCGTCGTGCGATGAAGAACGCGATCACATCAGCTTCCAGGATGGGAGCAGAAGGTATCCGCGTCATGTGCGCGGGCCGGCTCGGCGGGTCGGAAATTGCCCGCACTGAACAGTACCGCGAAGGAAGGGTCCCTCTTCACACGCTTCGCGCCGACATCGATTACGCCAGCGTGGCGGCCAGAACGATTTACGGCTTGATCGGCGTAAAGGTTTGGATTTGCCGCGGCGAAGTTTACGGACCGCTGCCCAGATAATCATCCGACGGACAGGAGAACTTAGAAATGTTAATGCCAAAGAGAGTTAAGTACAGAAAAACCCAGAGGGGAAGGATGCGCGGCAAGGCCCTGCGGGGAAGCACCGTAGCATTCGGCGACTTCGGTCTGAAGGCGCTCGAGCCCGGGTGGATAACTGCACGGCAGATTGAAGCGGCGCGCGTCGCGCTGACAAGACAGATGAAACGCGACGGAAGAATCTGGATCAGGATATTTCCCGATAAGCCCGTGACAAAAAAGCCGGCCGAGACGAGAATGGGAAAAGGAAAAGGCATGCCCGAGTTCTGGGTCGCTGTCGTGAAACCGGGCAGAGTCATGTTCGAAGTCGGAGGAGTTGCAGGACCTCTCGCGCAAGCGGCACTCAGGCTTGCTGCTCACAAGCTCCCGATAAAAACGAAATTTGTCGTAAGAATGGATTACGAGGATTGAGACAATGATAAAGCCCCATGAAGTCCGTGCGCTGTCCGAGAAGGAAATCTCCCAGCGCATAAAGGATAACCTCGAGGCACTGGACAAGATCAAGTTTCAAAAAGCCGTCGGCGGTGAAGTCAAGAACCCGGTCCAGGTTCGGTTCTTGAAAAAGGAAATTGCCGAGATGAGAACAATTCTGAGGGAACGCGAGATTGAGGCGAAGAAAAATGCCGGCGCGGTCGAGACAAAGAAGAACGAGGGTAACTGATGGAAGCCACGGCTGAAAAAAGAAATCTGAGAAAGACCAGGATCGGAAAAGTGGTCAGCAACAAGATGCAGAAATCGATCGTTGTGAGTATCGAGAGACTCGTTCCACATCCGATCTATAAGAAGTATTCGAAAAGGACGACAAAGCTGACAGCGCACGACGAGAAGAATGAAGCAAAGATCGGCGACATCGTAAGGATCATGGAAACCCGACCGCTGTCCAAGAGCAAGCGCTGGCGCCTTGTAGAAGTTGTCGAAAAAGCGAAATAACGGAGGTTTAGAAATTGATTCAGGAAGAGACCAATCTCGTTGTTGCTGACAACTCGGGCGCGAAGAAAGTTCGCTGCATAAGAGTGCTCGGTGGACATGACAGGCGTTATGCAGGACTCGGCGACTTGATCGTGGTCGCTGTGAAGCAGGCGATCCCCGGAGCCGAAGTGAAGAAAGGCGACGTGTCGCGAGCGGTCGTCGTCAGGACGAAGAAAGAATACAAGCGGTCCGACGGAACATTCATCCGGTTTGATGAAAATGCCGCGGTACTGTTGAACGCGCAGGGAGAGCCCCGCGGCACCAGAATATTCGGCCCCGTCGCGCGTGAGCTTCGAGATAAACAGTTCATGAAAATTGTTTCACTCGCCCCTGAAGTTCTTTAAGAAAGGTTTTGTAATGCACGTCCATAAAAATGACATGGTATTGGTAATCAGTGGTAACTCGCGCGGGAAGACCGGCAAGGTACTCAGGGTGATCCCCGACAAACAGAGAGTTCTCGTCGAAGGCGTCAACGTGAGAAAGAAGCACACCCGCCCGACTGCCAAGATGCCCGCAGGCGGCATCCTGGAGAGAGAACTTCCGATCCACTCGTCGACCGTGATGGTGATTTGTCCGAAGTGCAACAACGCAAGCCGCCTCGGGTACGCTACCGTCGCGGGATCGGGAGGACGGACGCAGAGAATGAGAGTCTGCAAAAACTGTAACGAAATGTTTTAATCGGGTCTGAACATGGCCAAAGAGCAAAAAGTACAAACCGAACAAAAAGACAAAAAAGAGAAAAAAGAGAAGAAGGGCAAAGCCGAGGCTCAGGAGAAACATGTCCCCGAACCGCCGGAAGAAAAGGTGCCTCCCCGCCTGTACGAACAGTACAAGAAGGACCTGATCCCTTCGCTGATGAAAAGGTTCGGCTATAAAAACACGATGCAGGTTCCGAAGCTGGAGAAGATTTCCATCAACTGCGGCGTCGGGGCGGCGACACAGGATCAGAAAATCCTCGAAACGGTCGTGCGTGAGCTTACGATCATTTCCGGCCAGAAGCCTTCTATCAGGAAATCCAAGAAGGCGATCTCAAACTTCAAGCTGCGCGAGAATATCCCGATCGGTTGCAAGGTGACTCTGCGAAAAGAGAAGATGTTCGAGTTCATGGACCGGTTGATCAGTCTCGCGATTCCCCGGGTGCGCGACTTCAGAGGCGTACCGGACAAGTCGTTCGACGGTCGCGGTAATTACACGCTCGGGTTGAAGGAACAGATTATTTTCCCCGAGATAGATGTAGATAAGGTGGAAAGAATTTTCGGCATGGATATCACTTTCGTGACAACTGCCAAGACCGACGAGGAAGCGTACGAGTTGTTGAAAGGATTTGGAATGCCTTTCAGAAAACGTGAAGCGTCCGAAGGTGCCTTCGGATCGGCTGCCTAATTCGAAAGGAGTAACTGAGTGGCGCGTACAGCAATGATAGTTAAAGCCCGGCGGGCGCCTAAGTACAAAGTAAGGAAACATAATCGCTGCCAGATATGCGGACGTCCGAGAGCGTATTATCGCAAGTTCGGCGTTTGCCGCATCTGTTTCAGAAAGTTGGCCCTGGACGGATTGATTCCGGGCATCAAGAAAGCAAGTTGGTAATTTAATTAGGAGTGGAAGTCGATGTCTATGACTGACCCAATCGCCGATTTTCTCACACAACTGAGGAATGCGGCAACTGCGCGCCACAGAAGAGTAGATGTGCCGGCGAGCAATTTGAAAAAAGCGATAACGAGAATTCTATTTGAGCAGCATTACATAGACAAGTATACCGAGCTCGATACGACGTCTCAGGGAGTTATTAGAATCTATCTGAGGTATTTCAACGGCAAGCCGGTCCTTTCAGGATTGCGCCGGGTCTCGGTGCCGGGACGCCGCGTGTATGCGGCGGCGGATGAGATGCCCCGCGTGTTGAACGGCCTCGGTGTCGCGATAGTCTCCACCAACCGCGGTGTCATGACAGACAAGGACGCCCGGCGCCTGAATGTCGGCGGCGAAGTAATCTGCTATATCTGGTAATCATAAGGAGTTTCTAAGTGTCACGCATAGGAAAAAAACCGGTCGCGATTCTGAAAGGAGTCACGGTTCAGGTTTCCGACGGTGTTCTCAAAGTGAAAGGCCCAAAGGGAGAACTTTCAGCCGTCCTTCATCACGACATCTCGATGGAGATCGGCGCGGAACAGGTTCAGGTCAAGGTCCAGGGCGGAGACAATTTCCATAACGCTCTGCACGGACTCTGGAGATCGCTTCTTAACAACATGGTCAACGGAGTCGTAAAAGGCTACGAGAAGAAACTTGAAATTGTCGGCGTAGGCTATCGTGCAGAGATGAAGGGACAAAATGTGCAGCTGGTCCTCGGCTTCTCTCACCCGATCCTTTTCAAACCACCGCAGGGTGTCAAGATCGAGACGCCATCACCGACAAACATCACGATCTCCGGAACCGACAAGCAGCTCGTCGGCCAGATCGCGGCGAAAATAAGAATGTTCCGTCCGCCCGAACCCTATAAAGGCAAGGGTATCAAGTATGAGAATGAATACATCCGCCGTAAGGCCGGAAAAGCTGCAGCAGCGGCAAAGTAAAACTTCGAGGTTTTTGTAATGGGACATCTTGAGCAAAAGAAAGAACGGCACGAAAGAGCAAGACGAGGACTCAGGAAAAGACTTGTCGGCACTACTGAGCGGCCGCGGCTGATTGTCTACAGAAGTCTGAAACACATATACGGCGCGATCGTCGACGACACCGTCGGCAAGACACTTCTCCAGGTCTCCAGCCTCAACAAGGAAATTGCGGATCAGCTGAAAGCCGCAAAAGGCAAGACTGCTGTCAGTAAGCTTGTCGGTACCGCGCTGGCAAAGAAAGCGCTCGAGAATAAAATACAGCAGGTTGTGTTCGACCGTGGAGGTCACCTGTACCATGGCCGGCTTAAGGCGTTCGCGGATGGCGCACGCGAAGGCGGACTCAAATTTTAAAAGGTATCTGAGAGATGAAACTAAAAGACCTGAAGAACGCAGAGAGAATCAAACCGGACCAGACGGAACTCAAAGAGAAACTGGTCCACATAAACCGAGTCGCAAAGGTTGTTAAGGGCGGACGCAGGTTCAGCTTCAACGCCATCGTCGTTGTCGGCGACAGCAAAGGGAACGTCGGGATCGGACTCGGCAAAGCGAACGAGGTCAACGACGCGATCAGCAAGGGCGTCGATGACGCGAAGAAGAATGTTGTACATGTCGCTATTTTGCGAGGGACCGTTCCGCATTCCATAGTCGGAAAATTCGGAGCGGCAAAGGTTCTCCTGAAACCTGCAACACCGGGCACCGGTGTGATTGCGGGCGGTGGAGTTCGCGCGGTACTGGAATCCGCAGGAGTCCAGGACGTGCTCACAAAATCTATGGGCTCGTCAAATCCTCATAACGTAGTAAAAGCCACGATGCGAGCTCTCCTTGCTCTCAATGATGCGCACATGGTTTCCCGCAAAAGAGGAATGCAGACTCACGAACTTTTCGACACAGGAAGCGGCGACGCCAATCCCGGCAGCGAGACACAGGTGCCGAAATGAAATCAGGCAAGAAGATTAAGATCACTCAGATAGCAAGCACGATCGACAGACCCGAGCCTCAGAAGCTGACGATCAAAGCGCTCGGTCTTGGGAAGATCAGGAGAACGGTTGTTAAGCTGGATACGCCTCAGATCAGAGGAATGATCGCGAAAGTTCAACATCTGGTCCGCGTCGACGAGGCATAGGAGATATTGAAATGAATATTCTTGGTAATCTGAAATATGCCCCCGGGGCGCGAAAGAAAGTAAAGCGTCTCGGACGCGGTGTCGGATCTGGCCACGGTAAAACGGCCGGCAAAGGCCACAAAGGGCAACGTTCGCGTTCGGGCGACCAGCAACGTCCGTGGTTTGAGGGCGGCCAGATGCCGCTCAACCGCCGAATTCCTAAATTTGGCTTCCACAGCCCCTTTCGGGTCGAGTTTCAGGTAGTGAATGTGTCCACTCTTGGAAAGCTCGCTGAAGCGGGCAAGCTGACAGGCGGAGTCGTCACTCCCGAAATTCTTTACAAGGTCGGAGCTGTCTCGAAGAAACTGCAGCCGGTAAAGATTCTCGGCGACGGAGCGTTGACGGCAAAACTTGACGTCACGGCAAATGCGTTCAGTGCCTCGGCACTGGAAAAAATAAAAGCAGCAGGCGGCACAGGAAAAACACTCGAGTCATAAGAAATGTCGAGATTAACTGAAAGTCTAAGAAATATTTTCAAGGTAGAGGACCTCCGGAAGCGGATCCTCTACAGCGCGGGCTTACTTATTGTGGTGCGCGTGGGAGCGCACATAACTCTGCCGGGAGTCGATGCTTCATTGCTTGCCCAGGCGGTAAGAAGTCAGGCGCAAAATACGCTCTTCGGTCTGTACGACCTGTTCGCGGGCGGTGCTTTCCAGAATGCGGCCGTATTCGCACTCGGAATAATGCCGTACATAAGCGCGTCGATCGTCATCCAGCTGCTCGGAGCAGTTGTCCCGTATTTCCAGAAGCTCCAGAAGGAAGGCGAAGAGGGACACAAGAAGATAACCCAGCTCACACGTTATGGTACAGTTCTCGTGAGCGCCCTGCAGGGTTGGGGAGTGAGCGTGAGGCTTCAGAGCATGACCGCTCCAGGAAGCGGATTCCCTGTTGTGCCGGAAGTTGTCCGCGGCCTCGGCTTCACGATCTCTACGGTCATCGTTCTTACCGCGGGGACGATCTTCATGATGTGGCTCGGCGAACAGATTACCGAGAAGGGTGTCGGAAACGGGATCTCTCTCATCATTTTCATCGGCATCATCGCGAGATTCCCTAACGCGGTGCTTGACGAGTTCCAGGTCGTCAGTTCAGGCCAGAGAGGACTCATCGGCGAACTTGTGGTGATCGCTCTCATGGTTGCAATTGTCGCCGCAGTGGTTCTTATAACGCAAGGCACGAGAAAAGTACCGGTCCAGTACGCAAAGCGTGTCGTCGGGCGAAAAGTGTACGGCGGAGTCACTCAGTATATCCCGGTCCGGGTCAATACCGCCGGAGTTATGCCGATCATCTTTGCCCAGTCGATAATGTTCGTGCCCCAGACGATATTGACATTTTTTCCGGAGAATGACTTCATGCAGAGCATAGCCGGATATTTTTCCTATACGTCGTTTGTTTATTCTTTCATATACGCACTGCTGATAGTCTTCTTCACTTACTTCTATACTGCGATCGCTTTCAATCCGAAAGATGTTGCGGACAATATGAAGAAGCAGGGCGGGTTTGTTCCGGGGATCAGACCGGGACAGCACACATCCGATTTCATCGACAACATTCTCACGAAGGTGACGTTGCCGGGTTCCATATTCCTCGCTATCGTCGCGATATTGCCGGCATTCATGTCGAAATTCGGAGTCAGCGCGACATTTGCTTCTTTCTTCGGAGGAACGAGCTTGTTGATTATTGTTGGAGTGGTGCTCGACACGCTTCAGCAGGTTGAATCACAATTGGTGATGAGGCATTACGACGGTTTCATGAAGACAGGAAAACTGAAGAGCCGTCGCTATTCCTGAGAGTTTATGATAACAGTTAAGACTGCCCGCGAGATCGATCTGATGCGCGAGGTAGGGAAAGTGGTCGGAGGCATCCTGGACACCGTCGAGAAATACGTGAAGCCGGGAGTGACCACGAAGGAGTTAGATCAGATCGCAGAAGATTTTGTTCTTTCACAAGGTGCAAAGCCCGCGTTCAAGGGATATGGTTTCGACAGGAGAAACTTGTTTCCCGCGACGATTTGTCTTTCGATCGACGACCAGGTGGTGCATGGTATCCCCGGTCCGCGAAAACTCGAAGAGGGTCAGCTTCTTTCCGTTGATGTCGGCGCGATAAAAGCAGGTTACTATGGCGATGCCGCGAAGACATTTGCGGTCGGTGAGGTCTCTGACAAGAAGAAGAAGTTGATGGAAGTTACCAGGAAAGCTCTTTTCATCGGAATCGAAAATGCAATTTCCGGCAACCATGTCGAAGATATTTCGGAGGCGGTCCAGGAATATGTAGAGAGCAACGGATTTTCAGTTGTCCGGGATCTCGTCGGTCACGGAATCGGGACGAAGCTCCATGAGGATCCCCCGGTTCCGAATTTCGGAAAGAAGGGAAAGGGACCTCTTCTGCGAAACGGGATGACACTGGCAATCGAACCGATGGTAAACGCGGGATCATATAAAGTTTATACAGCGAGAGATGGATGGACCGTCTTTACATCCGACGGCGAGCCGTCCGCTCATTTTGAGCACACTGTAGTCATCAACGATGGTAAACCAGAAATATTGACATCATCAAATGGCTAAACAGGGACAAATCAAGGTCGACGGTACGATTACGGAGACCTTACCTAACGCGACGTTTCGCGTCAAGCTCGAAAACGGGCACGAAATATTCGCACACATATCAGGAAAAATGAGAATGAATTTTATCAAGATTCTCGTCGGCGATAAGGTCACGGTGGAGCTTTCACCGTACGATCTTAGCAAAGGGAGAATCGTTTATCGGTACAAGTGAGGAAGCGATGAAAGTAAGAGCATCAGTAAAGAAACTCTGCGACAACTGCAAGATCATAAAGCGCAAAGGTGTCGTGAGAGTTATCTGCAAGAAGAACCCTAAACACAAACAGCGCCAGGGTTAATAAAGGAGAACGAATTTGGCAAGAATAGCAGGAGTCGATCTGCCTAAAAACAAACGTGCAGAGTACGGACTGACGTACATTTTCGGAATCGGTCACGCCTCCGCGCTCGAGATCCTCGACAAAGCAGGAGTAGAACCGGGGAAACATGTCGGCGAACTTGGTGATGACGAAGTTGCAAGGATCCGCCAGGTCATCACGACAGAATACAAAGTCGAGGGCGCACTCCGCAGTGAGACGCAGATGAATATAAAGCGGCTGATGGACATCGGGAGTTACCGCGGCCTCAGACATCGCAAAGGATTGCCGGTTCGCGGTCAGAGGACCAGGACGAACTCCCGTACGCGCAAAGGCAAGAGACGAACGGTCGCAGGTAGAAAGAAAGCGATCGCGAAGAAGTAAAGAACAGGAGAAATTGAATTGGCAAAGGCTGCAGGCAAGAAAAGAAAAAAGACATCGGTTGATGCGCACGGTATCGCTCATATAAAAGCGACCTTCAACAACACCGTGGTTGCGCTGACGGATATTTACGGAAATGTCGTTTCATGGTCGTCGGCAGGGAAGCACGGGTTCAAAGGTTCCCGCAAGAGCACGCCGTACGCCGCGCAGGTAGTAGGCGAGGCGGCCGCGAAAGAGGCGGTCAACCTCGGTATGAAGAAGGTCGAAGTGCTGGTCAAAGGCCCGGGTTCCGGACGGGAGGCAGCTATCAGGTCTCTACAAACGGGTGGGCTTGAGATCACAAGTATCCGGGATGTCACCCCGATACCGCATAACGGCTGCAGGCCGCCAAAGCGACGCAGAGTGTAAAAAGAAATTTTCGGAGCATTAAATGGCAAGATATATCGACGCAAGTTGCAGACTTTGCAGGAGAGAAAGACAGAAGCTTTTCCTGAAGGGCGTGAAATGTTATACGGACAAGTGTCCGCTCGAACGGCGCAATTACGCGCCCGGCGAACATGGCAACCGGAGACGTTCGAAGGTGAGCGAGTACGGCGTCCAGCTCAGAGAAAAGCAGAAGGTGAAGAGGATATACGGCGTGTTTGAACAACAGTTCAGGCACTACTTCCAAATGGCTACGCATCAGAAAGGGAGAACCGGAGAAAATCTGCTCCGGCTCCTGGAGCGGAGACTTGACAACGTCCTCTATAGACTTGGTTTCGCCCCGTCAAGGAAATCCGCCAAGCAGCTCGTACTGCATGGACATTTTACCGTGAACGGAAGACACGTAGACATCGGATCGTATCTCGTGAAGGCAGGAGACGTTATAAAAGTTTCAGACAGAAGCAACCAGCTCGATATCATTCACTCTTCATTGAAAAGGGTCAAGGATGGAATGCTCCCGTCATACCTGCAACTCGACAAGGCTCAGCTGACAGGGACGTTCCTGCAAGTGCCGGAGCGGTCCGAGATTCCGCTGCCCGATGTGAACGAACAACTCATCGTCGAACTGTACTCCAAATAATATCTGACGACGGTGCTGAAGAGCATGTCCCGACTAATTATGAGAACAGGGACGAGCAAACTAAAATTTAAATGAGGTGAAAATCTAATGAGCGCTGTAAAATTGCAAATGCCGGAGACAATTGTTTTAGATCAGTCGAATTACAGCAACACTTTCGGACGATTTATCGCTGAACCGCTCGAGCGAGGATACGCCACCACTCTTGGCAATTCATTCAGAAGAGTTCTACTCTCTTCCATTCCCGGCTGGGCATTTACCCATTTCAGGATACCAGGCGCGCTCCACGAATTCTCGACCATCAAGGGGATGTCTGAAGACCTGGTCGACTTTACACTGAACCTGAAAGGCGTCAGGATAAAACTTATCGACAAGAAGTTGAACAAGATAAACTTGAAGCTTAAAGGCCCGATGGAATTCACCGCGGAGGAAATTCAGAGGCAGTACCCGCAGGTAGAGGTTCTTAATCCCGGCCACCATATTTGCACGTTGAGCGACTCGAAAGAGATCGAGATCGAGTTGAGAGTCAGCCGCGGGAAAGGTTACGAAGCTGCGGAAGATCATAAACTTGCCGAAGCACCGGAAGACCTGGTATCGGTCGATGCGCTTTTCGCGCCTATCATGAACGTCAGGTTCTTTGTCCAGCCCTACGGTGTGGGTGAAAAGACGACGCTCGAGAGACTGACGCTGGAAATTGAGACCGACGGCTCGATCACGCCTGAAGACGCCGTTACAACTGCAGCCAAGATCCTCCAGGACCACATCCAGCTTTTCCTGAACCTGGGAATTCACCAGGAGTCGCAGGAAGAAGGATCGGCACAGGAGGAAGAGGCAGCCCGCATCAGGAAACTCCTGAAGATGTCGGTGGACGAGCTCGAGCTATCCGTGCGCGCGCACAACTGCCTGAAGGCTGCCAACATCCACACGATCTCTGAACTCGTCAACAAGGATGAAGCCGAGCTCCTTCGCTTCAGGAATTTCGGGAGAAAATCGCTCGCAGAGCTGGCCGAGAAGATCGGAAGCATGGGACTTAATTTCGGAATGGATGTCACCAAGTATCTGAAAGACGATAACGAGTAGGAGTTTTTCTTAAATGAGACATTTGAACTCAGGCAGAAAGTTAAAGAGAACTGCGAGCCATCGTAAAGCCTTGATGCAATCTCTTGCGACAAATCTTATACTATACAAGCAGGTGCGAACGACGCTTGCTAAGGCGAAGGAAACGCGAATCTACATCGAGCCGTTGATCACCAGAGCAAAGAAGGACAGCGTTCCTGCGCGGAGACTCATTTCAAGGTTCATAAAGAATAGGGAAGCATTGAAGATACTCTTCACCGAAATTGCGCCGAAGGCTCAGGACAGACCGGGAGGTTACACGCGGGTCATCAAGTTGGGTCAGCGGCACGGCGACGGCGGTGAGGTAGCGATAATCGAACTTGTGGATTTCAACGCGGCCGACGAAGCTGAGAAGCGCCGCAAACCCGCTAAGGAAAAAGAAGAGACTTCCAAAGAAGCCCCGGTCGAGGAAAAGAAGGCTGAAGCGTCCGCTGCCAAGAAGTGACGGTCCAATTTCTTTCCCCTCTGTCCCGACCATAATTCCTCGAATTCAATTCATTCATCCCGCTATGCGCGAAATACGCAACAGAGGGATATTTCGGCAATTGAAGTTGTCGCCGATAATGTGTAAATTATATCTGTTAAAGAATTATGATGGGGAACGACCTTATGAAAATTGACACGGCGAAATTCGTGACAAGCGCTGTCGATTACACCCAGGTGCCTGATACCGATTTGCCGGAGGTCGCATTCATCGGACGGTCCAATGTCGGGAAATCCTCGTTGATCAATAAGCTCTGCAACAAGAAGAGCCTGGCACAGGCAAGTTCCACTCCCGGAAAGACACGCTCACTGAATTTCTTCCTGGTAAACGACGGAAACTATTTCGTCGATCTGCCGGGGTATGGGTATGCTATTGCACCTGAACATATGAAATCGAGCTGGGCTAAACTAGTTGAGACTTACTTGCAGGAACGCAAGCAGCTAAAGCTCGTGATACAGATTCTCGATGCGCGACACGAGCCGATGGAGCTTGACAAGATAATGATCGGTTGGCTGGAGTTCTACAAAATACCGTATGTGATCGTGATGACGAAAGCCGACAAGCTCTCACAGAACAAGATGAACACGCATATGGCGCGCGCAAAGGCGCAACTCCCCAACCTGAAATTCTGCCAGTGCTTCCTCCCCTTCTCGGCCGTCTCCGGCCAGGGACGACCTGAGCTGATCAAACTCATACAGGATTTCACCCAGTCCATAGACTGAACACTCGGTTTAATAAGTCAGCGGGCAGGTCAACCGCCCTGCTCGCTTTTTTTATGCTTTCAGCTCGCTCTTTCTTACTTCTGCAACCTTCGATAACATCCACCCCACAATTGCGAGGCCCAGGACGAAAAGGACGAGGAACAGGATCAACGGGCTCCATTGAATGTTGACCGCCTCCTTTGACACATCGCGGTATCTCGAAATTTCTGTGTTCTGAACCCACTGCCTGGTAATGGCGTTTAGTGTAACTACCAGGAACTGCGCGACTGCGGCGGAAATGGCCGCTCGTTTCGTCACCCCTCTTCGCTGATCGCGGAGCGCAAGCCACACCAGTCCGGGAGACACCGCAGTCAGTATCAGGATCATGTGCATCAGCGGCTCGCTGTTCTGCCTGGCCATGGTAAACCTATCGAGAGTCCAGAATATGTACCACGCTCCTGTCACTGCAAACCAGATCATTCCCAACGTGAAGAACCGGAATGCAAACTTGCCTGCCCAGCCCCGGTATTCTTCGGTCGTTTCTTCCTTCCGGAAGAAGGCCGCATCGACAGTGATGTACACAGCTGTGGTCATAATCGCGATTCCGAACATCATCAGCCATCGGGGAAATAAGGTCGGGTCGCTGGTGTTCAATGCTATACCGGTCGGAGCGCCGGCGACATTGGTCCGATTAAAGATCCCTATCCAGTTGTCTACATTCACCATAAGACTGAAATTGTTCGCGAACAGGAACCCGATTATGATAAACAAGATCGAACTTACCCAGGCGGACGTCATCGCGAATCTTGTTCTGCGCTGCTTTCGTACGCTCAGCGAATATGCGTAGACGCCGTAGTAGGCTACGAGCAGGAGTATGATCACGCTGAACCAAGCCCAACCGATAAGCACTCCCGCGGGATAATAGAATTGGTAATAGCCCACCTGGGTGAACAATAGTGGCACGATGCCGAGGTTCACCCCGATGGCAACTATGATCGGCATACTCTTGCCTAGCCGGTTCGCGAGGAGTTCAGAATTCCCTTTGCCGAACGTTCCGAAGATCGCGACCAACACCATCCCGGCGTACCAGATATTCATCGGGATCATATGAAGAATGAAGCCGAGCACCTTGAAAGTTGTGATGAACCAGAACGGCGCGGGATTGCCGAGCGGCGACGAAGGTCCGATTAGGTCTTGTGGATTCATTTCATCATTCCTCCTTTCCCCGTCAATGCCACGTCATTGTTCTTCAGACTCTCTCTTCTCGTGAACTTCATACCGGCGGGCGATTGGAATGCTATGCTTGAAATATATTTTGAGAGAACCGTCGCCTCCTCCTCGGTGCCGCACCACGGTGGCATGAAGAAGTGTGCCTTGTCGAGGTGAGTGACGACGGTATGAATCATATCCTCGTTCCATCCTCTGGCCAACTCGGCAACAGATGAGAATCCTTTTGATGAATGGCAATCGTTGCAGTGGTACTGGAACAGCAGTCGTCCGATCGCAATCTGATCGGGTTCGGGAAGCTGGAGCAGCTTGCTGCTGACGACTTTTCCGTCCTTGTCAAGGAGCTGCGGGTAATTTTGTTTTACATATGCTTTCGTCCATGTCCCACCGTTGATATATCCCGATCGCTGGAGTTCGGGTATCTCGGAGACCAGGACATTATTTCCAGTGACATAGTTATAGATTATGTAAGGTTTCCTCACGCCTTCTCTGATGAATTCGCCAGTGCTGGTGGTGGCGACGCCGAGAATGAAATACAGAATTGCAAAGCCCTTGTTGATCCAGCCCGGCTGTCTGAATGGTCCGAAGTACAGCATCAGGAAAACGATTGCCGTCGCGCCGAATATCAATGCGACCAAAATATTCAATGCGCTCGCACCGACCATCGCCGCCTTTGCGCTTTCGGGGAGATTGATCTGCCACCAGGCACCTCCGATCGTCACAAGTACGGCGCCGGCCATCGACCATCTTGCAGCCCGGTTTTCAACCAGGGCGAGAAGCTGTTTATCGTTCTTCAGCTTGAAAGCAGCGTGAAGGTAAACATAAAGCGATGTGAGCAAAAGAGAAGCGCCCGTCCGCGCGATAATCTGCGGATACGTCTGAGGATTAAAAAACGCGGTCCACATCGAATGGCCGGGAGTCCACTTTCCGATGTCGAGTTGAAATGCGGTTATCGCGGTAATTAGTACCAGACTAATAAAAGCCGACACGGCATATATCCAGCCGATCGTCGTATGAACTTCCGGCTTCAATTTTCCCCAGTAATAGAAGAAGATAAAAGCAGACACTATTTCAAGGACGAAGAAAACGTATTCCATCGCCCAGCCAAAGACAAATATGTGAATGAGAGATTCTGTTGCAAGAGGAGATGCAAGACCGATAGTCCACCAGATGCCCACTCCTGTAATCGCACCGAAGACCACTGTGAGCAAAATGAAGAAGAATGTGTGCGAGTGAAGATAATCGAGAAGTGCCTTGTTGTTGATTTTGTAAGCGTGACTGACCTCTCCTGCGAGGAAAAGACCGCCTCCAACGGCATACAGAGAAACGAAAACGTGAAGTGTTGCGATAAGAGCGATAAGCATTGGAGAAGTCAGATCATGAACATACCACCAAGGATAGTGCATACAATCCTCCTTGCCGCCAGGTTAATTATTCGTATCCGTGTTCTGTCAAAGAAAGGGAGCGGAGGGTGAGGGACTCGAACCCCCAAGCCCCGAAGGGCGCCGGTTTTCAAGACCGGTGCATTAGCCGATTCTGCCAACCCTCCATGTAACAATCTGTCAAATGAGCGGAACTGCGTCACTAAATTACTAAACCAGGAAACTCCATGCAATCGCAAGTCCACCTGTCTTTGTGATAGCAACGCTGGGGCGACGCATGCATCGCACTAACATTCGCCCCAACAAGGGGGAGAATCTGTCCGCATCCATTCTATTAACTCCCTCCCTCGCAGCTCAGTTCACGATGCAGCTCACATGCTCAGGAACCGAGATCGACATCTATGCACAGAGATTTGACCAGGTCGGATATCTTTATGTACCACTACCATCAATAACTCTTGCCGGTGACGTTGCGAACGACCAGGGGGCAGATGAAGATTCTCTGGGGCGCGTCGGGATCCGACACGTTGCCGAACACCATCGTTCGATCTTATACCGTCTGGATGGGAGTCAAATTAACAGGTCTTTTGGGCAAAACGTCTTTTGTCGGGAAACGGTCGCGAGTGGAAGCACTCTCACATACCTGCCCCCACTGAAAGCCCTGTCATTAACTCTGGCGGGACTTTCTTTATCGTGCGGCTGAAGTCATTAGGATGACAGATCAACTGCCTGAATGAAATCTACTTCAGCGCCTCAGGCTGTGTTTGTTTCTGAGCTCGCAGGAAAATCACAGTATAAACCCCGAGCTTCAACGGAGCCGTGAACTCTCCCGGCTTAAGATCGTTCAGGGCGTCGATAACATCATCGGGGTACCTGTTGATATCAATTTTGCCCAGGTATCCGCCTTTCGCTTTTGTGGGCGCGATCGAGTACTGTACGGCGAGAGTATCAAAACTTTTCCCGGCTTTCAAATCTGTATAGACCTGATTCGCACTCTCAGAATTGGAAAGACGAATTTCAGAGAGCTCCATCATGATTGGAGGAACATATATCACGTGCGCAGTCTGGTCGATCTTCATCTGGATCGCCTTGTTATCCGACATCGCGGGTGAGTACCGCCACTGAAGCACGCATCCTATGGCAAGCGTGTCCCATAATGGATCGCCGCTCGAGTTCTCGAGACTTGCTTGTTTGACCATGCCATCAGTCGAAATCAAGAGATGCATCTTGAGATAAAAGTCATTTGATGTCACATTGCTGGGCAGTTTCGGAAAGGGAGTCCTCTCGATCAGGGTCGGAGGAGTGACGTTTGATCCTAATCCTTCCAGTGCTGCACAACCGCTCATTGTGAGGGCAAGGACGGAGAGGCCTAGAAACAGCTTAAATGCTGACATGTTTCCCCCTATTGTTAATCGCTACTACTTTACGAAGATATTCCAAATGAGTCAAGAACGGCCTTTCAAGCCCGGGGTGCTTCGTCGGGGTTGATAAAGTGCAGTGAGAACGCTATATTTCTCTAACTCCGACGCGTAGCCCGGAATTTCTGGGCTATTTTTTTTAGAGGACATATTGAAAAGCGACAAAATAGAAGAATTAATGACGTTGGTACGACCCACGGTCGAAGGGCAAGGAGCATTCCTCGTGGACCTGAGCCTGAAAGGCGAGGGCAGAAGACAGCTCGTTGAGGTCTTCTGCGAAACCGAGCGTGGGATCACTATCGACGAGTGCGCCGAAATAAGCAGGAAAATATTGCCGCTGATCGACGGGTCTAATATACTCGGCGAGAGTTTCAGATTGGAAGTGTCCTCACCTGGAGTGGGTTCGGTTCTCAAGGACCGTCGTCAGTTCAAGCGAAATCTGGGAAGACTCTTCTCGGTAAAGTACCGCGAAGGCGAGGAAGTTAGGTTTGCTGAAGGTGAATTGTCCGATCTTACGGACGACAAGATTTGTTTGAAGACTGGGAAGGATGATCTCAAATTGGGAATAGATTCGATATTGGAAGCGAGAGTTAAAATAAGATGGTGACAGGAGGATAAATGCACGCCGAGAAAAGTGAAATCATCTCTGCTTCGGCGGAGATTGCCAAAGAAAAAGGCATCGACAAGGAAGTCGTCTCGGAAATTCTTGAAGAGGTCTTCACCGGCATAGTGAAGAAGAAATACGGCGAAGACGTTGAAACAGATATAGTCACCAACGTTGACCGCGGAGAAATTGAGATATATGTAATCAAGAACATAGTGGAGCATGTGGAGAACCAGGCGAAGGAAATCAGCCTAGAGACTCTGAAGCAGCTCGAACCGGACGGTGAGTTTGAGATCGGTGATCAGTACCCCGAGCAAGTGCCTCCCGAAGAACTTGGCCGTCGACTCGTTGTCTTCGCAAGGCAGACGTTTCTTCAGCGGCTTCATGAATACGAGAAAAATGTAATCTATGACGAATACAACAAGATGATCGGGGAGATCGTGGTCGGAGAGATCTATCAGGTGAAAAGAGATTTCATTCTCGTGAACCACAATAGACGTGAATTGTTCCTCCCGAGATCCGAACAGATTTCCAACGAGCACTATCGCAAGAATTCGACAATCAGAGCGGTGGTGAAGGAAGTGAGAAAGGGAACGTCCGGACCTCAGGTGATCATTTCGCGGGCCGACCCGATGTTTCTGAAAAAACTCTTCGAAATGGAGATCCCGGAAATATTCGACGGCGTCGTGGAAATTAGAGCAATAGCCAGGGATCCCGGCAAGCGGGCAAAGGTTGCCGTGCTGTCGACCGATTCGCGGGTTGATGCGGTCGGTGCGTGCGTCGGCATGAAGGGCGTGAGGATCCACTCGATAGTTCGCGAGCTCAATAACGAGAATATTGATGTCCTTCTCTATTCGGATGATCCGGCGCAGTTCGTCGAACGCTCGTTGACGCCCGCGAAGGTAACCCGCGTCGTGGTAGACAAGGAGAATAGGAAATCGCAGGTTTGGGTGGACACTAACCAGGAATCGGTGGCCATCGGAAAAGAAGGGATAAATGTGAAACTCGCTTCCCGGCTCACAGGATTCGACATCGACCTCATGAGAGAGGGCGTTGCACCGGAATCGAAGGGCGCCGCGAGGGAGAAGACAGGTACGGAGATGTACGACATAGACTTGTCCGAGTTCAAGGAAGAACTCGGCGAGGGGTTGCTCACAAAATTTCTCGATGCCGGGTATCTCACTGCGAGAAATGTCCTGGAAGCAACGGAAGAGGAGATCAAGCTCGATGTAGCGGTACCTGACGAAGAAATTGCAAAAATAAAAGAGATGATGCGTAAGGAACTCGAGGAAGAACCGGAAAATGAATCCCCCGATAGTTCCACTGTGCAAGACGAATAGGTCCTAGAGAAAGGCTACTCTCAGCATGGCTGAAAGCACTGCAAAGAAAAAACTCGTGACGAAGGTCGCTTCTGAATTTCAGGTCTCTGCGGATCAGATCGTGGATTTTCTCAAGTCAAAAGGCCACGACAAGGTCAAACGCACGTCCTCGGTGGACGAAAAGATGTACACCGAGGTTGCCGCACATTTCAAGAAAGAGCTTGATCAGGTAGAGAAACGACAGAAGATCAAAGAACACCTCACTGAGAAACAAGAAGAAAAAATCGCGGTAAAGAAACTTGTCGACACGGTGACTGTTGAAAGGCACCCGGTTGAGTCCAGGATCGAGACCGCTCCTCCGCCGGAAGGCGCAGTCGTTGAAACAGGTCCAACCGCTTTAACCGGCAAGCCGCAGGTACTTGATACCACCCCGCACGAAGTTGGCGGTCAGGTGGTAGGAGCCGGGCAGGAAGCCGGCGAGGTTGAAATTGTCGAAGAACCGGCATCTAAGGAGACACTCCTTGCTCCGGAAGAGACAGAGGATGTGACTTCGGACGTCAAAGAAACGCATGAGGCCGGTCGCAAGGTTACGACAGACCAGGCACCCGGCACTTCGCGCGTCGAGAAAAAAGCGGCTGTCCCTCCTGCTGAGGAGACTGGATTGAAGATACGCGGCCGGATGGACCTCAGAACCGGCCAGCTTATCAGCGAAGAAGAAATGCGGCTGAGGAGAGAGCTGGAGGAAGCCCAAAAGAAGAAGAAAGAAGCCGAAGCTCTCCTTGGCACCGAATCGTCCGCCTCAAAGAAGAAGAAAAAGAAAAAGAAGAAGATCAGGGAAGAGAGTGCAGAAGTCGCCCCCACTGCGGAAGTCACCGAGGATGAAGCCAAGAAACGCAAGAAGAAAAAGGGAAAACACCCTGACGTGGATCAGGCGGAAGTGGACCTCGCGTTCAGTCGGACGATGGCGAGCCTTGAAGACGCCGGTGATTCCGACCGCAATGCAATCCGAAGGAAGAAGAAAAAAGAAAAAATGGAAGCTCAGCAGCGCGAGATAGAGAAACAAGAAATTGAAAAGCGCAAGCTGAAACTACCCGAGTTCGTGTCGGTTGGAGAACTCTCGAAACTTATGAATGTCGACGTGGCCGATGTTATTTCGAAATGTATTTCCCTCGGCTTGATGGTTTCCATTAACCAGAGGTTGGATCTCGAGACGATTACTCTTCTCGCGGACGATTTTGGGTACGAAGTCGAGTTGCAGGAAGAATACACCGATGAGGTCCTCGAAGATAGAACCGATGCAGCCTCGACATTGAAGACCAGACCGCCCGTTGTCACGATCATGGGACATGTTGATCATGGCAAGACTTCTCTCCTGGACTTCATCAGGCAGACTAATGTCGTCGCCGGGGAGGCAGGAGGTATTACACAGCACATCGGAGCTTACCAGGTCAGGCTTCCGAGCGGAAAACAAATCACTTTTCTAGATACTCCCGGCCACGAAGCCTTTACGGCCATGCGCGCCAGGGGTGCTCAGGTGACCGATATAGTCATCCTTGTCGTCGCAGCAGACGACAGCGTCATGCCTCAGACCATTGAAGCGATTAATCACGCCAGGGCAGCAAATGTCCCGCTCCTCGTTGCAATCAACAAGATGGATCGCCCTGAGGCCAACCCCGACAGAATCAGGAAACAGCTTGCGGACCAGGGAGTCCTTCTTGAAGAGTGGGGCGGTAAGGCGCAGTCCGTAGAGATATCAGCTAAGAAAGGAACGAATGTCGAACTTCTCCTCGAGAAAGTCCTGCTCGAGGCCGAGGTCCTGGACCTGAAGGCGAATCCTGACAGGCTCGCGAGAGGTATCGTTATTGAATCGACAGTGGATAAAGGTCGTGGAGTGGTGGCAACAGTCCTCGTCCAGAAGGGAACTCTCAACGTAGGCGACCCGTTCGTCGCCGGCACAAGCAGCGGACGCGTACGCGCAATGACTGACGAGAGAGGCAACAAGATCGAATCGGCTCTCCCCTCGATGCCGGTGCAGGTGATCGGTTCGGATGAGCTCCCGCTTGCTGGCGATGTAATAGTTGCGGTGGAAAACGAAAAGGTCGCCCGCGACATTAGCAATCGCAGAAAAATAATTAAACGCGAACAGGAGATGCGCGGCACCCAGCATCATATCACCCTCGAAGAAATTTCCAAGGAAATAAAGGAAGGTATGATCAGGCAGCTCAGCATCGTCGTGAAAGGCGATGTCGACGGATCCGTGCAGGCACTCAGCGACTCTCTGGCTAAACTTTCGAATGATGAAGTCAGAGTGGAAGTCATTCACAAAGCGGTGGGCGCAATCTCCGAGTCGGACGTCCTGCTTGCAGCCGCATCAAACGCGATCATCTTAGGATTCCATGTCAGACCCAGCGCTGCCGCGAGGAAGTTGGCCGAATCCGAGTCGGTAGACATAAAACTGTACAGCATCATATACGACGCGATTGAGAATATCAGAAAAGCACTTGAAGGAATGCTCTCACCGGAAGTCCACGAAGAAATTGTCGGGACGCTGGAAGTCAGGCAGATTTTCAAGGTCCCCAAGTTCGGAACAGTGGCAGGCTCGTATGTATCCGACGGCAAAATCCAGCGGAGCAACAAGATACGCCTGGTTCGAGACGGGATCGTGGTTCTGGAAGGCTCCATCGCGTCTCTCAAGAGATTCAAGGACGATGTGCGAGAAGTCGAACAGGGTTACGAATGCGGTGTGAGTCTCGAGAATTTTAACGACATCAAAGTCGGAGACACGATCGAAGCATTCGTCATCGTCGAGACCCAGCGCACGCTTGCGTGATCGATGCTCCCAATACTGAATTTAGAATCATAGAAATGTCCGTCAGAACTGAAAAGGTTGCCCATTTGATAAAGGAAGAAGTGGGATCGTTAATCGAGCGTGACTATCGCACTTCGGAGATGGGATTCATTACAGTCACGAAAGTCACCATGTCCCCCGATCTAAGGCTTGCGAAAATTTATCTCAGCATATTTGGTGATAACAAGACAAAAGAACGAACTCTTTTCTTGCTTAACGAATCGAAAAAAGATATCAGACGTTATATAGGCAGCAGGGTCAGACTTAAGTTTACTCCCGAAATAGCGTTGTTCATCGATGATACATTGGACTACGTCATGAATATTGAAGAGCTTCTCAAGAAGGCACATGAGCATGATGGCAAGTGATGGAGGAAGCATAATCCCGGTCTACAAGCCGAGAGGAATTACTTCGTTTGAGGTCGTGCGGATTGTGCGGAGAGAGCTCAATCTCAAGAAGGTAGGCCATGCAGGGACTCTCGATCCGCTCGCAGAAGGCCTCCTGATTCTCCTGACCGGAAGCAAAACTAAGATGATGGATGAACTTCTGAAGGTCGGTAAAGAGTATGTAGCGACGCTAAAACTCGGAAGCGTTTCGAAAAGCCATGATCTGGAAACGGAATTGGTGGTGAGAGCTCCGTATGTGAAGGTCTCGGAGACCGAAATCAGAGAATCATTGAAGAAATACAGAGGGCAGATTGAACAGGTCCCTCCCGAGTATTCTGCGGCATGGGTAAATGGAAAGCGAGCTTATAACCTGGCGAGAGAAGGAGTCCGGTTTAAACTGAAACCGAAAGTCGTAACCATTTCCGAAATCGAGGTTGTCAGTTACATATCGCCCGCCCTCGTTCTGCGTATCGCTTGCTCGAGTGGAACATATGTGAGGAGCCTTGCAAGGGATATAGGCGAAGATCTCGGATGCGGCGCTGTGCTGACGGAACTGGTGAGGACCCGGATCGGTCCCTACAGCGTCGAAAACGCAATCCGCCTTGACGAACTCAAATTGAGATTCGCGTCATGATACGCTACTCTATCGACGAGATGCGCTTCGATCCGAAATCTGTGGTCACCGTCGGCACATTCGACGGGTTGCATGTCGCACATCAGAAGATCTTACAAACTCTCACTGAAAAAGCGAAAGCCATCCGCGGAAGAAGTGTAGCGATAACTTTCAAGCCGCATCCTCAGGAAATACTCGGTAAGAAAAAAGTCGAGCTCCTTCTTACCGAGGAAGAGAGAGTCCAGACGTTAAGCGAGGCCGGAGTCGACGAAGTCTGCCTCATCAAATTTGACAGGGATTTCTCTCTCGTTACTGCCGAGGAGTTTCTTGTGGAGCTTGTTCGCGGAAGAATTGGCTTGAGTGAGCTAGTGCTCGGGTACAGCCACACTTTCGGACGCGGCGCCGAGGGAAATGTCGCATTTGCAACAAAGGTCGGCGCGAAGATCGGATTTAAGGTCGACTCGATTGATGCGATAAAGATCGATGGAAATATTGTGTCGACGTCAAACATAAAGAGATTGCTGAAAAACGGGAACCTCGCGCTCGCGAATCGGATGCTCGGCCGGCCTTACGCGATCGATGGCTATGTGATCAGAGGAGACGCGAGAGGCCGCACGCTTGGTTATCCGACAGCGAATCTGAGACTCGTCGACGAGAGAATACTATACCCTTCTAACGGTGTTTATATCGTCGAAGCACACGTTGAAGGAGATAGGTTCACGGGTCTGGCCAGCGTCGGAGTGAGACCAACCTTTGAAGAAAGCACCACTGTTACACTGGAGGTATGGATATCAGATTTCCACAGAGATATATATGGCAAGAAAATCAGGGTATCGTTCATTCATCGGCTGCGCGACGAACTCAAATTCGATTCCCCGGAGCAGCTGATCTCCCACATGGATGCCGACAAAGCGATGATGAACGAATATCTAGTAAGAACTTTGAACAAACAAAAGCAGGAGTTTTAAGAATGCCTTTAACGAAGGAGCACAAGCAGGACATAATTAAGAAATATGGGAAGTCGGATCATGACTCAGGGAGCACTGAGGTCCAGATTGCCATTCTTACGGAAAGGATAAATGAACTGTCCTCCCACTTCGACGCGCACAAGAAAGACAACCATTCCCGAACGGGTTTGTTGAGGATGGTAGGCAAACGCCGCCGCCTTCTGGATTATCTTCAATCACAAAACATCGATAGATACCGGAAAATATTGGACGAGTTGGGCCTGAGAAAGTAAAACGAAAAGGAAAAATGATGGAAGGTTTAATAACAAAAGAAATAGAGATCGGCGGACGAAAACTGTCGCTTGAGACCGGCCGATTCGCCAAACAGGCAAGCGGTGCGGTGATGGTACTGTATGGTGACACGCTCGTACTCTCGACGGTAGTCGGGGCCGAAGAGGAAATCGAAGGACGAGACTTCCTCCCGCTGTCGGTAGAGTACCGCGAGAAGACCGCATCAGCGGGGAAGATCCCGGGAGGTTTCCTGAAGCGCGAGGGCAGGCCGAACGAGAAAGAAATTCTTTCCGCCAGATTGATCGATCGCCCGATACGGCCGCTGTTTCCCAAGGAGTGGCGATATGAAACGCAGGTGGTGTCGACGGTTTTCTCCTTTGACGGAGAGAACGACGGCGACGTCCTTGGCGCGATAGGTGCTTCTGCAGCGCTGATGATTTCAGATATTCCGTTTGCGGGCCCAATTGCCGAAGTGAGGGTCGGAAGGCTGGAAGGACAATATCTCATTAACCCTCTGATTTCGCAGCTTGCCAATTCTGATATGGATCTCATAGTAGCGGGAACTGAAGATTCCATCGTGATGGTCGAGGGCGAGGCGAAAGAAATCTCAGAAGCCGACATGATAGGGGCACTGGAATTCGCCCACAAGCACATCAAGGAGATAGTAGCACTCCAGAAGGATCTTGCGTCGATGGTCGGAGCAGTGAAGCGCAAAGTCGCAGAAGTACAAACGAACGAACAGCTGGTCGCCGACGTGAAGGCGCTTGCATATGACAAGATCCACGAACTGAACAGACTCGTTGTTAAGAAATCCGAGCGCAGCGAGCGTACGAAGGCAATCAAAGAAGAAACGCTTCTTGCTCTCGCAGAAAAATATCCGGAGCAGGAATCGACAATAGGCGAAATTCTCCACGAGATTGAGCGGGTAGACATGCGCTCGATGATCCTGAAAGAGGAAAGACGCCTCGATGGGAGGGGGTACCGCGAAGTCCGTCCCATTACATGTGAGGTTGGAGTGCTGCCGCGGACGCACGGCTCCTCACTTTTTACTCGCGGCGAGACACAGAGTCTGACTTCGGTGACTCTCGGGACGAAGCTCGATGAGCAGACGATAGATGGTCTGCTACCTGAGTCCACAAAACGGTTCATGCTTCATTACAATTTCCCCGGCTTCAGTGTCGGCGAAATAGCTCCGATGAGAGGACCGGGCCGGAGAGAAATTGGTCACGGAAATCTCGCCGAGCGCGCTCTGAAGAATCTGATTCCAGGTGAAAAGGAATTTCCATACACCGTCCGCATCGTGTCCGATATTCTCGAATCGAATGGCTCTTCTTCTATGGCGACTGTGTGTGCGGGCTCGCTCGCCTTGATGGACGCTGGCGTTCCTCTCGCAAAATCTGTTGCGGGAATCGCCATGGGACTCATAAAAGAAGAGGAAGATATTGCTGTTATAACCGACATCCTTGGAAATGAAGATCATCTTGGCGATATGGATTTTAAAGTCGCCGGGACACGCGAAGGAATCACGGCCTTCCAGATGGACATTAAAATCCGCGGGATCTCTTTCGAGATAATGACCCGTGCACTCGAGCAGGCGAAAGAAGGTAGACAGCATATACTGGGGATAATGGAAAAAAGCATTGCCGAACCCCGCAAGGAGCTTTCATCTTACGCGCCGAGGATGACTTCCATCAAGATACCTGTCGACATGATCGGTGCTGTCATCGGTCCGGGCGGAAAAGTCATCAAAAATATCGTGCAGCAGACCGGAGCTGAAGTCAACATTGAAGACGACGGATCAGTGGTCATAGCGGCAGTGTCCGCCGAGTCAAGTGATAAGGCGAGAGAGATGATCGAGCGTCTTGTTCAAATGCCTGAAGTCGGCAAGGTGTACAAAGCAACCGTGAAACGACTCATGGATTTCGGAGTCTTCGTTGAATTCCTGCCAGGTAAGGAGGGCCTCCTGCATATCTCGCAGATTGACCACAAACGAGTGAACAAAGTCGAGGATGTGTTCAAGCTCGGGGATGAAGTCGAAGTGAAGCTGATGGAAATCGACGATATGGGGAGATACAATCTGAGCCACAAGGTCCTTATTGAGAACCCCAATCCTGGAGCCCCTGAAGAAGAGCACCACTCCAGACCGAGACAATCCGATAGGTCGAGAAGAGGTCCGCACCGCTGATCGCGGTGTTGTTTTTTCTTCGAGTGTTGTATAATTTTTTTTCCAAGCCGAAGTGGTGGAACTGGTAGACACACTGTCTTGAGGGGGCAGGGCCCGAAAGGGCGTGCGGGTTCGAGTCCCGCCTTCGGCACTCGCTCATCTGTATATATACCCCACCGTTATTCTAGAGCTCATGACCCTGTAATTCTTACTTGCGTTGTCGGTAAAAGTTTCCACAAATGTTCGGGGCGCACTCGAGAATAACCTGAGCTACCCGCCATAACGCATCGATAAGAGTAGACTTGCCAGTCCGTCAGAGGTGGAGTCCGCTGCTTTTGTGGTGGCATGAGGTTAGCTGAGATGTGTCCTTGAGGAGTTCAAGTCTGATTTTCTGCACCTTTGAAAACCTGGGATTATGATAGGCATCCGATGACTTTTCGTACGGGAGGAGAGCGTCCCGGTTGCCTGCCAGTCTTCGATCCAATCTAAAAGATGGATATTCAGCGCTGCACAGAGCATGCAATCAAGGATTGGTAGCAGGCTGGTTACGTGTTTCATGGTGTGATTCCCCGCATTTGATTCATTTCAAGACGTTTTTCCCGTTGGTAAAATGGTTTGAAATTTGCAGAATACACGGAAGTACCAATAAGGAGGAGTAATGGGAACAGGACAAACGCTTCTCACTGTTGGAGCAATTATGCTCCTGGGAATGGTGATCCTGACGGTAAATCGCAGCTTGAATGACACCAGCGAAGTTATGGTGAATTCAAACATTGGGCTGGAAGAAGTGTCCCTGGCGACTTCCATCATCGAAGAGGCCGAAGGAAAGGCTTTTGATGATAGCACGAAGGTAAACCCTCTTCTCCCGACTCAGCTCAGCCATTTGACACCTCCCTCATCGCTTGGTCAGGAAGGTGGGGTCACGACCGATCTCGATGACTTTGACGACTTCAATGGCCCGACCCATACCGGTCGCAGCGAGATCGACACTCTAAGCACGGGCATTTATCATGTGTTTACAAAAGTATACTACATCAATCCAGCGAACCCAGGTGTACCATCATCTACAACAACATGGAATAAGGAGATGGACGTCTGGGTTTGGAACACGTCGGTACCGGATACAGTCAAGATGCATACTATATACAGTTACTGGTATTTCTAAGGAGTAGAGCCAATGGGTGGAAGCACTTTAATAGATATCGTCAGTTCGATGCTTATAAGCGGACTACTCCTCCTTGTCGCACTGCAGATGGATGAGAAGGCAGTCCAGAACACTTACAATTCGCAGGCGAGCCTGACCGTGCAGCAGAACCTCACGTCGGTAGTCGAGCTTCTTGAGTATGATTTCAGAAAGATCGGATATTGTAAGACCTCAGACCTCATACCCGCTCCTCGATACTGCATCTCATACGGAGATACTAGTACGATCTGGTTCGTGTATGACGTCAACAACTCGGGGTCACTTGACACAATAAAGTACTGGCTCGGGGGTACGATCCCGCATTCGCCCAATCCTGATGTCAGATATTTCTATAGACAGGTAGATGGTGGCACTCCCGCCGAAGCCAATCTCGGAATTACGCAGTTCACGATCAAGTACTACGACACCTTCGGAAATTCCATCTCAACTCCTTTCTACGCACCGAATATGGTTCAGGTGGTCACAATAACAATAAGGGTTGAGCCGACTGCAGCATATGATTCTACCTACTCGACAAATTATGCCGTGTGGCGTCAAACAAGACTTGTCTCGCGGAATCTCAAAAGGTAAGAGGTGCTATATGGTAGGACGAGGAACGCTTTTGGTAATACTCGGTTTCAGCTTGATATTCGGACTTGCCAGCAATTACTGGAACCGTACCAGCAATGAGGCAGTCGATAATTTCACGAACTATTACAACCAGACCTCTGCTCATAATCTTGCTGCCAGCGGCGCGAACGTTGCCCTCACAAACATCTTCATGAACCCGACCAATAACGCGTCAAGATCCTTAAGTGGCAACTTAAGCGACGGAAGTTATTCCGTGAGGATCGATTCTATAGGCAAGCTCACGTTGCGAGTAACTTCCACGGGCGAGTATCAAGACACAACGTCGACCGTTCAGGTCACACTTGGCCCAAAGTACTTCAGCGTGTATGGCGTGTACACTGCAACGATGGCTGGTGTTTACTGGGCGCCGGGTGATACAGTTAGGGGAGATTTTCACAGCGAAGACTACTTCAATATCATCGGGAACCCGGTGTTCTACGGCAGCGTCACATCCAAATATGGAATGTACACTCCTCCCGGTTACACACGGAATCCTCAAATCTACGGTTCGTATCAATCCGGTGTCAGTGTACCAATGCCAAACACGAGTATTTCCAATCTGCAAACGGCTGCGGCGGCAGGCGGATTCACTTTCAACAATCCCAGCGGGGGAGGCTCATATGATGTGTACCTTACTTTCAACGCGGATGGGACCGTTACATACCACACCAGTGTAGTCACCTCCGATACAACGGTTGCGCTTTCCACGCTGGCTCCCAACGGTGTAATTTACGTAAACAACGGAAGCATCCACGTCCATGGAACAGTTGCCGGACAGGTCGACATGGGCGCGGGCGGAAGCTCGGGCAACGAAGGAAACATTTATATAAACGGAAGCCTCATGTGTAATACCGACCCACAAAATAATCCGGCAAGCACGGACGTTATAGGGATTGTCGCGCAGAATAATGTCACCGTTGAAAGCGACAACGCTTACAAAGGAGTTAATCCACCGAATCCTCCCGTAAATCCGTATATTGAGGCCGCCATTTATGCTCAGAACGGAACTTTTTCTTCATATTATCAGAGCAATAGTTACTACACCGGCCTTGGGGCAGTTCACGTTTATGGCTCGATCTCAAATCATCAAATCGGCGTGACTTCCGATCCGTCGATCACTCATGGTTATAACGCCAATTACTCCTGGGACTCGCGGTTCCAGAACCTGCAACCGCCTTCGTTCCCCATCACGGGGTCGTTCAAAGTCGTCTCATGGTATGAATGAAAATCCAGTAAATTCAGTGTTGACATATACTGGTTTCTGGCTTAATATGTATCGAAGCAAAAAGGAGTTTGTACCATGATGAGTGACGTTCAGAAAAGAATGAAAATCGTAGAGACGTACAAAAGGCTTGGAAGCCTCAGAGGAACAGCCGCCCGACTTGACCAGAATGTGAAGACGGTCAAGAAGTGGGTCGACAGATTTGCGAAGTACGGCAAGAAAGGACTGATCGACAAGAGATTCAAGGCTCCTCTGAAGTCTAAGAGTAGATCAAGGTAATTACGTTCAAGAGTTAGTACCTTAACACGTAGCACCCGCCTTCGCGGATATTAACGGAGGCGGGTGAACTTTCTAAGGTCAACGCGGCTTGCATCTCATTCCCAGGATTCTTCCATTATGATACAAAGCATGACCGGTTTCGGCAAGGGTGAATCCACCGTGGGCGGGTTCACAGCGACAGCTGAAGTAAGAAGCGTGAACAGTCGCTATCTCGAAGTATATGTCAAGCTCCCTCAATCTCTTGCGACTAAGGAAATTGAAGTGAGGGAGATGATCAGGCAGCGTCTTGGACGGGGGAAAGTCTCTCTCGTTGTCTCCTCGAACAACTCCCGGACTGACGACCAAATTTCCGTTGACATCGATTCTGTTAGCAGGATAATCACGCTTCTCAAGCAGCTTAAAAAATCCGCGAAGATAACCTCGCCCCTTAAATTAGAGCACCTCCTCGTCTTTAAGGATCTGTTTAAGGGGTCGACAGAAGAATTGTCGAACGGTGAGGAGTGGGAGGCTGTAAGAGGCGCTGTGGATAGCGCCCTGGCACAACTCCAGGAGGCACGGACAGCGGAGGGGCAATCGCTTAAGAACGATCTCCGTGCGCGCATAAGCAGGCTTAATGAGGCGATAGACCGGATCGACAAGCTGGCTCGTCTCAGGGCGGAGGAAGGTAAGGCGAAGTTGAGGCAGAAGGTCGATGAGGTGATGAACGGTAAAGAGGTCGACTCGAGTCGCCTCGAACTCGAAATCGTTCTTCTCGCGGACAAGCTAGACATCACGGAAGAAGTGGTTAGATTCAGAACACACAACGAGTTCTTCATGAAGCTTCTGGAAGGCGAAGATTCGAACGGCAGACGTTTGAATTTTCTTCTTCAGGAGATGAACAGGGAGACCAATACGATGGGGTCCAAATCGTTTGATGTGGAAATGTCTCATCTTGTCGTGGAGATGAAAGAAGAGCTCGAAAGAATCAGAGAACAAGTTCAGAACCTGGAATGAAGATTCGCGGCCAGCTTCTGGTTATATCTGCCCCGAGCGGAGGGGGGAAGACGACGATCGTGCAAGAAATCCTGAAGCGATTCCCTGCATTCAGGTTTTCGGTTTCAGCGACGACGCGGGAGAAGAGGAAGGGCGAAACCGATGGGAAGGACTATTTCTTCCTTACGAGAGCAGAATTTGAAAAGAAGATAGCCGATGGTGATCTCGTTGAACACGAGGAGATCTATTCGAATTATTACGGGACATTGAAAAGCGAAATCGAGAAGGCTCTTACGAACGGCGAAAATATTGTGTTTGATGTCGATGTGAATGGTGCACTTTCCATCAAGAAGAAATTCCCTGAGGCAATTCTCATTTTTGTGAGGCCTCCAACCCTCGAAATTCTGAGGAACAGGCTGGAAGGTCGGGGTAGCGAAAGTGCAGAACAGGTGAACCGGCGGATGGCGAGGGTACCTATGGAACTTGAGAAAGGCGCCGGTTTTGACTATATTGTAATTAACGACGATCTCAAGAGGGCGGTTGATGAAGTCTTTGAAATCGTCGCAAAACATTTGTCCCAAGGATCGAGAGAAAAGGAGTACTCGGGTGGCACTAAAGCCGATTGATTTGACCCAGCTTGACATCGTAACTGGAAATGCTTATGAAGCGATCATCGTTTCATCGCGGCGCGCAAGACAGATTAGTGATGAGAGAAAAGTTGAATTTGCTCAGCGGCTTGAAGGAGTGAAACAGATTCAGGAATCTCTTGAGGAAGACGAAAAAGTAAACCCAGAGCAAGTCGAGCTGAGCAAGGAGTTTGACAAGCTTGAAAAGCCGACAGAACAATCCCTCAATGAGCTGCTGGCCGGCAAGATCGTTTACAGATATAAATCCCCTCAGTAAGAAATCTGGTGCTGACATGCGCACCCTTTGTCTTCGGGTGAAGTAAAGGATTTCGTGCATGTCTTCCCTCGCGGGTAAGAAAATAATTCTCGGAGTTTCAGGAAGCATTGCCGCGTACAAAAGTGCGTACCTTCTTCGCGAGCTTCTGAGAGAGGGCGCCGAAGTCAGAGTGGTAATGACTCCTTCGGCCGTAAATTTCGTTGCTCCGCTTACATTTTCTACTTTATCCAGGCATCAGGTCTACATTGAAATGTTTCCTGACAGAACGCGTTCAACAGATGCCTCGACCTGGCACATCGATCTCGCGCTCTGGGCTGATGCAATGTTGATTGCGCCGGCCACCGCCTCGACAATCGCGAAAATCACCTCCGGGGTAGCGGATAATTTTCTGACTTCTCTCGTGCTTGCGTTGCGCTGTCCTCTTGTGATCGCACCGGCAATGGACGTAGACATGCTTCTTCATCCGACCACGAGCACGAACATCTCTAAGTTGAAAGAACGAGGCGTTTTCGTCATAGATCCCGAAGAAGGTGAACTTGCAAGCGGACTTAGCGGCGCAGGACGTCTGGCTGAGGTAAACAGGGTCATAGAGTATCTTACCTCCTTTTTCCTCGGTCATCAGTTGGACCTTGCCGGCAGGAAGATCCTCGTGACTGCGGGTCCGACACAGGAGCCGATCGACGCGGTACGCTATGTCTCGAACAGGAGCTCCGGCAAAATGGGATTTGCCTTGGCGACGGCGGCTGCCAACCGGGGCGCGGAAGTGAGGTTGATTTCAGGACCTGTTTCTCTCGAAACACCGCGAAACGTCCTGAGGGAGAGCGTCTCGACGGCCGAAGAGATGCTCCAGGCCGTAGTGCGAAATATCGAGTGGTGCGACACACTCGTAATGACAGCAGCTGTCGCCGATTACAAGGTAGCTAGTCCTTCAGACAGGAAGATAAAGAAGTCCGAATTCAACGCTGGACAGCAGAGGTTTGAGCTTGTAGAGACGGCAGATATCCTCAGGTCCATTTCATCATTGAAGGGCGACCGAACATACATCGGATTTGCCCTTGAGACTGAAGACGAGATTGCGAATGCCCGGGCCAAGCTCAGCGCGAAATCGCTCGACTTGATAGTTGTAAACAACGCGCGCGAAGAAGGCGCAGGGTTCGGCACAGACACGAACAAGGTGACGATCTTGAAGGCCGACGGCAGCGAACCTATCGAGCTCCCACTCCTTCCGAAGTACGAGGTCGGTATGCGGATCCTTGACCTGATAAAGGGGTGATTGCCGGATCGAAGATCTGACGATCAGGGCTTTCCAAGAAATCCACCTTCCGGCGTGTAGGAAATTCTCACATCATTCCACTTTTTGAACCGGCCGGACCAATAACCTATTTACGAATAATGGGTTAGCGCTAACATAGGATTGGACTCAATTCTATTTCTGCCTCGGAACCGTTTCCACGATTTGGAGAAAAATCTTCGAAATGACTTGACAACGTAACTTTTTTTCTACATCTTTTGGAAGCCCTTCCAAAGAAATGTGAGGTTATGGCGTCAAAGGTCACTATTTACGACATTGCGAGAGAAGCGAGCGTTGGAATCGGTACCGTCTCCCGTGTCCTGAACAACCATCCAAGCGTCACCCCTGAGACCCGCAAGCGCGTAAGGGACGTTGCAAAGCGCCTAAACTACCAACCTCACACTTACGCTCAACGCCTTGCCCGTCGCCAGTCCGAAACAATATCAGCCATTATACCGTTTTTCACTAATTACTTCTTCATCGAAGTCTTGCAGGGAGTCCAGGACAAGATCTCCCAGCTCGGCTATGACCTCGTCCTTTACGGCGTGAACCATGTGGACCAGGTTGAGGCTTACATCTCTCGCGCACTCCAGCGTGGTAAGGTCGACGGAATCCTGTTCTTCTCTATGAAACTCCCCGAGAAAGTTATCGGCAGGCTGAAGGAAACTAATCTCCCGATAGTCTTAGTCGACACGGTTTCTCCCGATTTCGATTCCATCTCAGTCGCAAATGCCGAAGGCGCCTATGCGGCAACAACTCACCTGATTGAACTTGGGCATCGAAATGTCGGGATGATCAACGCGCAACTCGTGAGCACACCTGCTGTGGAACGGCTCCAGGGATACAGGCGGGCACTTGAGGGGCACGGAGTGCCCTACTCGGAGAAGCTCATAAAGACAGGCACGAATATCAAGCAAGATGGTTTCAACCGCGACGCGGGCTATGAGGCGATGATCGAGTTCCTTAAGATGGGTCCGGATATGCCAAAGGCCTTTTTCGTTTCTTCGGACATCCAGGCGATGGGCGCGATCACTGCTTTGTCTGAAAACGGAATCAGGGTCCCGGAGGACGTGTCCATAGTCGGGTTCGACGATATCGAACTCGCGAGGCACATAAGGCTGACCACCATGCGTCAGCCAATGTTTCAGATGGGTGTTCTTGCTATCGAGCGACTCGTTGCCAGGATGGCGAGTCCTGATATGGAAATACTTCACACAACATTTTCACCGACGCTTATTGTGAGAGAGAGCTGCGGCGCTCTCAGGAGAAATCAAAACTGAGGTAAAGCATGCGGAAAATTGTTACTCCCTTTATTCTCATCATCATGTCTGTTCGCGTTTACGCAGGCGACACGGGGAAAATATCCGGAAGAGTTCTTGACGCCACTACCAAAGAAGCGATAATAGGTGCAAGCGTTATTATCGTGGGCACCACATTAGGGGCCGCCACGGATCTTGACGGCAACTATACGATTTTGAATATCCAACCGGGAACTTATACTGTTAGAGCAAGTGCGGTCGGTTATCGAGCAGTAGTAAGCCAGAATAATCGAGTATCGATCGATCTTACTACGAGTGTTGATTTCGACCTGTCCGAGTCGGCCGTTCAAACAGAGGCCGTGATTGTTACCGCAGAGCGGCCTCTTGTTCAAAAAGACATGACCTCCTCTACTGCTGTCGTTGACAATACCCAGATCCAACAAATGCCGGTTACTTCGTTTCAGGATGTCCTGAACCTTCAGGCCGGTATCTATACAGACCATAATGGTACACTCCACGCAAGAGGAGGAAGAGGCGGCGAGGTGAGCTATACGATCGATGGTGTTCCTGTAACAGACAGCTATGATGGTTCAACCGTTGTTGATGTGAACAAGAATTCCATCCAGGAGATGCAGGTTGTTACAGGCGCATTTAACGCCGAGTACGGTCAGGCGATGAGCGGAATTGTCAACATCGCGACAAAGACGGGCGGTGACGACATTCACGGCATGGCCACCGCTTACTCGGGCGGATACGTGACGAGCCATTCGGATATTTTCAACGGTCTTGGGAAGGTGAACCCACTGGGGACCAACTGGCTCGAAGGCTCGCTTGATGGTCCGATTATAAAGGACCAGCTTTTCTTCTATCTCGACGCGCGGTATTATTATGACGACGGGGACCTCTACGGTATTAGGAAATTCAACACAAGCGATATCAGCATTACCACGGACCCGAGCTCCTTGAACTGGATCATAAATCACACCGGAAACGGGAAGACGGTTCCGCTGGCCCCATATATGGAAGGCTACGGGCAGGGTAAGATCACTTATAAGTTCACTCCCGAAGTGCAACTCTCCTACAATTTCATACTGGATAATTCCAGAGGAAAAGACTTCGACTGGAACTACAAATATAATCCTGACGGAGAACTCAGCAATTTCAAGAAGGGCTACCTTAACACAGTAAATCTCACACAAACGCTGAATGCCAGCACTTTCTATACTTTTGCCGTATCCTATTACTTCAGGGATTACAGAGAGTACCTCGACACGGCCGCCTACTCGCTGTCGGATCTGTTCTCGAGACAGGATCCTTTCAATCAGAAATACGTTCACCAGTCTCTTCTGGTCGCCCCTGAGGGGACTTTCTATACCGGCGGCACGAACATGGCACATAACATCCACAACACCGACACGTACCTTGCGAAATTTGATATCACGAGTCAGGTGACTCAAACGCACATGCTGAAGTTCGGACTCGAGTTCGACCAGTACCAACTGTTCCTCCACAGCATAAATCTCCAGATGTCGCCGGTGGACATAAACAGGAATCCGGCTGTCGACGGAAATCCCTACCTCATAGGGCCCGTGGTTGTTCCGCCGATATCGAACCAGAACAATCTAATGTATTTACATAAACCCCAGCAGGCCTCCGCTTATTTGCAGGACAAGATGGAGTACAATTCCCTGATTGTGAATTTTGGACTTCGACTCGACTGGTTTCATCCCGACGGTCAGGTACTTTCAGACCCATCCGATCCCAACATATATCTCCCACTTAAACCTCAGAATCAGGACAGTATCGTGGCCCCAGGCGGAACTCCTGAACAAGCCGTCGCGGCCCGAATGAAATACTGGTACAAGAATGCAACGAATAAATGGCAGTTGAGTCCGAGACTTGGTGCTGCTTTCCCGATAACGGAACGAGGGATCGTTCATTTCTCCTATGGGTTATTTTTCCAGATGCCGAACTTCGACGAGCTTTACGAGAACCCGGGATACAAACTCAACGTCACCGGCGGCAGCACGAACCTCGGCGTAATAGGCAATCCCGACCTGAAACCCGAGCAGACGACTAGCGGAGAACTGGGACTGCAGCAGCAGCTGACCGATGACATTTCCATTGATGTGACGGGATTTTTCCGGGACATCCGGAACCTGGCCGGCACTCTCAATGAAATCCAATATGTCTACGGCGGATCGGCAATCTACAGTCAATACGTCAACACCGACTTCGGATTCATCAAGGGTCTAGTGTTTACGATCGACAAGCGCTTCGCCAGTGGAATATCGGCGACTGTCGATTACACTTTCCAGGTGGCGAAGGGAGACGCCTCCGACCCGAAGACCGCTTTTAATCTGAGGAACAGCGGCACGCTTCCTGAAACGCAGCTGATTCCTCTGGACTGGGATCAACGGCATACTCTCAATGCAACGCTGAATTACAATAACTCCGCCGACTGGGGTGCGAGCTTCATTTTCCAGTTCGGCAGCGGGACTCCATACACGCCCCAGTTGACATCTACTTCTAATGTTGGTGAGCTCATGTATAATTCGGGAGCCAAACCGGCGACCTACGACCTGAGTATGCGAGTCTACAAAGATTTCAGATTCGGCAGCTCGACGTTCACTGTGTTTGCGAGAGTAGACAACGTCCTCGACATGAAGAATGCCACCAACGTCTTCACCGACAGCGGTGAACCTGACTGGTCGCTTTACGAAGAGCATCTTCTCGCGAGCAATCCATCCCAGCGAGTCGCATCTATCCAGGATTACTATACCAGGCCCGATTATTATTCGCCGCCTCGCAGAATACAACTTGGACTAACGTATTCCTTCTAATGACAAAGGTATCCACATGCGCAAGATATTAGTCGTCCTGTTTTTGCTGGCTGGGTTGAGTTCAATTTCGCTCGCCCAGGATAATCTGATCCCGTACGCGAAAACACACAGGGGTAATGCACTCTACGTTAGATTTGGAATCCACGACGGGAACAGGGTTGCGATTACGTTCAGGAACAACGGCCAGATATCGGGCACGGATCCGAACGACATTCGTGGCGCTTGGCCGTATCCCATGACTCAAGATAGTTACATCGGAGACGTCACGCCTCTCGTCGGAGTGGAGCTTCCGGGTATTTATCCCGCAGGCATCAACACCAAAGGAGATACTATTTTCAGCCTGATACATTCAGTGACGATTTCGCCTGGACCGCGCAACGGGCAGGCAGCAAAAGTCGATTCGCGCGATGGTCACTTTCAGGGGTTTGAACCTGAGCCCGGATATGTTAATCCGTCACAGGATACCGTGGCTTCGAGCAGCATTCCTTCTTCCTGGCCCTCCTTCTGGCCAGATCATCCCGACTGGCTTGACTCGACCGGTCACGCAGCATGGGACGGGTACTTCGGACGGGGCGTCTTCAGCGCAGATCAGGAAAGCTACTGGGTCATGGATGATGCTCAGGATAACAGCGTGCAGCAGCGTACAAGCGATCGGTTTCATCCTGATTCAACCGATACCACCCGGAACGGCGTCGGCATAGTGGTGAGAGTCCGTGGACTTCAGTGGGCCCAAGTTCAGGCCCAGGATGTACTCTTCTGGCTGTACGATATCAGCAATATAGGAACAACCATATATCAAAAGACCGTCTTCGGCGAGGTAGTAGGAGGCTGCGTCGGCGACGTCGGTCAGACTTATGTCGACTGCCAGGACGATCTCGGATTCTTTGATGTCAACAACAACCTCACATACACTTGGGATTCGGACGACAGGACAAGTGATCCCCTTTGGATATCGCTCAAGACAATCCTGCCGGGAGTAAGAACCAATATTGGTTTTGCAGGCTACGCGTATCTGGAGAGTCCGGGTGATCAGTATGACGGCATTGACAACGATAACGATGCGGTTGATCCTAACAGCTCGCAGTTTCAACAGTCGGATTTTACTTTCAGCTCTGTCACCAACACTTTCGTAATGTCCCGTACCCTTTCGCGCACGAACCCGGGCGCGAACGCGAATTGGCCAAGTAATGAGATCATCCTCATAGATCCCACCACTTATGCAAGGACCGTTGTTCGTCTAGACACCCTTCTTCATAGCGACACCGACACCGTCACTGTCTATTCCCTTGGAGTTCCTTACAAGATTTACAATGGAGAGACTCTAATTGAGACAATTAACAACGGTCTTGACGATAATCTGAATGGATTGATAGACGAAAACTATACGATTCATTACCAAAGAGTCTTCAAGACTACAACGGGTCAAGTCTACCGTACTGACACGAGACCGCTATACTACCGAAATTATTTCACAGGTGCCGGACTGAATAATACGATGATAGATGAGAGCCGTGACAGCGGTCCCGGCACGATGGTTTCCGGATGGGTGCCCGACTACACTCAGCAACGTGACCCTGTGACGGGGAAATATCCGGGCGTAGTGAAGTCTCACTGGTCCGGTGACGAGAACGGCAACTGGGACGTAAAACACGATGATGTCGGCGCTGACGGTGTTCCGAATACGCACGATCTAGGCGAAGGCGACGGGATGCCGACTGAGGGGGAACCGCACTTCGACAAGACAGACGTAAACGAATCCGATCAAATAGGGCTGACGAGTTTCAACTTCTTCAATCAGACTGCTTCACCGCCGATGAACAACAGCGAGACCCTCTGGAGCAGGATGGTACCGGGCTACTTCGATGTTATCCCGGCACTTCCGCAGGACGGCGACTTCATTTATTCATCCGGCTATTTCCCGCTGTTGCCGCTTCAGACAGAAAGATTCTCCCTTGCGCTTGTCTTCGGAGCCGATTCGAATCAAATCTTCAGGAACAAGCAGATCGTCCAACGCATATACGATAAGAACTACGATTTTGTGCTTCCTCCGCCCAAGCCGCACATGACTGCGATACCCGGTGACAAGAAAGTGACTCTCGTGTGGAATTCCGTTGCCGAAACTGCTGCATCATTTGAAGGGTACAAAATTTACCGTTCGACTGATCCCGGCTTCACGGAAGCAGGCGGCGCAGCGCTGGCTACTTTTGATCAGAACGACGGGGTGCAGGGCTATTTCCTGCCTCCCTCCCAGGACTTAGCGCAACTGCCTATGTTCTACCTCGGCAATGATGGTGGCCTCGTCCATACGTACGTGGACAGTGGACTGCAGAATGGCCAGGGATATTATTACGCAGTAACGGCTTACACTACGGGTGATGAACAGGCCGACACATATCCGGCCGAAGACCCGAAGTATATTACCGTGACTTCGAGTGGCACGATCAGGCAGGATGTCAACACGGTCTATGTCGTCCCCCAGGCACCTACAGCCGGGTACGTAGGTCCTAATGCGCCCAATCTATTTTCACCTGTTCCAGGATCGCCTCTATTCGGCACTGGAAAAGTCTACCTGAATGTCGCAGATCGTGACGCAGTCCCCAGCAAGACCTACAGAATTGGCTTTTCAGATACGCTCAACGGCTACATTCCAGTAACTGATGGGTACTACATTATCGACTACTCCAACCCGGTTTCGCCTGACACCGTCACTTTCTTCGGCTCAACCAAGATCCCGTTCGATCAGACCCAGGCGGTCGGCGACAGAGACAAGTACCTGTTCGGCGGTTCATATGTCACAGTCAGCAACTCCTGGACGGTGAAGTTCGACACAAGCTCCGGGTGGAACAGGACACACAAGCTCCCCAACTTCAAATTCACATTCTCGCCGTTCCAATTTTCAGGAGTTACCGAGACCGGGATTGCTTATCCTTGCGATTATACGTTGGTATTCGATTCATCAAGTGTCGATACATCAACGAGCCTGACAATCACGTATGACGGGAGTCCGCTCGACATCGTGAAGGAGAACACTAATTTCCATGTGATTGATCCGCGGACCGGCAAACTCGTTCCGTACGCGTTGCTGGAACCCGACTGTATCAGCGACAACCTCAACTGCGGAAAGTTTTCTGTGGACGATATAGTCATTTTTTTGAACACGGTGAAGACCAAAGCAGGCGTCGACACCTCGATAATCACGTGGTCGTTGTCCCCCGTCGGTTCGGATTCAACCAACTATCTCCCATCCGCCGGCGACACACTGACGCTCAAAGTTTCGAAAGCGTTTGTTGATGGTGATCAATTGACCATCACCACCAAGGCGGCGACAGTGGATACCAAGCTTGCATCCAATCAGATCGACATGATCAGGGTTGTTCCCAATCCGTACATCGCGGCGACTTCCCAGGAGCCTCCTTTACCTCCAACGATAACCAGCGGACGCGGTGAGAGGAAGATTTCGTTCATACACATTCCCAGGGCGACCCCGCCGAACGTCACCACGATATACATTTACACGGTGCGCGGTGAACTCGTCAGGAAATTGCAGATGCCCACATCGCAATCAATAACCGACGGTACGATCGATTGGGACCTCAGGACTAACGAGAACCTCGACATAGCCTATGGCGTCTACTTCTTTCTCGTAGACGTGCCGGGCGTCGGACAGAAGTACGGCAAACTTGCGATCATAAAGTAGACGAGGCCAATGATGAAAAAGAGTATTCTGGTTTTTATCGTATTGTTCGCCTGTGCTCAGACTTACGCCCAAAACAAGGTCGGGACGACTGCGGCGCCATTTCTTGGAATAGGTGCCGGACCAAGGGCAATTTCTATGGGCGGCGCTTTCACAGCGATGGCGGACGATCCCACCGCTCTCTACTGGAATCCGGCAGGCATCGCAAGAGACGGTCGAACGGAGGCTCTCCTCGAGCATACCAATTATCTCGTCGGCACAAGTTATAACTTCTTTGGCGCGGTGGTCGCATTCGACGAAGATAACGCGGTGGGATTGAGCGTCACTAATCTCGCATACGGCACTTCGGATGTCACGACCATCGCGCAGCCTGATGGGACGGGCGAGACATGGAATGCAAATGATTGGTCAATCGGGCTCTCATACGCCAGGAATCTGACAGACAGGTTCTCGATTGGCGGTACCGCGAAGATGATTATCCAGCAGATCTGGAAAGAGTCCGCAACAGGCTACGCTCTGGATGCCGGATTGCTTTACATAACGCCGTTCAACAACATGAAGATCGGAATGGAAATCGCAAACTTCGGAACGGACATGCAGATGACCGGACAGGATCTTTACATCACACACAATCCCGATCAATCGGTTGTAGGCGATAACACAAAGATCCCTGCCCAATACTATACCGGTACGTTCCCCCTCCCGCTGATATTCAGGGTCGGGCTTGCGATGGATGTCGTGAAATCGAGTGACAACCGACTCACGGTCGCGGTCGACGCACTTCATCCAAGTGATAATGTTCAGACGGTGGATGTAGGGGCGGAATACACGTTCGACAATCTGATTTCCTTGAGAGCCGGGTACAAGTCGCTCTTTGTCCCTGACAGCCAGGAAGGCCTGACAATGGGATTGGGCTTGAACTATGATATATCGTCTCATTTCAATGTTAAAATTGATTACGGTTATGAAAATTACGGGCTTCTCAAGAACATTCAGAAGTTCGCATTGACAGTTGGATTCTGAACCATGGCAGGTTTGAAGTTTTCTGAAGGCATTTCAAAACCGCTTCATGAGAAAGCGGAGTTATATCGGTTCAATAAAAAGATGCACTCGACATTCTTCGGATTAGCGGGCAAAACTTCTGATAAATCCGATATCGCGATTTGCATCGTGAAACTCATCACAACACAAAAAAAAGGAGCAAGATCATGTTGAAGCGTTTTTCAGCTTTAGCGATCACGGCATTTGTTGTTGCGCCGCTTGTTGTTTTAATGGCGCATACTTCCGCTCTTGCGCAACGATTGCCGGTGAATCTTCGGACAGCCGGGAATTTTGCCATCCTGGCAAAGACAGGGGTCTCAACTACCGGGACCACAGCAGTTACTGGAGATATTGGAGTTAGTCCAGCCGCTGCGACGTACTTAACCGGATTTGGGCAAACATTGGATCCCTCGGGTACTTTTTCGACGTCATCTTTAGTGACCGGGAAACTATATGCCGCGGATTACACTGCCCCGACTCCGACTTATGTGGGTACGGCTGTAAGCGACATGCTGACGGCGTACACCGATGCAGCTGGAAGAACGTTGCCGGATACTACTGAACTGGGCGCCGGAGATATTACTGGGGACACCCTCACTCCTGGTCTTTACAAGTGGAGTACTGGGGTCACAATATCTGCTGGTGGAGTCACTATCTCGGGCAGCGCAACTGATGTTTGGATTTTCCAGATAGCGGGGGACTTAACCGTGGCCAACGGAGCCATCGTTACTCTTAGCGGCGGCGCACAGGCCAAGAACATCTTCTGGCAGGTAGCTGGCCAGGTTACCATTGGAACGACGGCTCAGATGAAGGGAATCATACTGTGTCAAACACAGATTGCGATGAATACCGGCGCAACCCTGGACGGTAAAGCGCTGGCGCAGACTGCAGTTACATTAGCCGGCAATACTGTCACCGATCCCACACCACCGAAGAACGTCAAATTCCAAGTTCACATGGGCGTGCAGATGATCCTTGGCAATTTCCATCCGGCTACGGACAGTGTCCTCATCCGGGGAGATTTCCAGACCTTGGCAGGCGATACCATCACATGGGGCGGTACGAGGTTTACGATGGCCCCCTCGGTGGCAAACGACTCGATATACGAACTGACAGTTCCCTTTGCCGATTCAGCTGCAGGCAGATGGATCAACTATAAGTACGTAATTCACAACGCCACTGCAAGCGACGTGTGGGAAAGCATAAACAACCGGACCGATTCGATCGGAACCGCCGCGAGTCAGGCTATACCGCTCGTCTATTTCAACAACCAGGCAACTGCGGGCGTGACCCATTACGTTACATTCGTTGCCGACATGACGAATTTGCTCAAGGAAGGCTTTTCAGATGTAAATGATTCGATCATGGTCAGAGGAGACACGTCGCCTTTGAACTGGGGACCTGGTGTCAGATTGACAAAAACCCTCCTCAATCCCAAGCAATATAGTGTCAAGCTGCAGTTCACCGCCCCAGTGGGAAATTCCATTCAATGGAAGTTCTGGGCGGGCGGAACCGATCAGTATAGTAACACCGGCTGGGAAAACAT
This sequence comes from Candidatus Kryptoniota bacterium, assembly GCA_036567965.1. Classification (NCBI taxonomy): domain Bacteria; kingdom Pseudomonadati; phylum Candidatus Kryptoniota; species Candidatus Kryptoniota bacterium. The sequence continues at coordinate 348,027 of DATCTN010000026.1, forward strand.
TGCCAACAACCGTGTGTATGTCTTTGCCGACAAGGATACCGTTTTCCCTGCTATTACGCCCGTGATAGATATTTCCACGCCCACGACGGGAGTGGACACTGTTATATTCCATGTGGACATGAACGGTGCGCACGAGGCCTTTCATAACAGTCTAATAACAGGTTTAAAGAGTGTTTGGATGTGCGGCAGCGTATCACCGCTCAACTGGCCCGCTTCCGGATGGCCGGCTACAGACACAACCGTCGACAGTCTGTTGCACCGATTGTACGACGACGGAACACATGGGGACAGTGTTGCGCATGATAACAAATGGTCAACCACACTTGTGTTTCCAAAGGGAGCTTCGCAGGCAGTGCTGTTCAAATTCGGTGCAGCTTTCAATGGCTCAGACACTCTGGGTGGTGGTTTGGGAGTGGACAATGAGGCCCCAACAGGTGCTAATCATTCATTTGTGCTCACTCCGCCTCGTCAGTCCCAATACAATAAATGGGGCGATCAAGTTACTGCCATTCGTGAGAACCCCGGTAACAGGATTCCGAGCGCTTACGGGCTCACTCAGAACTATCCGAACCCGTTCAACCCGACTACGACGATCAATTATTCAGTTCCGAAGAACAGCTACGTGAGCCTGAAAGTGTACAACGTACTCGGACAGGAAGTGACGACACTGTTCTCAGGAAAGCAACAGGCTGGTAACTACATCGCGACATTCGATGCCAGCAGGTTTGCGAGCGGTGTGTACTTCTACCGCCTGCAAGCAGGCAGTTACAACAGCGTCAAGAAAATGGTACTGATGAAGTAATTTCTCCTTCTCCTCATCCGTCCCAACCGAAAGGTTGGGACGGATGGAGGTTTTATTGCCGAGAGACGGCTTCACCGCGATGAGGAAGATGATTTTGACTAAATGATTTGTAGAATTTGTTCCTTCTTAATCGATGAAAAGACCGGAAAGCTGTGGCGAGCATTTCTTCCTGCCACAGCTTTTTGTTGTACCCCGGATGATGTCATGAGACCCGATGTATGTCAAGACCGACTTATCTGATGGAATGACGGGCCTATGATTCACTCATCGACGAGACTCGTTACTTGCAGGAATCACAGGCCCAATTGCATAGGGGATTAATTCTTATGAGAAGACTAACGCCTGCGCTCTTGATACTGTTCACGGCATCCATATTAGCAGCCCAGACTTCGGACAGCGTCGACGTCACGTTTACATACAAATCTGCCGGTAATCCTTCGGTGGTCTACCTGCCGGGCGAATTCAACAGTTGGGCTAACAACAGTGGAGGTGTAATTCCTTCCGGCTCGCCGACCGCAATGACAAAAGATCCGTCGACAGGCATTTGGTCCAAGACCTATAGACTGCGTGTCGGTGGCCCCCTCACCGGGGGAAATTTCCCTCCGGCGTATCAGTACAAGATAAATGAGAACGGTGTTGCCAGCGGCTGGCTCGCGGATCCACTGAATCCTCTTCAGAATCCTGCCGACAACAACAATTCCGTAATTTATGTCAAGAGCCCGACCATCTTTCACTTTCTTCCGAATTCGAAATCAGGAATTGTGGGGACCGATAAACCGGTAATCACCGCCTGCGTCTTTCCGTCGCTCGCAAGCGGCGTTGATACTTCCTCGTTCGTACTTCAAATCGATAGCGGAACGTTCAATATACCGGGAAGCGCGTACGATCCGGCAAAAAGCCTCCTGAGTTTACTCTCCCCGATTTCTCTCGCTAATGGAATGCGGACGATGAAGTTGAGCGCGAAGAATCTTGCGGGCAACCTGGTTTCGGACTCGACGTCGATAATCGTCCGGGCGGGATCGATTCAGATATTGAACCAGGGCGGATACGTTACGCGTAAACCTGGAGTCACTATCGTCGGTGTCGTTCAGGATACTTCTATCCGTTCGGTGAACATAGTCCACAATGGCACGGACACTCTGGCAATCGTGGCGAGCAACGGCAGCTTCTCACAGGGCTACGCGTACAGGCCCGGAGTGAATACTTTTGTAGCTGTTGCGCGCGACAGCTCCGACAGCACGATCGTTTCGAGTCCGTTCACGATGACATATTACGTGAACCATTCACCCAACGCAGTCGTCAGTTTTTCGTTGTCCGGCTCGTCGGTGAAGGTTTCAGGACAGACCAGCACCGACCCTGACCCCGGCCAGTCTGACAGTCTCACTTATCTCTGGGGAGTCGACCCCGCGAATCCGCAGGCCATCGGCGGCGTGCAGGGGATGACAACATCGAGCATCCAGATCGCGCGACCCACGGCTCCGGGTGAGTATTATCTGTCGCTGATTGTTTCTGATCCACAGGGAAATAAAGACACCACCAGATCATATTTCACAGTTGACGTGAACGACAGTGTCACATTTCCGACGTTCGCTTCGAATCCCGGATGGGCAAAGAGGGGGCGCATCTATGAGCTCTTCTTCAACTCGTTTACGCCTCAAGAGACGATCGCCGCTGCAACGCTGAAGCTGGCGTACCTGCAGGAGATGGGATTCAATATCATCTGGGTAATGCCCGTCATGAAAAACAATCAGGCGATAGACAACGGCCCCGGCCCAGGATACAACATAACTGATTTCTACACGGTCGCGCCGCAGTATGGGACAGTATCGGATTTCAGGAATTTTGTCGATCAAGCGCATTTACTTGGCATGAAAATAATTCTTGATGTAACACCCAATCACACAAGTTACGGTCATCCGTTCGTGACGGATGCACGGCTATTCAAGACTAATTCGTTCAATTGGAATTTCTATCAGCATAACCTGATTAGTAATTCCAATTACAATCCCAATTTATCGGAATCGATTACGGCCGACGGGTTCGTTTACTATGGCGCATTCAGCGACCAGCTTCTCAACTACAACTGGGCAGATGTAGACGCACGGGCGTACATGGATGGAGTTTATAGATGGTGGGTCGAACAGACCGGCATCGACGGTTACCGCTTCGACGTGTACTGGGGACCTCACGACAGAACTAACGGCGGCAACGGCGGCGAAACCGAGATGGGTATACCCACCAGGACCATCTTGAAGCACGTCAAGCCCGACATCTTTCTCCTCGGAGAGACGGCGGGAACTGGCGTCGGCACCGAAGTCAACTACGCGGATAACGGAGGGGGGCTCGACGCAGCTTACGATTGGAATCTGCTTCACAACGCTGTTCAATCCTTCAACTTCGGGAGCTCCTCCAGTGTCTCGAACCTGAATAACTACGTCACCAATTATGGCGGCCCGATCATGGGATTCGTCCCGGGCCCAAACTCGCTCTTCTTGCGCGGGCTGGAAAACCAGGACGAGGACCGAATTGCGTTTACGTACGGCTCTGACTCCAAGACAATGCCGATGGGAACAGTCATCTTCACTGTGCCCGGAATACCCATGCTCTATGCCGGACAGGAAGTCGGATGGGGTTTAGGTATTACCGACTTTGATCAGCGCAGACGCGGAGTCATTGACTGGAACAACGCAGGGAAGTCACTCCTCATGCCGCACTACCAGAGACTGGCCTGGATTCGGAAGACTTATCCCGCCTTTTCTACTCAAGCCTTCTTCGAATTGACTACAGGAAATTCGTGGGTCTACGGTTATACACGTCCATATCTCGATCAGAACGGAATCGCTCTCGAGAACTTCAGCGCCTCGCCTCAGACAGCTGCGATCACACTGACAGGGAGTGGTGGATCTCCGAACGTATCCTTTACGGGCGGCGCGATCGATGGCAAGACGTATTACATGAACGATGTCTACAACGATTCATCCGCCGCAGTCACCTTCAGCAGCGGAGCGGTAAACCTATCTGTTACACTTCCGCCATACGGCTCGGCGGTTTATGTGCTCAGCGATACGCTCATCAAACTTTCGGTCCCGACGGTCGTAAACAATCCGGCAGACGCGGGCAAATTACCAAGATCCTACGAGCTTGAACAGAATTATCCTAATCCGTTTAACCCGTCGACCACGATCAGGTATGATCTACCGGCCAGGTCTCACGTACGAATTGACGTGTTCAATATTCTCGGACAGCGAGTCGCCACTCTCATCAACTCCGAACAAGATGCAGGTACTCACGAGGTGCTCTTCAATGGGAGCTACTTTGCTTCTGGAGTGTATTTCTATAAATTGTCATCCGGAAGCTTCACTAAGGTAAACAAAATGATTATGCTCAAGTGAGCCTGAAACGATATTCAACAGCCTCGCGATGTTCCTTATGTTGCATATGAGTTTTACACTTTAGATTTTTTTGTGGCGAAATCAAAAACCTATTCCGCGGCGAACTTCGGGCTGATTGTCATTCTCTTCTTTTTTGCCTCAATCCGGCCTGGTGATTCGCAGAATAAGTCACGGACTGAAAGGGTCGATACCCTCGCGCTCGTAAACGGCCAACCTATCACGAGCGAAGATTTCAAGAATCGATTCGACATGTCCATTTATCCGGGTGAAGACTACCGTGACACCATCAAGATGGAATTCCTCTATTCAATGATAGCTGAAAAGCTTCTTTCCGAAGCTGCAGAAACAGGTCCGGAGCCGTTGTCTCCTGATGAGAAGGAAGTCGCCGCACAAACCGAAGGCATTTTTCTGCGCGATGCGCTTTATAGATCAAAGATAATCCCCCGGGCAAAGGTATCGGAGGCCGACCTGAGGCGTGGATTGACTCAGTCCACCTACTCGTACGTTGTTGACGCGCTTTATTTCTCCGACAGCATAAGCGCTGCACATTTCGTCGATCTGGTCCGCGGTGAAAAACAAATCATATATCGTATCGCGGACAGCTTATCAATAAGTCACGACACACTCGGCATTTCGTACGGTGAATCTACGCCGGGAATCGAGAATGCATTCTTCGGACATGCCAATGGATTCATTTCGCAGCCGACTTTCACTGTCGACGGATGGATTGTCTTCAAAGTCATCGATCGAAAGGTGAATCAGAAATTCTCCGGCATGGCGACTGAGGACAAGGTTGCCATGATCCGAAAAATCATACAGGGTCGTGAGGAGACAGATCTCGGAGCGGAATATCTTGGTAAAATAATGAAGAACGTTCGGGTCAGTGTGAATTATTCCATTTTCAGACCGCTTGTTTATGCCATTGGAAGGATATTCACTCAAAAGCATCCGGAAAAATTTGATCAATATTATCTCGATCCTCGGGACATGCTCGAACTAAGGGCCGAGTTTGCGAATCAGCTCGCTCAACCACTCTTGAGCTTTGAGGGCGGCGATATAAGTCTTGATGAAGCACTCAAGGAGCTTCCGCTCTCCGGCTTTGGGTCGCCTGTTCCGACAATTCCAGAAATTACCATGGAGCTCCATTCGGCGCTCAGGTTTATTTCTCAAAATCACTTTCTGTCGAAGAACGCGAGAGAACTCGGCTTGGAGAATTCGGGAGAGGTGAAATACAATGTCGGTATGTTCCTCGACGCGTATCGTTCTTCCAGGGAAGCCGGGGAAATCACCGACACTCTTAGCATTACTCAAGATGAAGTTGATAAGTTCTTCGAGACTCATCACGACGAGGTGCTGAAAGCCGTTCAACTCAAACTCAATGCTTACGAGGCTGTCGGGATAAATGAGGCCGTCGATATTTACGACAAACTCCTCACTGAAAAGAAAGCAGGACGCGTCGACACCTCGGGAAAGTGGACACGCGCGTCATCACTCGGGGAAATTGGGGCGGTTCTCGCCGAACAGCCTGACGGTGCAGTGTACGGACCCATCTTTGAAAACGGCAGGTTCCAAATATATAAGGTAATTGAGAAGAAATCTTCGGTCAGCCAGGAAGCAGTCAGTCACAGTATCGAAGTCGCAAGGGAAATGTTGACGGAACAGGTGAAAGAACAAACCTTGGATAAATATATTTCCGACCTTGCCATGAAGGCGGGAGTGAAGATCTACTATTCTGAAGTGAGGTCAGTGAAGATCACGCCAATCGAAATGCTTACGTTCAGGTACATCGGGTTCGGGGGAAAAATACTCGCGGTTCCGTTATTATACCCGCGCGAGGGCTGGATAAAGTATTACAAACCTAGTAGACCGCCCGCCCCGTGACACGAATCGCAGGACTTCTGGCAGCAGTGGCGGCTATCAGCCTGTCGTCGTGCGCGCGGAGCAGCCTCGAGGATCCACACCAGATAGTTGTCTGGCAGCAGATGAGGCCGGACGAAAGGGAAGTGCTGAAGTGGGCGCTCGACAAATTCATGGAGGCAAATCCGGACATAAAGGTGACGGCACTTTATAAAGAGACCGAAGAGCTTCGCTCCGGATTTCAAATCGCAGCGATCGGAGGCGCAGGTCCCGACATCGTCTACGGACCCTCAGACCAGATCGGCCCTTTCGAAGCTATGCAAATCATACTTCCACTTGATACGCTCTTCAGTAAAGACTATTTGTCTAATTTTAATCCGAAGGGTCTCGTCTACAGTCACGGACACTTGTACCAGATCGCAGACAAGGTGGGCAATCATCTCATGCTCATTTACAATAAGACGATCATGCCCGTTCCTCCAAAGACAATGGACGAGCTTATCGCCGCGGGCAAGAAATTCACTCACAAGCCTGACTCCTACGGGCTCGTCTGGAATTATACGGAACCTTTCTTCTTCGTCCCATTTCTCACGGGTTATGGAGGATGGGTGATGGATTCTCTCGGAAATCCGACACTTGACACGCCTAGTATGCTCCGGGCGCTGGAGTTCATGAAGAATCTCCGCGACAAGTACGAAATAATTCCCAAGTCGTGCGATTACGAAACAGCTGACGCACTCTTCAAGGAAGGCAAAGCGCCGATGATAATAAACGGGCCGTGGTCATTCGGCGATTACAAGAAAGCGGGACTCGATTTCGGAGTTACGAAGATCCCGTTCAATACGGAGACAGGGTTGTGGCCCGCGCCCATGGTGTCGCCGATCGGATATTCCATCAACTCGTCAGTTCCGAAATGGAAGATTCCTGAGATCGTCAGAATGATCAAATTTCTTCTGAGTCCGGAAATCCAGAGCGAGTTCACAAGACGATTCGATACGATACCGACAAGGATCGAAGTCTACAATGGCCCCGAAGTCAACGGCAATCCGATCTTGAAGGAATCCGAAGACCAGATGGAGGTCGGCGAGCCGATGCCGATTATCCCGGAGTTGCGTGCAGTCTGGGATGCTATGCGCCCAAGTTACCAGGCAGTTCTCGGCGGGACGGAGACACCGGAGCAGGCTGCAAAGGAAATGCAGCGAAGCGCTATTGAAAAGATTAAGGAAATGAATGAGTAAAGGAAATTTAAGAGTCGAAGGGCAAACGTCAAACACATCGGGGAGAGATTGTTCCTGGACATTTCAAGAGACAAAGAAGTTTTGTTACTGCTGGTTGAGCTTTGAATCAACTTTAATGCGGTTGGCAGGCAGAAGAGGGGTTTCGCTCTGAAAGGTTTGTACGATTCCGAGAGACTCTCTCCAAATACGTTCGCCTATATTCTTATGGTGCCGGCGGCGCTCGTGATGTTCGGGGTCGTAATTTATCCGTTCCTCTACAATGTCGTTCTCTCGTTCTCAAACATGAGTCTCCGTCATTTCCGTGACTGGCACCTGACCGGTTTGAAACAGTACGGCCAGGTATTCAGCGACAAAATTTTCTACTCGGTATTCTTCAAGACATTGGTCTGGACGTTTGTCAATATATTCTTTCATGTCACAATCGGAGTAGCGCTGGCGGTTATCCTGAACAGAAAGTTATTCGGAAAGGCGGCGATCAGGACGCTTTTAATTCTTCCGTGGGCAATCCCGCAGGTAATTGTTGCATTGACCTGGAGAAGCATGTTCAACTACGAATATGGCGCCGTGAATCTCTTGATCGCGCATTATCTTCGCATGTCGCCGGTGGAGTGGCTCGGGAAGCCGCTCGAGGCGTTCGGTGCATGTATCATCACAAATATCTGGCTCGGGTTTCCTTTCATGATGACGATTGCGCTCGGAGGGTTGCAGAGTATTCCCAGGGAGCTTTATGAGGCGGCGGATATCGACGGCGCTTCGGGGTGGCAGAAATTCTGGACTGTCACCGTACCTCTCCTTAGACCCGTCATGATTCCCGCGATTACGTTAGGCATAATCTGGACGTTCAACAACGTAAACATTATCTGGCTCGTATCGAACGGCGGAGAGCCGTCAGATCAGACTCACATACTCGTCTCTTATGTTTACAAAGCGGCGTTCAACCTTTACAGGTACGGTTACGCCGCCGCACTTTCGATGGTCATCTTTGCAATACTTCTCGCCTTCAGTTTATTTTTTCTCAAGCGCACTCGCGCCTCGGAGGCTGCATATTAGAACTGCGAATTGTCAATTTCGGGATAAGAAGAAACCATTAGCGCTATCACTAATGTCGGTCGCCAGGTAAGAAATGAAAAACCAATTGAGAAGTAAGAATTTAAAATTCAAAATTCTGAATTATCTTCTCTATTTTCTCCTGATCGGCTTCACGCTCGCAGTGTTATATCCGATTGTAAATGTCTTCAGCATTTCGCTTCGCCCATCAGACAGGCTCCTCTCCACTTCGCTTAAGGTGATACCGGAAGGTGCGTCGTTCCACGCGTATCAGGTTCTTTTCACTCAAACTCCGTTTCTCCTGTGGTTTTGGAATTCAATCTTGATTGCACTCGTGGTCACTGTAACCGGTGTGGCCCTCGCGTCAACGGCCGGTTACGCATTCAGTCGATTTGATTTCTATGGAAAGAAGAGCGCGATGGTGGGATTGCTTGTGACTCAGATGTTCCCGCCGACAATGCTTCTTCTCCCGATGTACATTATGCTCTTGAAACTGCATCTTATAAATAGCTACTTCGGAATAATAATCATTTACACTTCGACCGCTCTTCCATTTTGTGTGTGGCAGATGAAGGGATATTACGACACCATCCCATTCAGTCTCGAGGAGGCGGCAAGGATTGACGGTTCCACGAGGTGGGGCGCATTCAGGAGAGTAATCCTGCCGCTGGCGGCACCGGCGCTCGTGATCACGGCTCTCTTCTCTTTCATGACTGCCTGGGCCGAGTATGTCGTTGCCGCACAAATCCTCCAGGACACGAGCCTTTTTACGCTTCCGTTAGGCCTGAAGCAATTCGAGTCGAGCATGTCGACCCAGTGGGGACTCTACGCCGCGGGCTCCTTGATAATCAGCATTCCCGCTGTCGCACTGTTCCTTTTCCTGAGCAGATGGTTGATTTCCGGGTTGACGCTGGGAAGTGTTAAAGGTTAGAAATATGACTCACGAATTGTGATTGTTCAATTGGGCATGTGTTTCGATTAGTGCGGGAATTGTTTTAAGATTCAAAATCTAAAATTGGGAATTAAATGAAGAAGCCGCGTTTGACATTCCTCCAAATCTGGAATATGAGTTTCGGGTTTCTCGGAATACAATTTGGATTCGCGCTGCAGAACGCAAACGTCAGCCGGATATTTGAAACGCTCGGCGCGAAGATAGAATCAATACCGATACTCTGGATAGCAGCTCCGGTAACCGGGCTGATCGTCCAGCCTATAATCGGTCATATGAGCGACAAGACATGGGGACGACTGGGGAGAAGACGTCCATATTTCCTGACCGGCGCAATTCTCGCGTCCGTCGCACTTCTTGTCATGCCTAACTCCCCGGTTCTCTGGATTGCGGCGGGCATGTTGTGGATAATGGATACTTCAATCAACGTCTCGATGGAGCCCTTCAGGGCATTTGTCGGCGACATGCTGCCGTCAGAGCAGAGAACTACCGGATTTGCTATGCAAAGCTTCTTCATAGGGATCGGCGCGGTTATCGCCTCAGCACTGCCTTACATCCTGACAAACTGGTTCGGTGTCAGCAACACAGCAGGCGAGGGTGCCATACCTCCATCAGTTAAGCTCTCGTTCTACATCGGTGGAGTTGTCTTCTTTCTTGCGGTACTCTGGACTGTTGTCGGCTCGAAGGAATATCCGCCAGATCAATTGAAAAATTTTTCGAGGGAATTTGAGGAAGGGACGGAAGAAGCTCGGGTTGAGAGAGCCCCTGTCCACCACTCCAGGTTCCTCAGGAACGGTTTAATCTGGACGGCGATCGGGATCATCCTGTTTGCGGTGTTTTACTTCTTCATTTACATGGACTATGGCCTCGGCGTATTCTTCGGCGGAATTGCCGCGTTCGGATTGCTCCAGTTGATTTCAGGCTTCTTGACGAAACAAAATTTGACATCAGGCGGACTGGTGGTTGTGATGAACGATCTCTTCAACATGCCGAAGACTATGGTTCAGCTTGCGTATGTCCAATTCTTCTCCTGGTTCGCACTATTTGCGATGTGGATTTACACGACGCCGGCAGTGACGCACCACATTTATGGCGCCACTGACACACAATCGGCGCTGTACAACGAGGGGGCGAACTGGGTTGGTGTGCTGATGTCGGTCTACAACGGCTTTGCTGCTGTCATGGCATTCGCACTCGTTTGGTTGGCCAGGAAGTCGAACAGGAAGAGCGTTCACGCTATCAGCCTTGTATGCGGCGGGATCGGGCTGGCATCTTTCTATCTAATAAAAGATCCGAAACTCCTTTTGATTTCCGAACTTGGGATCGGATTGGCCTGGGCGTCTATACTGGCGATGCCTTACGCGATACTCACCGGTTCACTTCCGGTCGAAAAGATGGGCGTCTATATGGGTATATTCAACTTCTTCATAGTAATTCCGCAGATAACTGCCGCCGCAATACTGGGGTTCTTTGTCAAGAATCTATTCGGAGGCGAGGCAATCTACGCTTTGTTACTTGGAGGTGCATCGCTGATTGTCGCAGCTCTTCTTGTGACAAGAGTGGACGATATAGATGAGACATCCCGCGCCGGCTAGATGGGAGGAAGTCGCTCGCTGTCTGGCTAACTTCCCTGATATGGTTGGTGGACGATCCTATTTGTTCCTTCGGACCTCTAAACCGCGCTCATTTAGCCCCTCGACGACCTTTTCCGTCACGTGTTCCTCGGTTTCCCCCTCGATCAGTCTCAGACCTGAGACTCGCACAGCTTCATCTATGCTTGGTATCGTGCCCTGAAGGTATCTCCAGATGTGGTAGCCCAGCCTGTTGTTGTCGTTCGGCTCTCTGGTCCTGGCAGTTCCTGCAATCTTGTATGCAATACTTTCACTGCTCTCTTCGCCGAACTTCTCGACCTGGGCCGGCGCCTTGGTTGTCATGTCTTCTCCATCCTTTCTGAAAATTTACTCGCCGTTCCGGACAACTTCAATGATCCATCTCGTGAGGAAACAATCGTCGGTCGTGTCGGTCGACTATACGCGAGAGTTCACAGCTCGATCATGAAGGATAGACCTTCCCTCAATGCAGACTGAAACGGGCCTCAAACTGTACCACTTTGCTTGACAATTAATAATAAATCCTTATATTGTTCGCAGGTGAAAGGCACTCCGCAGACATATGAGAAGTCGGACTTGAGTCGGAAGAACTCCGAATGAATGTTGCTCTTGTCTTTAATGTGAAAAGAGAGAGCACTCCTGAAGACAACACCGAACCTCCCAGTCACTCCTCTCCCGTAAAGACGCTGACAGTTTCTCCAAAGACGTTGGACAAGTACGCCGAGTGGGACACGATGGAGACGATCGAAGCCGTGGCACACGCGCTTTCGTTGTCGAACAACGTGGCACTCATCGAGGCGGACGAGGACGCTTACGGGAAATTGCGTGACGGAGGATTCGATATCGTCTTCAACATTGCGGAAGGAATGAACGGTGTCAGCAGGGAAGCTCAAATACCCGCGATGCTCGAGTTCCTCGGCATTCCTTATACCGGCTCCGACCCATTAACGCTTGCGACCTGTCTCGACAAAGCGAGGACGAAGGAAGTCTTGTCTCATCACGGAATTCCGACGCCCAGGTTTGTCGTGGCAAACTCATATGAAGAAGCCGTAGGGGCGTCCTTGCGCTACCCGCTTTTTGTTAAGCCGCTTCATGAAGGATCGAGCAAGGGCATTTACAATTCATCTTACGTTGACACGCCCGACTCTCTCCGGAAAGAAGTGGAACGAATACTTACCGATTACGAGCAACCGGCACTAGTTGAAGAGTACCTGCCGGGCCGAGAGTTTACTGTGGCGCTGCTTGGTAATGGGAGTGAACTGAAAGTGTTTCCGCCTGTCGAGATCAACTTCAGTTCACTGCCATCGGAGGCACTGCCTGTCTATTCTTACGAAGCGAAATGGCTTTGGGACACCAAGGATTCACCGATCGATGTCTTCAAGTGTCCTGCGCCGGTGAGCGACACGCTGTCGAAGAGGATCGAAGAGATTTCTCGACAGACGTTCGAGGTTCTCAGGTGTCGCGACTGGACGCGGATTGATATGAGACTTGACGCGAACGGTGAGCCGAACGTCATCGAGGTCAATCCGCTTCCCGGGATTTTACCGGATCCCGAAGAACATTCGTGCTTCCCAATGGCGTCGAGAGCTGTGGGACTGAATTATGATGAAATGATTAATTCGGTTCTGGATGCTGCAGTAAGAAGAATAGAGGCTTTGTAGCTCGTAATTTGCTGTATTTGTTGAACTTACAGAGGCGGAACATGCCAAGGAAAAAGAGAGTAACCGTTGTTTACGACGAAGCAGCGCTGGATATTTCCTCGGAATTAGAATTGGCCTTCAGCGGCAAGATCTCATCGGATCAAAAAGCCGCATTGATGGATACATCCACCACCAGTGTAATCGAGCAAGTCGACACCGTTGTCGCAGTGCTCAGCGAGGCGGGCTTCAGCGTCTCGACGGTAATTACCAGCTCCGACATAAAGCAGCTTATGGAGAAACTGAAAGAAGAGAAACCTGACCTTATTTTCAACTTCTGTGAATCGATCGAAGGCGATTCATTCCAGGAGATGAATGTCGCGGGTCTTTATGAGCTCCTTGGAATTCCGTATACAGGAAGCAATCCCCTGACTCTCGGGAGCTGCCTGAACAAGGTCAGGACAAAAGAGATTTTGACTTATCATAAGGTAAATGTCCCTCCCTACAGAGTGTTCACATCTCCGGACGAAGTTTCTAAAAAGAAGATCGGCTTTCCGGCAATCGCGAAACCTATCCACGAGGATGCTAGTGTCGGCATTTCGAATACGTCGGTGGTCCACGACCGTGAACATCTTCAGTCGCTCCTTGTCGACATGTTGAAAAAATTCATGCAGCCGATACTTGTCGAGCAATTCATCGAGGGGCGCGAATTTAATGTGGCCATTGTCGGAAGCGATGAAGTCATTGCGCTTCCGATTTCCGAGATCGACTTCAGCACTATGCCGCAGGGTTATCAGCACATCGTCTCATACGAGGCAAAGTGGATGCCGGACAGCGTGGAATTCAAGTCAACAGTCCCGATTTGTCCCGCGAAAATCAGCAGGCGGCTCGAACAAAAGATTCAGAACACCGCAATCAAGGCATACCAGGCGATGCAATGTCGCGATTACGCGCGCGTCGACATGCGCGTGGACAAAACAGGAAACGTGTTCGTCCTCGAAGTAAACCCGAACCCGGATCTTTCTCCAAGCGGTTCAGGATTCGCGAGGAGCGCCGGGGCCTTCGGCTGGACTTACGGCCAGCTGATAAATAGTATTGTCCAATCAGCTTTGAAAAGACGTCTTGGTTAAGATAAGTCCGACCGTAAAAGATGACTACCAGGCGATCATGCGGATCTTGAAACGTACCGATCGCTTCACAAACGAAGAACTGGAAATCGCGGACGAGCTCTTGAATTCATATTTCGAGAGTCAGGTGGACAGTGGGTACTGGACCTACACTGCCATGACGGACAAGGTCGCCGGATATATTTGTTATGGCCCGACTCCGCTCACATACGGCACGTTCGATATATACTGGATCGCCGTCGACCCTGATTTCCAGGGGAAAAGGATCGGGACTGAGCTTCTTCTCTTCGCCGAGAAAGATATAGCCAAGCATGACGGCCGGCTGATCACTGTTAACACCAGCTCGCAGGAGAAATACGGGTCAACAAGAAGTTTTTATCTTAAGAGAGGTTACCGCGAGGGGGCCAGAATACAGGGTTACTACCGTCCCGGTGACGATCTCGTGATATATGTTAAACAAATATCGGAGGACTAGTTCATGGAACTGTGGCAGCAGATGCTGAGGCAGAGTATCGATAGCGCTGATGATCTCGTCAAGAAATTCAACTTTGACAGAGATACTGCCGAAAGGCTTAACACCCTTTTCCACATCAGGATAAACCCGTACTATTTGAACCTCATTAGATATCCCGGCGATCCGATCTGGCTCCAGAGTATACCGGATGCCACTGAGCTCCAGGACGACGGACTCCCGCTGGATCCGCTGAATGAGGATGGTGATAGCCCGGTTCCAAGTATCACGCATCGTTATCCCGATAGAGTGTTGTTCCTTGTCACCAGCCAGTGCTCTATGTACTGCAGGTTCTGTACCCGGAAGAGAAAGGTCAGTGATTCGACCAAGATCAGCATGAAGTTTATCCAGGACGGACTCGATTACATCAAGGCTCATCCCGAAGTAAGAGACGTGATCGTCTCCGGCGGAGACCCGTTAATGCTGACGGACGTCATGCTGGAGAAAGTCCTGAAGGGCTTGCGCGAGATCCCTCACGTCGAGATAATCCGCGTGCACACAAAGATGCCGTGTGTCCTTCCGCAAAGAATTACACCGCAGCTTGTCGACATGATGAAAAAGTACCAGCCTATTTACGTGAACGTGCATTTCAATCATCCGTGGGAATGCACACCGGAAGCCAAGGTAGCATGCGATCTTCTCGCCGACGCAGGTTTTCCGCTCGGCAACCAGATGGTGCTGATGAAGGGAGTCAACGACGACGCTGAAGTTGTGAAAGAACTCAATCGCAAACTCCTCATTATGCGCGTCAGGCCGTACTATATTTACCAGGCAGACATGGTGAAGAGCACGAACCATTTCAGGACGCCCATTCGTGTCGGACTCGAAATAATGGACAAGCTGCGCGGCCATACATCAGGCCTTGCGGTACCGTACTTCGTCATCGACGCTCCCGGCGGCGGCGGAAAGATACCTATCCTCCCGCAATATGTGCTGTACCACGATGATGAAAAAATCGTACTCCGCAACTATAAATACGAAGTGTTCGAATACGCGGAGACCGTCGAAGGCCAGACACGGGTGCCGGAAGAGATCGATTCGCGCTTTATGAGAAAGGCACCGGTAGTCACGAGGGAACGCAAGCGAAGGATCTCTAAACCGAAGAAGCGAACCTCCGTACGCGTTGAAGCGGATAAGCCGGCAGAAGAATAAACTCTGATCGAACGATCCCAATGCTTCCTCCTTCAGCTGGTGCAAGGAGGAAGCGGGAACCGTAGCCAACAGGGAAGCGGGCCAACCTTAAAGAAAAGGATTTTCCTTTGAAGCGGTACGCGATTATTCCTCTAATTTTGTTTCTGGCGACCGCCAGTGCTCAGGTCAAAGTGCCCGAATGGGCCAAGAAGGCTGTCTGGTACCAGATTTTTCCCGAGCGATTTCGAAACGGCGACACGAGGAACGACCCTACTGCAACGGACGCCGGCGTCTCAGGGAGGGAATGGCACATTTCGCCATGGACCGGTGATTGGTACCAACTTCAACCTTGGGAAAGGAAACACTCGGACAAGTTCTACGACGTCGTCTTCGACAGACGGTACGGCGGCGATCTCGAAGGCGTGATCGACGAGCTTCCTTACCTGAAGAACCTCGGCATCAATGCGATATACTTCAATCCGATTTTTGAATCCAATTCACTCCACAAATACAACACATCAACATACATTCACGTCGATCACAACTTCGGTCCCGATCCCGAGGGGGATTTGAGGACCATGTCGGAAGAGAATCCCGCCGATCCTTCGACCTGGAAATGGACTTCTGCCGATAAGGAGTTTCTGAAACTCATCGCGAAAGCACATTCAGTGGGGATCAGGGTAATCATCGATGGAGTGTTCAACCATGTCGGGACCGACTTCTGGGCGTTCAAGGATGTCGTCAAGAAACAACAGAAATCAGATTTCAAAGACTGGTTCGTCATAAGAAGCTGGGACGATCCCACAGCGGGTACAAAGTTCGAGTACGACTGCTGGTGGGGAGTGAAGTCGCTTCCCGTTTTTAGAAAGGACACGATCACAGGACTCGTCCACGGCCCGTACGAGCACATCATGGCGATTACGAAGCGGTGGATGGAACCGGATGGCAAGCCCCAAAACGGTATCGACGGTTGGCGCCTCGACGTTCCGAACGAAGTTCCACATCCCTTCTGGAAAGATTGGCGGAAAGAAGTTAAAAGTTTAAACCCGAACGCCCTTATCATCGGTGAAATCTGGGATGACGCCTCCGCATGGCTGAAGGGTGATGAGTTCGATGGGGTAATGAACTACGAATTCGCAAAAGCTGTCGTCAAGTTTTTCATGAACAAGAAAATGAAAATTGGTCCAAGTCAATTTGACTCCACTTTGCACGCAGTGAGAGATTTCTATCCGAATGACATAGATTATGTCCTGCAAAATCTCGTTGACAGTCACGATACCGACCGGCTTGAGTCGATGATCATGAATCCCGATCGGGACTTCAACTCGAACAATAGCCCCAGGAATAATAAGGACTACAATGTCGCGAAACCGGACGCAGCAGGTATAAAGAGACAGGAACTGGTCGCACTTTTTCAGATGACCTATGTCGGGGCGCCGATGATCTATTATGGAGACGAAGCAGGAATGTGGGGGGCGACGGATCCAGATGAGAGGAAGCCGATGCTCTGGGCCGACATGAAATACGAAGACGAGAAGTCGAGTCCGGCCGCGGGTCCCAATCGTCCAGATGACAGAAACGTTTTCAATAAGGATCTATTCGACTTCTACAGCAAACTTGTCCATGAGCGCGTCACAGATCCGGCACTTCAGGTTGGGACATATAAGACTCTAATTGCAGATGATTCAAATCAAGTGTTCGTGTTTGAAAGACAGTACGGTGAGAAAGAAGCTGTGGTCGGTTTCAACCTTTCTTCACGAACTCAGACTGTGAATTTGAGACTGAGTGGTTCTACCCCTGTCTTCAAGGACATTCTCAACGGCAAGCGGGTTGCATTCAAGGGCGACTCGATTCAGGTCCTTATAAAACCCAATTGGGGAGTGCTGCTCACCCGGTAAGCACCCGGTCCTTTGAAGATTCATCCCAGTAGAGCTTGAACAGCTTTGAATAGTGTTGATTATAAAGTGGGCACCTGTTAAGATTAGTCGGTCTAAATCAAACTAGTCGTGCGCTGAGATGTTTTAAGAGGGTAGAGGGACTTCAGCGGGCTGATAACTAGACTCGTCTCCACGTGCGACCTAAGGAGGGTGAAAGTCGTGCAAGCTAATCGTTTGATTGCCTCTATCCTTTTCTTTTTGATGCCATTCGGCGTTGTATGGGCTCAACTCAGTGTTCAGGATCCAACTGTCTATGGGACGAAACCCGGATACATAGACAGGACTACACTCGTCGTGGAGCCCCACGGCGCGTACGTCGAACAGGCCCTGTACATCTGGTATTCCGACCACAACCAGTATCCCGGCAACCAGAATCTGGAGATTGTTCATCGTTTCACGCTTCCTCAGGGCTCAGTGATCAACGACCTGTGGCTCTGGATCGGGAACGAAGTCGTGAAAGCAAAAATGTTCGACACGTGGACTGCGAGGCATATTTATGACAGCATCGTGGTACACAGGCACGATCCCGCGTTCCTGGCGAAGAACGGTAACTCGTATGAACTGCATATTTATCCTCTAGTCTCCGGCCAGTTCAGGAAGATAAGGATGAATTTCATCACACCCACAAGTTGGACTGGGAACAGCGGATTCGCGGATATGCCGCTGTCGTTTTTACAGGCCAGCAACTCGACGACCAAGCCAGTCCAGCTGCTATTTCGTGATGAGGAAGATGTCTGGGGATCACCTTATGTTCGAGAGTTGCCCAACATTAGCTCCGAAAGGACAGTGGATACTGCGGGCTACGCTTATCGGGACTTCGAATTGCCGGACATCTCTTCACTTGAGAGCTTCTCATTGGGCTTTCAAACTGCATTCACCGATGGAATTTATTGCAAGTCGGGCGACCGCCAAGGTGACAGCTCTTATTTCCAAATCGGGGTTGATCCGGCAAGCTTCAATGTCGTGCGGAGCGATACAGGCGCCGCAAGAGTAATTGTCGGCATCGATCTTAGCGGCTACTATAGTCCTACTTTAAGTTCTCTCGTCCCGAGAATCACTGCAACTCTGCACAATGCACTGAGGCCCGTCGACCAATTCTGTTTGACTATCTCGGGTGCGGGATCTATTACTCATTACTCGCCTTGGAGGCTTGCAGACTCGGTCACAATCGATACCGTGCTTAAGGACTTTTTACAGTCCACAGTAGCCTCCAAACTCTCCCAGTTCAAACGCCCGGTGGTAATCTTCTGTGACGACCATGCGCAAACAATCTGGCGCTTCCCAGGGTTGGATAGCATCGCAATTATAAAAACATTTGGTCAAATCAATGACGCGGTAAGCAGTATCCCGGGTGCCGATATCGTTGCAAGTTATGATCACGGCTTCGAAACCGCAGCTGCGACTAACTCAAATCTTTCTGTCATACTCCCAAAAATTGACTCTCTCTTTTACCGTGGCGGGAGATTCCTGGGATACTACGACCACAATAGGCCTGCTTACGAAATGATTGAGTCGCATTACATAAATGGATTAGGAACAAATGCAGAATTAAACTCAGTAACTCTGTTTCCACAGCCTAACGGCAACATCGGCAATTCATTTCCTTCATCCGTCACTTGCAACAGTGTGAATTTCCTGACCTTCTCAGATCCTGACACCAAGATCGATCTTGCCAGTAGCTCCGGTGCGGGGGCGGTAATTTCAAAAAGAATTGGGAACGGTCTCCTCGTGGTTTCCGGAATTTGGTCGTTCACAGACGATGAAGCTCTCAAGGAAATGCTGGCAATTCCATTGCTTGGAACAAATCAGCACAGCTGGGATAACAAACAACCGATAATGCTGCAGGCACTCCTCGATGATTTTAGAACCTCAATTGCTCAGGACTCTGTAGCTCAGGTGATCTTTTTCAGCAATGCGGATTCTCTGATTTCAACCACCGATGCCAGGACGTGGGTGAATACTTACTTGACTTCTTTGGGGACCAATAAGCCCATCTTCAACACTGTCAACTTGCTGGACGGAAATCCGGTCACTCCGGCCTACGTCACTGATAACGGAGTGGATTACTACGGCTCTGGATTCCTGTTAAACTCACTTGCTCAAGTCACAGGAGGAGAGCATTTCGAATCGCATTTAAGAAGCTGGGACTACATCGAAGAAGGGCTCAAGTATACAAGTTGCGCTCGAATGGACTCGATGAAGGTTGGAGTAGTCGTGGATAACGGCGCCGGCAACCTTATCCAAATAAGAGAAGTCGCTCCTGACCCGGGCAATCGCGGGAAACCATGGTTCTATATCGGCGTTTCGAATGCCGCTGAGAGAATTGACTTCAACGTTCAAGCGTGGTTCTATGGATTCACACAAAGTCACTTGAAACAGGCTTCGACATATTTATTCGTTGATACGACGAACAGATCGCCGATACTTGCCGGGATGATGGGATGGGAGACGTTGCAGGATTATTTTCTTGAGAGCTCATTCGACACATCGAAAATTGTCAATCTTGCTATTAAGTATAACCTTCTTTGCGATTACACTTCATTGATTGCACTCGAGCCGAGCGAGTCGAATCCACCTCTTCTTAATCCGTTCGATGAGAGCGGGATCTTCACCAGCATGGTCAGGAACAAAGAAGCTGAGCGGGACAGTTCGGTCTTCAGCGCATTTCCCAACCCGTTCAACGGACAGGTAAAGTTCTTCCTGAATCTCAAGCGATCTTCCAGCGTAAGAATAATCATTTACAATATTCTCGGACAACAGGTGAGAGCGTTCACGCTGATCGCAGGCCCGGGCACCTCTTCTATAACTTGGGACGGTGCAGATTCACATGAGGGAGCTGCTGCAAGCGGTGTATATCTCGTACAGGCAACTGTAATCGAGAATGCAACCGGCACTCTGTTTCGCAAGAACCTCAAGATATTGATGCTTAAATAATGATGCCATCGCCGGCGATGACGATGTGATCACTTCTGACTGCGGCTCATTTCAGGCATGAGTCGCAGTCAGCTCTTCAAGTCTGATTTGCTCGTGGCCTACTTGTCAGGCGCCAGACTTAATTGACTTTACCAGATCGATCATAAGAATCAGCAGAGCGAACGAGCCAAGGATTGCAGGAATGTAGTACACTTCATTATAATTCAGTCCCGGGAACCAGTGCCCGAACACAGGCGATCCCAGCCACGCTCCGATCCATCCCCAGATCAGTTTTCCGATGAACGATTCCATTCCCGCCCTCACCTGCATCTTCAATGCGTAGTGAAGCACGAGCGACACGACGACGCTGATGACGAGCAGAATTAGAAAGCTTACGAAATCCATTCCGATCATACGTCTCTCCTTTCATGCTGGATTATGATTTGAACGATTTTAATCCGACCGCCTGAATGCCTGACTCCATGCGGTCGGGTGTTTCCCACTGCCTTCGCGATAGGTTAACCAAGCCGATCTTAATAATCAAATTTCTCCACTTGTGGGTACTGGCTCAATTTGGACAATCTATATGATCCCTTGCGAAAATGTCCCGCTCCTAAGGAGTCCCTTAGGGAAAGGGATCCCTTCGGGAGAGTCCCGTCGGGGAGGAAGAAAGCTTTCATGAGTAGTGGTCCGGTTATGGCGATTTTTTGTCTGACGTCGGGAATGGAGTCGCTATTCAAAAAATCGCTCGTTCTCTGTACGGGACGATCCCGACGGTAGTCGGGACCATTTTCGCAGGGCACCCTTTTTGCGCCTCGATTATTGTATGTGGCGCATCCGCCTTTGGTGGACTTTCGGTTCACTTTTCCCGTTCAGAAATATCCATACAATGAACGGGATCCCGTAGTGCGGGACTTTTGGGCGAGCAAAAGAAAGTGAACTTCAGAGAGACTACAAGACTTGTAGGAATTAACAGTACTTTCTTTTGTCTTGACATCCCGACGAAGGTCGGGACAGGCTCCAGAGAGTACCAAAGTCCGCCAAAGCGGATCCGTCCTCCGGCGGAAAAAAGTCAAGCGTTCACTACACGAAACGTTTCGTGAAGTGTAGCTTACGGAA